>JBBQSX010000051.1:0-18433 GCA_038213545.1 Burkholderiales bacterium
AGCTCTTGGATGAACTGGGCCAGGGGCGGCGGCTCAGGTGCCTGCAAGGAAAAACCGTACTCGGCGTTCAGTCCTTTGAAGCTGCCCTCCAACATGGACTGGATCTGCGCAGCCAGCTCGTTGGCCTGCTGGAGGTCGGCACGCAGGCGATCGAAGGTTTTGCCGTAAATGCGTTTGACACCGAGCTTGATGCCCGGCTGCTTCAGCGCACGCGCCAGCTCCGCGACCTCTCCCTTGAGCTGTGTCGAGCTGAGCAGCGCAAACACATCTTTCAGCAGCCGAAGGTGCACCGAACGCACGGCCTGGATCTTCGCGCCGCTGGCATCGAATTCAGCCTGCTCCTGCTCGATGCGCAGGCGCATCTGTTTGATCACACCCGTGTTTTTGCCGCGCAACCCTTCCAGCTCCTGCATCTGCTCCACCAGATCGCGCAGCCGGGTGTGAACCAGGCGCCCGGTTTCCTCACGCAGGGCAGCAATGCCTTGCGCCACTGCGGCACCCAGAATCTTGCGACGCTGTCCCAGCAGGCCCACGCCCAGCGCGGCTTCGAGTTCCAGCAAGTTGCTGGCCTGAAGCAACTTCTCGTCGCGACTCACTTTCGCCAACAGGCCCTTCTGTGCAGACACCGCAATCACCTGGTGTGGCGAGAGCCCCAGGATTTCGGCCGAGTCGGTGCGTTGTGAGGCGATCTGAAGCTGCACCTGCTCAGGCGAACTGAGCGCATCCCACATGGTGTCGATCTTGTTGAGCACCACCAGGCGCGACTCCTTGCCCTCGCCCAGCACGGAGAGGTGCTGGCGCCAGATGGTGAGGTCGGACTTGGTCACGCCGGTGTCGGCGGCCAGGATGAACACCACGGCTTGCGCCTGCGGCAACAGACTCACGGTCAGCTCGGGTTCAGCACCAATGGCATTGAGCCCGGGAGTGTCCAGAATCACCAAGCCCTGTTTGAGCAAAGGGTGCGCCATGTTGATCAGGGCGTGGCGCCACTTGGGCACCTCCACCGTGCCATCGGCGCCGGTCAGGGGGTTGTCTTCTGGCGCTTCGTCGCTCCAGAAACCCAGACTGCGTGCTTCATCCAGCGTCACACGACGCACCTCAGCCACCTTCTGAATCGCGCGTGCCAGCTGCTTGGGGTCGTTCACATCCAGGTCAACCCGTTCCCACTTGTCTGGCGCGTTGCGCCAATCGAGCAAGGACAGGGGTTGCAGCCGGGTTTCAATGGGCAACAGCCGAAGGCAGGGCGGCACTTCAGCGTCGTATCCCAGCTCGGTAGGACACATGGTGGTGCGACCGGCGCTTGCCGGCATGATCCGGCGACCATAACCGGCAAAGAACACCGCGTTGATCAGCTCCGATTTCCCGCGGGAAAACTCGGCCACGAAGGCCACCATGATCTTGTCGTTCTTGACCTGGGCGTGCAGGCCGTCCAGGCGCTCGCGAATGCCCGGCTCCATCAGATCGTGGTCCGTCAACCATTCGGCGAGCAGGCGCAAGCGAAGGGCAAACTGCTTGCGCCACACGCCGTGTTGATCAAATTCCTGATTGAAACTCATAGGTCTGATGTTGTAACCACCAATCAATATAGCATCGGCCTCCTTCGCAAAACCGGGCGGCCCGCATGCCCGACAGCCGGGTGCATCCGGCGATCAACTCTTCTGGCAGGTGGTGCAGAAGAACGTCGAACGTTGCCCCTGGCGAATGGCCTTGACGGGTGCAGCACAGACCCTGCATGGCTGCCCCTCCCGACCGTACACAAACGCGTCGAGCTGAAAATAGCCCGACTGACCCTCGGCGCTGGAGAAATCCCGCAAGGTACTGCCGCCCAGCGCCACAGCGCGGGTAAGCACTTGAACAATCGCGCTGTGCAAGCGCTCCACACGTGGCTTGCTTAGTCGATCTGCACGCAACGTGGGGCGTATGCCGGCCATGAACAAGGCCTCCGAGGCGTAGATGTTGCCCACGCCCACCACGATGTCACCGGACAACAACACCTGCTTGATCGCCGAGCGACGCAGCTGCAAGGCGCGGTGAAACGCCAAAGGATCAAAGCCGGCCTCCAGCGGCTCCACGCCCAGGCCGCCCAGCAGCTTGGTCGCCGTGGCGCTGTCCAGCGCATCGGCGTGGACCACCGCGCCGAACCGCCGGGGATCGTGCAATCTCAGGGTACCGCGGGTCGTCAACAATTCGAAATGATCGTGAACGCCGCGTGGCGGCAAGCTCTGACCAAACTGCAGGCTGCCCGACATGCCCAGATGCACCAGCAAAAGACCCCGATCGAGATTGAGCAGAAGGTATTTGCCACGCCGGGTCACCGACATCACCGATCGGCCCTGCAAGGACTGCTCCTCACAACCCAAAGGCCAACGCAGCGGCTTGCCCATCTGCAGGCGCAGGATCGAGGCCCCGGCAATGCGGTCGGCGAAGCTGCGCCGGGTGACTTCAACTTCGGGGAGTTCGGGCATGGGACGGTGTTTTCTTTCAAGCATCCGGAACGCTTGTGCGGTCTTCAGATCAGACGCCTGCGCCCCAAAAACCTTCCATTATCATGACCCGATGAATACCTTGCACCGTGTCGAAGGCTCGTCCACCCAGCGTGCTCACCCACCCAGTTGGCGACTGGTGAATCCGGCAAGGCTGGTTCGAGAAACGGCCATCGCGTTGGCTGCGGCCTCTTGTGTCTGGGGTGCATCGGCGCAGTCCACACCCGCTCCCCAGGAACCAGCGACTGTGGCAACCCCGGCCTCAGGCAACGTGGTCAATTCAGCGCTGAACGCACCCCTGTTCTACCAACTGCTCCTGGGCGAACTCAACGTTCGGGCGGGCGAGCCCGGCACGGGGTATTCGTTCATCCTGGACGCGGCGCGCAAACAGCGCGACCCCCAGCTCTACCGTCGAGCTGTTGAAGTGGCCTTGCAGGCCAGGTCCGGCGATGCCGCGCTGGCAGCCGCACGCGCCTGGATACAAGAATTGCCCGGCAGCGCAGAAGCCCGGCGCTTTGAACTGCAGATACTGTTGGCCCTCAACCGTGTCGGCGAAACGGGGCCGGTGCTGCAAGCCATTCTGAGCGAGGCATCGGCAGCGGATCGCAATGACACCATCAACGCGATCCCCCAGACCTACTCGCGAGTGACCGACAAGAACCAGGCGGCAGCGGTGGTTCGGGAAGCCCTTGGTCCTTACCTCAAACAGCCCGCCCATGCGGCCCCGGCCTTCACGTCGATTGGCCGCATGTACTTCGCGCAAGACCAGCTGCGCGAAGCGCTGGTCTCGGCACGGCTCGGTCACACGGCCGAACCCGGCTCTCCCTTCCCGGCGCTGCTGGCGCTGGAGCTGATGGAGCGCGGCGAGCCACAGGCCGAGCCCATCGTGCGTCAGCAGCTCGAGACCAGCAGCATCAACACCTCCGCCGACACGGCTGTTGCGCTGGCCTATGCGCGTGTCCTCATCGACACGCAGCGCAACGTGGAAGCCCGCGCCCAGCTCGAAAAAATCACCGCTCGCCAACCCGATCAGGCAGAGCCCTGGCTCTTGCTCGGTTCGTTGCAACTGCAAGAAAACACCCTGCCCGCAGCCACTGCGTCACTTGAAAAGTACATCGCGCTGGCCCGTCAAGCGGGTGACGAACGTTCGGCCCGTGGCCTCACGCAGGCATATTTGATGATGGCGCAGATCGCAGAGAAACGTCGGGACTTCGCGGCCGCCAATGCCTGGTTGGACCGCATTGAAAACGCGGATGACGTCATGGCAGCGCAGATGCGCCGCGCGTCCTTGCTGGCCCGACAAGGCCAGATGCCACAAGCCCGGGCTTTGTTGCGCAGCCAACCCGAACGCCGCCCGGAAGACGCCCGTCTCAAGCTTGTGGCCGAAGCACAGCTGTTGCGCGACTTCAAGGCCTGGAAGGAAGCTTATGAGGTTTATGGCGAAGCGGTGGCCCGCTTCCCCGACGAGGCCGATCTGCGGTACGACCAGGCCATGATGGCGGAGAAGGCAGGCAAGCCGGGGGATATGGAAGTGCTGCTGAAGGCGCTCATTGCAGCCAAACCGGATTTCCACCACGCGTACAACGCGCTGGGCTATTCGTTGGCCGACCGCAATGTGCGCCTTCCTGAAGCCAAAAAGCTGATCGAGAAAGCGGTGGAACTTGCGCCGGGCGATGCATACATCCAGGACAGCCTGGGCTGGGTCGAATTCCGCCTCGGCAACACGGCGCGCGCGGCCGAGATCCTGCAGGCCGCCTATGGCAAGCGGCCTGATCCGGAGATAGCGGCACACCTCGGCGAAGTGTTGTGGTCCCAAGGACAACGAGACCAGGCACTCAAGATCTGGCGGGAGGGTCTGATGCTCTCCGCCGACAACGAGACCCTCCAGGGAACGCTCAAGCGCCTGCGCGTCAAACCATGAAATGGTCCGGGCTGTTGGCCATGGTGGCCTTGCTGACGGCCTGTGCCACGCCGCAACGCGCTGTACAGCCGGGTGAAGAGCTCTGGAGTGGGCGCCTGGCCATGACCGTACAGAGCGTTCCGCCCCAGTCGTTCTCGGCCGGCTTTGACCTGCGCGGCACACCCGCCCAAGGCGAACTGCAACTCACAACGCCGCTGGGCACGTCGCTGGCCACTGTGGTGTGGTCCCCCGGCAATGCAGAGATGCGCCTGGGTGGTCAGGTCACGCGACGGGGCAGCCTGGACGAACTCACCGCCGAACTCAGCGGTACGCCCGTGCCGGTGGTCGCCCTCTTTGGTTGGCTGCGCGGGCGGTCGGATGACGTGCCGGGCTGGCAGGCCGATCTGAGCCGGCAACCTGAAGGGCGCATCACGGCTCGCCGCATCTCGCCCGTGCCCACGGCCGAGCTTCGGGTCGTCGTACAACCATGAGTCGCAGGACCAGCTTGCGTCGCCTGCTCGATGTACCCGCGCCTGCCAAGCTCAATCTGTTCCTGCACATCACCGGGCGTCGCCACGACGGCTATCACCTGCTTCAATCGGTCTTCATGCTGATCGACTGGTGTGACCGCCTGAATTTCGAGTGCCGGCCCGGAGGCCACATCAGCCGCGAAGACCTCACGCCAGGATCGCTGCCGGCCGAAGACCTCTCGGTACGTGCGGCCCGGGCACTGCAGGTCGCCACCGGCTGCACCCACGGCGTGCACATCGCACTGGAAAAGCATCTGCCAGCCGAAGCCGGCATGGGCGGCGGCTCGTCGGACGCGGCCACCACCCTGCTGGCCCTCAACCGCTTGTGGGGGCTGAGCCTGACGCGCTCTGAGCTCGCGGCGATCGGGCTCACACTGGGCGCTGATGTGCCTTTTTTCATCGGTGGACGGCACGCCTGGGTCGAAGGCGTGGGCGAACAACTGACGCCGGTGCAACTGCCCGAGGCCCGGTTCGTGGTGGTGAAGCCGCCCGGCGGAGCATCCACCCAAGCCATCTTCGGCGCGCCAGAGCTCAAACGGAACACAAAAACTGCTACAATCCAAGGCTTTGCTGCAAACGACTCGAAAGAAGATGCCCAAGCGATTGGGGTGATCGATATTCAGGAAATCCTGGAATTCGGACGCAACGATCTTCAACCCGTGGCGCAGGCGCTGTGTCCCGATGTAGGGCACTGTATTCAGTGGTTGGAAGACCAAGGTTTGCAGGGGCGCATGACCGGATCGGGCACGGCGGTGTTTGCGCGAATGCCGCAGACCATGCAACTGGCCAACGCCCCGAGCGACTGGACGGTTCGTGAATGCAGCAACATGGATGTCCATCCATTGCTCGACTGGTGCCCCGATTAGAATCGGCAAGCGTTCAGCCCAGGCAGTGGTTGTGCAACCTGCGACAAGGTTTTTTTGGTGGTCTGTGCGGCTTCACGTTGAACAGACCACCTGCGTAGGGGAGTCGCCAAGTTGGTAAAGGCACTGGATTTTGATTCCAGCATGCGAGGGTTCGAGTCCTTCCTCCCCTGCCACCCGTTTTCATCACATCACGTACCCAACCGGCCGTTTCACCAACGGCCATTTTTTGACGGCGATCCATCTGGGCCGTCGCTCAAACAGCTGGGAACCCCATGCAAGTTCAGCCGCCGGATTTCATGATCTTCACCGGCAACGCCAATCCGGTGTTGGCCGCGGAAATTGCACAACATCTGGGCACCCAACTCGGTGCGGCCAATGTGGGGCGCTTCTCCGATGGTGAAGTCACTGTGGAGATCACCCAAAACGTGCGCGCGCGCCACGTGTTCGTGATCCAGTCCACCTGCTCGCCGACCAACGAGAACCTGATGGAACTCATCATCATGGTTGACGCGCTCAAGCGCGCATCGGCTGTGAGCATCTCGGCCGTCATCCCTTACTTCGGTTACGCCCGCCAGGACCGCCGCCCGCGTTCCGGCCGTGTGCCGATCTCGGCCAAGGTGGTGGCCAACATGCTGACCGCCGTGGGCGTGAACCGCGTGCTGACGATGGACCTGCACGCCGACCAGATCCAGGGCTTCTTCGATATTCCGGTGGACAATATCTACGCCTCGCCCGTGCTGTTGGGCGACCTGCGTCAGAAAAATTACCCCGACCTGCTGGTGGTCTCGCCCGACGTGGGCGGTGTGGTGCGGGCCCGCGCACTGGCCAAGCAGCTCAATTGCGATATGGCCATCATCGACAAACGCCGGCCCAAGGCGAACGTGTCGGAAGTCATGCACGTCATTGGAGACATCGACGGCCGCAATTGCGTGATCATGGACGACATGATCGACACCGCGGGCACGCTGGTCAAAGCCGCCGAGGTGCTCAAGGAGCGCGGCGCCAAGCACGTTTACGCGTACTGCACCCACCCGATCTTCTCAGGCCCGGCCATCGAGCGCATTGCCAAAGGCAGCGCCCTCGACGAGGTGGTGGTGACCAATACGATTCCCCTGTCGCAAGCCGCCCAGGCTTGCGCCAAGATCCGCCAACTCTCCGTGGCACCGCTGATGGCTGAAACCATCGCGCGGATTGCCTCTGGCGAGTCGGTGATGAGTTTGTTTGCCGATCAGGACAACCTCTTCTAAGAGTCCCTGAAGGCAACAAAGGCGGGTGGCCTCCATGGTGGAGGTCGCTCTTTTGAAACAGAGGCGTTCTGGTCGCGGAACCCCTCCACAGGAGTCAGTTATGCAATTCGTCGCTTTTGAGCGCGCCAAGCAGGGTACGGGTGCGAGCCGCCGTCTCCGCAACACCGGCCGCACGCCCGGTATCGTCTTTGGTGGTGAAACACCTGCAGTCACAATCGAACTCGATCACAACGCCTTGTGGCACGCCCTCAAGAAGGAAGCGTTCCACTCGTCCATCCTCGACATGGACGTGGCCGGCACGGTACAAAAAGTGCTGCTGCGCGATGTGCAGTACCACCCCTACAAACCACTCGTGCTGCACGTGGACTTCCAGCGTGTGAACGACAAGACCCGTCTGCACAAGAAAGTGCCTCTGCACTTCATCAACGAAGAGAACGCTCCTGCGGTCAAGACCGACAAGTGCGTGATCAACCACGTGATGACTGAGATCGAAATCGAGTGCCTGGCCACCCAGCTGCCCGAGCACATCACGGTTGACCTTGGTGAAGTCGTCAAGGGCGGTACGGTTCACACCGGCGACATCAAGCTGCCCAAGGGCATCAAGCTGGTGATGCACGGCCGCAAGAACCTGACCATCGCCACCGTGGTGGAGCCGGTTGAAGACGTGGTGGTGGCTGTTGTGGCCGCTCCGGTCGACGACAAAAAAGGCGCGGCAAAAGGCAAGAAGAAGTAATCTGTCTTCAGACCGATGACTTCCTCAAAACGGCCCGCTCACGCGGGCCGTTCTGCATTCAGCGTCCCATACCTGCCGATAATCCGACCCCATGATCAAACTCATTGCCGGCCTGGGCAACCCCGGCCCGGACTACGAACACACGCGCCACAACGCCGGCTTCTGGTGGGTGGACGAGGCTGCCCGCCTGCTCAAGACGTCGCTGCAAATGGAGCGGGGTCACTTCGGTCTGGTGGCGCGCGCCAATGTGGCGGGCCACAGCGTCTGGCTGGTGGAGCCGCAGACCTTCATGAATCTCTCGGGAAAGTCGGTAGCGTCGGTGGCGCGTTTCTTCAAGATCGCGCCCGAAGAAGTGCTGGTGGTACACGACGAACTGGACCTGCCACCCGGCGAGGTGAAGCTCAAGAAAGGTGGTGGACACGCCGGCCACAACGGGCTGCGCGACATCCATGCCCAACTCGGCAGCCCGGACTACTGGCGGCTGCGGGTGGGCATCGGCCACCCGGGCAACAAGAACGAAGTGGCGAACTGGGTGTTGAAGAAACCTTCTCCCGACGACCGCATTGCCATCGCTCAGGCGCTGGACCGCAGCCTCAAGGCTTTGCCTCAGTTGATCGCCGGAGAGATGGACAAGGCAACCGCACTCATCCACACCAGCAAGCCGCCGCGGCCGAAACCGCCACGCCCGGTGAAGGCGGATCAGGTGCCTGCGGAAGGCACGCCGGAGGAAGGCACGTCACCCGGGACCGACAAGGGCTGACCCGCCTTTTGCAGTCGCTGGTATTTCTGCCAGAGCGTTTCGCGCGATTCGATGTGGTCCGGGTGGATGGGGATGCAGCTCACCGGGCAGACCTGCACGCACTGCGGCTCGTCAAAATGGCCCACGCACTCGGTGCAGAGCGACGGGTCGATCTCGTAGATCTCCTCGCCCATGTAGATGGCCTGGTTCGGGCACTCGGGCTCGCACACATCGCAGTTGATGCATTCGTCGGTGATCAGCAGGGCCATGGCGATCTCTCCTGGCTCAAGCCTGCAATGGCGCTGGCCTGAGGTTCGCACCCACGTGGGTGTTCACCATCTGCGACACATCGCCGCCCAGCTGCGCAATCTCGCGCACCAGCGTGCTGGAGATGCACTGCAGTTCGGCCTGAGGCAGCAGAAACACCGTCTCTACCGCCGGGTTGAGCTTGCGGTTCATCGCCGCCATCTGGGCTTCGTAGTCGAAGTCGGTGAGGTTGCGGATGCCGCGCACCACGGCGCATGCGCCTTGCTGGCGGCAGAAATCCATGATCAGGCCGTCAAACGGCAGGACTCGCACGATGCCGGCCATGCGCGACGCGGCTTCTGCCGCCATGTCCAGCCGCTGCTGCAGAGCAAAGCGCGTCTTCTTGTGGTGGGCGATGGCGACCGCGATGATCACTTCGTCGAACAACAGCGCAGCACGGCGCGCCACGTCTTCGTGACCCAGCGTGAGTGGGTCGAAGGTGCCGCTGTACACCGCCACACGGGGCTGTTTCGAGGACGGGGAAAGGTCGGAAGACATGGCCGGAATTATGCGCGCGGGGTTGTCAGCGCCCGCTCATTGCACAGGCAATGGCCGCAACATGTGAAAGGCCACCGCACCCGCCTTGCCCTGGCGGTGCGACTGCAGGCCCAGCGTGGCCAGCTCATCGTCGAGCCAGAGGCGCGGCGCCTCAAGGTAGACGCGGCCATCAGCGCCGATGGCCTGGCGCGCAGCGGCGAGGGCCGAAAGCACGAGCGTTTCGTTCTGCGCGTCTGCAAACGGGGGGTCGAGAAACACCACGTCAAAGCCCTGACCGGCACGCTGGCGCAGAGCGGCCACACCATCCCCACGCTCAACGCGCACCGCGGCGGCCTTGAGCTTGGTCACGGTGCGGCTGAGGTTGGAGAGCAAGGCGCTGTCCTGCTCGACCAGCACCACCTCCACCGCGCCGCGCGAAGCGGCCTCCAGACCCAGCGCACCGGTGCCGGCAAAGGCGTCCACGCAGCGCAGGCCCGTGAGGTCTTGCCCCAGCCAGTTGAACAGGGTCTCGCGCACTCGCGAGGGTGTGGGACGCAAACCAGGGCGATCGGCGACGGGCAGCAGCGTGCGTTTCCAGAGGCCACCGATGATGCGGATCTCGTGCGGGGCGCTGGCCGCGGCACGAGCAGCTGATACAGGGGGCTTTTTCATGCCGCCGAGCTTACGCGACCCGCACAGGCTCCGCGCTCATGGTTGGGCACCCACCACCACGGTGACCATGCGATCGGGCTGCAAGACACGGGCAAACGAGCGCCGGATGTCGGCGAGGCTCACGCGTTCGATCTGCTGGGTCCAGGTGTCCAGGTAGTCCAGCGGCAGGCCGTTCCAGCCGATATTGGCCACGTTGTCGAGCAGTTTGCGATTGCTGTCGATGCGCAGCGAAAAGCCGTTGACGAGAAACGCCTTGGCTGCCACAAGTTCGGCCTCGGTCGGCCCTTGCTCCACGAATTGCTTGACCACATTGCGCGAGACCTCAACCGCTTGGTTGGCCTGGTCGGGGCGCGTCGTGAGACCAATCTGGAAAGCCCCGGCATGACGACCTGGCGCGAAGTAACTGGACACGCTGTAGCTCAGGCCGCGTTTTTCGCGCACCTCGGTGGTCAGGCGCGAGACAAAACCGCCTCCACCCAGGATGTAGTTGCCAACGAAGAGCGGGAAGAAGTCGGGGTCGTCGCGTGCGATGCCCGGTTGACCGATCGATACCTGGGCTTGCGCAGCGGCAAACGGCAGACGCTCATCGATCGAACGGTCCAGCGCCTGCACCTGGGGCACAGCCGGCTGCGGCTCGCAGCCGTGCGACTTCAATGGCGCCATGAACTGGCCGACGATGGCATCGGCCTGTGCGCGGTCGATCGCGCCCACCAACGTGACCTGCGCGCGGCATGTGACCACATGACGGCGGTAGAAGGCCCGCATGTCGGCCACGCCGATCGCGTTGAAGGTCGCGGCATCGGGTTGAAAACCATACGGATGCTGGCCGTACACCGCGCGCGCAAACGCGCGGCTTGCCCGCGTGCCCGGCCGGTTTTCGGCCTCCTTGAGCGCCGCCAGCATGCGCTCACGGTCCCGCTGCCACACGGCCTGCGGCCAGGCGGGCGCCGCGATCTGTCGGGCGGCCAGGGCCAGGGCCCGTTGCAGCAGCTCGGGCTCGGTCAGCGTGCGCAGGGAGATGGTGAAGCGATCGGCGCTGGCCTGCGCGCCAAACTGCGCGCCCAGGTCCACCCAGGCTTCGCTGAGCTGGTTCTCGTCGAGCGCGGGCAGGCCCGGCTGTGCCGCCACACCATCCGACAGCAAACCCGCCGTCGCACTGGCCAGCCCGGCCTGGGCCGCCGGATCGCGCCGGCTGCCGCCGTCGAAGTCGAGTTGCACGTCCAGCATGGGAATGGACGGGCTGGCCACCAGGTACACGCGTGCGCCGCTGGCGTGGATCCAGTGCTGGATGGGAATCGCCGCCTGCGCAGCGTTGATCACGCCGGTGAGCACAACCCACAGGGCAGCACAACGCATGGAAGGTTTCAGGAGAAAGTTCATTTGGGACTCCCCTGAGGCACGAGCACCGCGGTGGTGAGCTGCGCGTCGGAAAAATGTCGCTGCGCCACCGACTGCACCTGAGCCGCCGTGACCGCGCGCAGGCGGCTCATCAGGCGGTCGCCGGTGTTGATGTCCATGCCGTTGGCCCAGTAACTGCCGAGTTCCTGCGCCTGGTTGAACACCGAGTCGAGTTTGTAGACCTCCCCCGCCGTCCACTGCGTCTTCACGCGGCGCAGCTCGTCTTCGCTGATACCTTCGCGGGCGATGCGCTCGACCTCGGATTTGAGCGCCGCAGCGGCCATTTCGGGCGTGACACCACGGGCCGGCACCGCGCTCAGCGAGAAGAGCTGTGGGCCGCGTCCCATCAAGCCGTAAGACGCTCCGGCACTGTCGGCAATGCGTTTGCCCCCGGTGCCTTGGCCCTGCACCAGCGCGCGGTCAAGCCGTGCTCCGTTGTAGCCATCGAGCACGGCCGAAAGCACTGTCAAGGCCAGCGCATCCTGGCTCGCTGCGTCGTCCTTGGCACCACCGCTCCAGCGCGGCACCTTGTAGGCCAATGCAACCACAGCCTGGTCGGCCACAGCGCGGTATTCCATGCGGCGCGGGCCTGACTGCAGTGGCTCTTCGCGCGGCTTGCGCGCGGGCACGGCGCGCGCGGGAATGGGACCGAAGTGTTTTTCGACCAGCGCGCGGGTTTGCGCCACGTCCACATCGCCAGCGATCACAACGGCGGCGTTGGCCGGCGTGTACCAGCGCTGGTGAAACTCCCGTGCATCGTTGGGCGTGAGCGACTCGATGTCGCTCATCCAGCCGATGATGGGTCGGCGGTAAGGGCTTGCCTGGTAGACCATGGCGTTCATGGCCTCGAACATGCGCGCACGAGGCGACTCTTCTGTTCGCTGGCGGCGTTCTTCTTTCACCACTTCGATCTCGCGCTTGAACTCGTCGTCACTCCACTGGTTGCGGGCAAAGCGGTCAGCTTCGAGCTTCATGACGGCTTCCAGGCTCTGTGCCGGCACTTGCTGGTGGTAGGCCGTGGCGTCGCGGCTGGTGAACGCGTTGTCGCGCCCGCCCAGGGCTGCAATGCGGCGCGAGAACTCGCCGGGCTTGAGGTCGGGCGTGCCCTTGAACATCATGTGTTCAAGGACATGGGCCACGCCCGAGGTGCCGTCCACCTCGTCGATGGAGCCCACCCGCACCCACAGCATGTGGGCCACGGTGGGGGCCCGACGGTCGGGCCGCACGATCAGCGTCATGCCGTTGGAGAGCGTGAAGCTCTGAGCCACCGGGGTGGCCGAAGGCGGGGTTGAAGACTGTGCTGACGACCCGAATGCCGCGAAAGCCAGTGCGATGGACAGTGCGGCGTGGCGCCCGCCCGGCAGGTGAAGAGTGCGTTTCATAGAATGCAATGGATTCTAGAGATGGACAAATGTTCTCGTTCTTTCGCAAAAAAGCCCCCACTGAGCCCTCACCGGCCACGCCCACCGCTCCGGCGGTGGCCCCACCCGTCGAACGGGCTCCTCCGCCTCCTGCCGCCGCACCCGTGCGCCAGGGTTGGCTGGACAAGCTCAAGAACGGACTGCGCAAGACCGGATCGAGCATTGCCACGGTCTTCACCGGCACGCAGATCGACGACGCCCTCTACGAAGAGCTCGAAGCCGCGCTGCTCATGGCCGACACCGGCGTCAAGGCCACCACCCACCTGCTGGCCGACCTCAAACGTCGGGTCAAAGAGAGCAAGACCACCGACCCGGCAACCGTCAAAGGCCTGCTGGCCGATGCCATCACAGATCTGTTGATACCGCTGCAGAAGCCGCTGGTGATCGGCGAGCACAAACCCACCGTGATCATGGTGGCCGGCGTGAACGGCGCGGGCAAGACCACCTCCATCGGCAAGCTCACGCGGCATCTCGCGCAGGGTGGCGCCAGCGTGCTGCTGGCCGCGGCCGACACCTTCCGCGCCGCTGCGCGCGAACAGCTCGCGGTGTGGGCCGACCGGAACACGGTGGAAATCATCACGCAGCAGGGCGGCGACCCGGCTGCGGTGAGCTTCGACGCGGTGACAGCCGGGCGCGCGCGCGGTCGCGACGTGGTCCTGGTGGACACCGCCGGGCGCCTGCCCACCCAGCTGCACCTGATGGAGGAGCTGCGCAAGATCAAGCGGGTGGTGCAGAAGGCCGACCCGACCTCGCCTCATGAAGTGCTGCTGGTCATTGACGGCAACACCGGCCAGAACGCCTTGATGCAGGTGAAGGCCTTCGACGAGACCTTGGGCCTCACCGGTCTCATCATCACCAAGCTCGACGGCACGGCCAAGGGTGGCGTGATCTGCGCGATCGCGCGCGAGAGACCGGTACCGATCTACTTCATCGGTGTGGGCGAGAAGCTGGAAGACCTGGAAACCTTCAACGCGCGCGAGTTCGCACAGGCACTGCTGGCCTGAGCGCTCAGTTCTCGTTGTCGGAATAGTTGCGCCACTGGCCCATGGCGTTGCGCATGGTGAGTAACTGGCGCTCGAAGCGCGGACACGCCTGGCACATAGCCATGTGCAGTCGAAGTGCCAGCCGATCAAACAACGGCAAGGCGCGGTCTTCCCTGGCGATCAGAAGTGCTGAAACCTCCTTGCAGGTGCGGCGCAGCGGGTAGTCGGGCTTCATGGAGGGATCTATGGCGTTCGGGGGCGGGCAAACCAGTTGAGTTCAAGACATTCGCGCAACCGCAACCGGGCCCGGTGGAGCTGAACGTACAGGTTCGTCGGGGTCAAGGACAGTTCCTTACAGATGTCCTCGCTGGAGAGCTCCAGCCATTCGCGCATCAGGAACAGCCTGCCTTGCACGGCGGGCAGCTTGTCGGTACAGGCCTCCAGCACCTCGAAGAATTGCCGGCTGTTCAGGTCTTGCTCCGGATTGCCCCACTCGGCAGGCTTCTCGGCATAGTGTCCATCGGTCTTGAAAGCCATGTGCTCCAACGGGTCTGAACCCTCATCCTCGTTGCCGCTGGAGAGGCAAACCTCTCGGCTGTTCTGCCGCATGGCATCGATGATCTTGTGCTTGAGGATACCCACCAGCCACGTCTTGAGCTGGGAACGCTGCTCGAAGCTTTGCGGGCGTGAAATTGCGGCCAGCATGGCTTCCGACACGGCGTCTTCAGCCCAGGCGTCGTTGCGCAGCTGCAGGCGGGCAAATTTGAGCAAATACACACGCAAATCCGCAACTTGTTGCTCGAACGATGGGGGAATGGGCTGCGACATGGGGGCTGAGTGTAATGAAACAGATGGAATGGCGACGAAGGGACAGCCAGGAGGTTCCCATGTCACTGTTACCCGTTCGTTTCAACACAACATTCACCCATTGGATTTCAGCGCTGGCGCTGGCCACGGCATTCTGCACGCCGGTGGTGATGGCACAAACCACACCAACGACCACGGCCGACGCACCACCCTTGCTGCGTGGCCAAACCCTTGACGGCAAGGTCTTCGACCTGCAATCGCTGCGCGGCAAGGTGGTGATGGTGGTTTTCTGGTCGACCGACTGCGCGGTCTGCCGCGACAAGATGCCCGAGCTGCGCGCCAACGTGAAGGGCTGGACGGGACAGCCTTTCGAACTCATCAGCGTGAGCACCGACCGCCAGCGCAGCAATGCGGTGACCTACACCCAGCTGGTCAACGCCACCGTGCCGGTCAACCAGAGATTCACCACGCTGTGGACTGGCGAAGCGCAGTACCGCGACACCTTCGGACCGACCGGCCACTTGCCGGCAGCCTTCCTGCTCGACAAGACCGGCCGACTGGTGGAGCAGTACCACGGCCGCATTCCTCCCGAGGCCTGGGACCGCATCGCCGACCTGCTCTGAACTATTTTTCGTTTTTGAAGGAAGCGGCGTAAGAAACCCGCCGGCCGCCAGACCAACCCCCAACCTGCTGGTGATGCAAGTGCAAATGCACTGCACAACAACAGGTTGTCCTTCCACCCTTCTTCATGACCAGGAGCTTCCCATGAACCAACGCACCATGATCGCCGCCGCTGCCACTTCGCTGATGTCGCTGGCCCTGCTCTCCTCCCCCGCCTTCGCGCAAACCGCCGCCAAGGAAAAGTGCTTCGGCATCGCCAAGGCTGGCCAGAACGACTGCGCCAGCGTGAACGGCGCGCACTCCTGCGCTGGTCAGGCCAAGGTCGACAACGACAAGGGCGAGTGGAAATACGTGGCCACCGGCACCTGCAAACAGATGGGTGGCCTCAGCCTCGACCAGGTCAAGATGGACAAGATGGACAAGAAGTCCTGATCGCCGGCTTCATTTCAAGGCATCCGCCATGACCGCCGCCGACCCAGTGCCACCGACCCACAAGGTCGCGCCCGTGGGCATCGGCTGGCGGCACCCCCATTACGCCGAATTGCTGCAGGAGCAGCCGGCCCTGGACTTCGTCGAAGTCCATTCCGAAAATTTCTTTGCCCCGGGCGGCGCCGCGCGTGCGGTACTGCGCCAGGGACGCGAGCACTATCCCGTCAGTCTGCACGGAGTGGGTCTGTCGCTGGGTTCGGCCGCCGGCATCGACGAGGCACACCTGGAGCAGCTTGCCGCGCTCGTGGCCGAGATCGAGCCGGTGCGCGTGAGCGACCACGCCTGCTTTGCACGTGGCCCCCTGTCGCAGCAGCCCGGGCAATCCGTGCACGCTTCAGATCTGTTGCCCACCCCGTTCACCCGCGCTGCGCTGGACGCCATGTGCGCCAACGTGCAGCGGGTGCAAGAGCGACTGCGTCGGCCGATCGTGGTGGAAAACCTATCGACCTATGTGCGCTGGCATGCGGACGAACTCAACGAAACCGGGTTCCTCAATGCGCTGGCACAACGCACCGGATGCGGGCTGCTGGTGGACGTGAACAACATCTACGTCAACGCGCTCAACGACCGCCTTCAGGGCTTCACCGCAGACCCCTTGGCGAACTGCATGCTCTGGCTCGACAACATCCATCCACAGGCCGTGGCCGAGCTGCACCTGGCCGGCCACGTGGACTGCGGCGACATCGTGATCGACGACCACGGCAGCCGGGTGGTGCCTCAGGTCTGGGCGCTGTACCAACACGCGCTGCTGCGTTGCGGCCCGGTGCCGACCTTGATTGAATGGGACACCGATGTGCCCGAGCTGAGGGTGCTGCTGGACGAGGCCGACACGGCCCGCCGTCACGCCCTTCCCCGGATGGAAGCTGTGAGCCCATGAACACGCTGGCCCTGCAACAACAAGCCCTGCTGGACGCGCTTTTTGCCCGCCCCGGCAGCGGCGGGGCCATGAGCGCCCTGCTGCAACTCCATGCGCTGCTCAAGCCCCGGTCTGCCCGGGGCCTCATGGCTTACCAGGCCAACGGCCACGCGCTCGCCGAACGCAGCCTGCTCGCCGCCTTCCCTGTGATCGCGCAGTTGATCGGGTTGGAAAACTTCAACGCCCTGGCGCGCGACCTCTGGCACAGCCACCCACCGCTGCACGGTGATCTGGCGCGCTGGGGTGACGCCTTGCCCGCTTTTCTGGCGGCCAACAAACAACTGACCGATGTGCCCTACCTGACCGATGTGGCCCGCGTGGAGTGGGCCCTGCACAGCGCAGCCGGCGCTCCCGACGCGCAGACCGATCTTCAAAGTTTCGCGCTTTTGTCCACCGAAGACCCCGACGGCCTCACCCTGGTGCTGGCACCCGGCACCGCGGTGTTCACCAGTCCATGGCCCGTGGCGAGCCTGATCACCTCGCACACCGAGGGCCAGCCCAGCCTGGAAGAAGTGGGCCAGCGCGTGCGGGACCGCGTGGGAGAAACCGCTGTGGTCTGGCGACACGGGTTTCGCCCGTGTGTGGCGCCCTGTTTGTGCGACCCCGCTGGCGTGCTGCAAGCCTTGCTCGCTGGAACCTCCCTCACCGACGCACTCTCGCATGTGGCCGCGGATTTCGACTTTTCCAGATGGCTCACCGAGGCCGTTCAGTGCGGCTTGGTGACAGGCGTTGCCAGCGCATGGCCCCGAAACCCAACCACCGAAGACACACCATGAACCCACCCACCTTGCTGCAGCGGGGCCACGCGCTCTGGTCCCTGGTCACCCATGCACTGGACAGCGCGCAGCCTCTGGCCGCATTCGCTGCACGCATCTACCTTGCCCAAGCTTTCTTCCTTTCGGGTCTGACCAAAGTCCGCGATTGGGAAACCACGGTCCTGCTGTTCACCGAGGAGTACAAGGTGCCCCTGCTTTCTCCCCAGCTGGCTGCCCTCTCGGGCACGGCCGGCGAGCTGGTGCTGCCAGTGCTTTTGCTGCTGGGCCTGGCGGGGCGCTTTTCGGCACTGGGCCTGTCGGTGGTGAACGTGGTGGCCGTGATCAGTCTGGCCGAGATCGCACCCGCCGCGCTGCAGCAGCACATCACCTGGGGCGTGCTGCTGGCGGCGCTGGCGATTTACGGTGTCGGCAAGTGGTCGGTGGATTGCCTGTGGATCAAGCCCCGGCTCAACCGCACGGCTGCACCGGGCATGGCCTTGAACTAAGCTCCCGCAGGTCCATCGAAAACCATCGAAATTCCACGGAGACAACGCTTTGCCCCATCCCACCGCTCATCTTTCACGCCGCCAAATTCTGCTGGCCGCTGGCGCTGCATCCCTGCAACCTGCCTGGGCGCAGTCCAGTTGGTCGGCCATTGAACAAGCCGCGCGCGGCCAGACCGTGTTCTGGAACGCCTGGGCCGGCAGCGAGCAGACCAACGCCTACCTGCAGTGGGTGGCGCAGCAGGTGCAGGCTTCCCATGGCGTGAAGTTGCAGCACGTGAAGATCACCGACACCGCCGACGTGGTCAAACGCGTGCGCGCCGAGAAGGCCGCCGCCCGCACCGCCGCCGAGGGCACGGTGGACCTGGTGTGGATCAACGGCGAGAACTTCGCGGCCATGAAGCGCGAGGGCCTGCTGTTCGGTCCCTGGGCCGAGGCCCTGCCCCACTTCAAACTGGTCGACGTGGCCGGCAAGCCCACCACCTTGAACGATTTCTCGGTGCCCACCGAGGGCATTGAGTCGCCCTGGGGCATGGCGCAGTTCACCCTGTTTGCCGACAGCAAACGCCTGCCGCAACCGCCACAGA
>JBBQSX010000052.1:0-18330 GCA_038213545.1 Burkholderiales bacterium
GGGCCTGCAACGCAGGCCCTGGCGTGTCCCGTCCTACTTCTTCATGTACTCCTCAAGCGGCTTGTCGTTCGGCGCAGCCCAAGCTGCCTTGGTGGCGTCGGAGATCGGCAGGCCGATCTTCACGTTGGCGGGCGGGATCGGCTGCATGAACCACTTGTCGTACAGCTTGGCAAGCGAGCCGTCGGCGATCTGGCGCTTGATGCTGTCGTCCACCGCCTTCTTGAAAGCAGGGTCGTCCTTGCGCAGCATGCAGGCGATCGGCTCGACCGACAACACTTCACCCACGATCTTGAAATCGGAAGGCGTCTTGGCCTTGGAGATGTTGCCAGCCAGGATCTGTCCATCCATCACGAAGGCATCAGCCCGACCCGATTCCAGCAGCAGGAAACTGTCGGCGTGGTCCTTGCCGAAGACTTCCTTGAAGTCGATGCCGCCAGCGCGCTCGTTCCTGCGCAGCGTCTGCACCGAGGTGGTGCCGGTGGTGGTGGCCACGTTCTTGTCGGCCAGGTCCTTGATGCCGTTGATGCCCGAATTGGCCTTTACAGCAATACGCACTTCTTCAACATAGGTGGTGATCGCAAAAGACACGTCTTTCTGGCGCGTGGCGTTGTTGGTGGTGGAGCCACACTCAAGGTCCACTGTGCCGTTTTGCACCAGGGGAATGCGGTTTTGCGAGGTAACTGGCTGGTACTTCACTTCCAGCGTTGACATACCCAGTTGTTTGCGGATGTCGGACAGGACGATTTCGCCCATTTCAGTGTGGAAGCCAACATATTTGCCGCCACCAAGGGTGAAGCCCAGGCCGCCCGAGGACTCGCGTACGCCCAACGACACACTGCCGGACGCCTTGATCTTGGCCAGCGTGTCGCCGGTTTGAGCCAGGGCGCTGCTGGCGGCCAGTGCGGTCACGGCCCATGCGAGCAGGTGTTTGTTCATGTCTATCTCCTTGCTTGTGAAAAAAACAAAAGGTCAACGATTGTCATCAGGATGCGAGGTCCGTTCAGAACCAAGGCCCTCGAATGATGCTCTGCATGCAACCTCCGTACCACCCGGGAAACCCCACGTGAGAAACGGGCAGCCCGCCAATGTAGCCAGCGTCCGATGCGAACGCCAATGCCGTTTGCGGCGACGGTCATGCAAACCGTTCATGTCCGAATTTACCCCAATGGCCGAGCCCGCCCATTGGCGTTAAAGACCCCATACGCCCAGGAATCAGGAAACACCCAACCGGTGATGAAGATCACTCCAGAATTTCTCCACCGGGCCCTTGGCCTTGCGCGCGGCGGGCCGCTCCCGGTAGATGCGGATGTCCAGCGCCGTCTCCAACCCGCCACCAGCCGACACCAGCTTGCGCGCGGCCACTTCGTTGCGCACCGCGCTGGCGGGCAGAAACGCAATGCCGTGCCCCTCAAGCGCCATGGCCTTGAGCCCTTCGGCCATGTCGGTCTCGTAAATGCGGTCGAGGTGAACCGGAACGCTGCTCTGCTTGAGCATCTGGTCAACCGCCCGGCCCAGATAAGCTCCAGGTGCATAGGCCAGGTAGGGCTGTGGCTGGCCGGCTTGCCCGGGCAGGGAGAAGGTGGGCGCGCCGCTGGCGATGGGCTTCACATACGGTGCCAGCAACTCGCGGCCCAGCGGCAGCATCTCGTAGCGGTTGGCGTCGAGCTGGATCGGCTGCGACTCGTGGTGGTAGGCAATCAGCAGGTCGCAGCTGCCTTCAACCAGGCGCAACACGGCATCGTGCACGTTCAGCGCAATCAGGCGACTTTTGATGGGACCGCAGGTCTCGCGCAGGCTGGAGAGCCAGGAGGGAAAGAACGTGAAGGCCAGCGTGTGCGGCACGGCAAACTCGATCACGTCCTGGGCCGCAGCCGTATGGGCACGCAACATGGCGCGTGTGCTCTGCAGCGCCTGCAGCATTTCCAGCGCCTGGTCGTAGAGGGTCTGTCCGGCGGGCGTGAGTCGCGTGGGGTAAGAAGACCGGTCCACCAGATCGGTACCGGCCCAGGCCTCAAGGGACTGGATGCGCCGGGAGAAAGCCGGCTGAGTAACATGGCGCAATTGCGCCGAGCGGCTGAAGCTGCGGGTTTCAGCCAGGCTGACGAAGTCTTCGAGCCACTTGGTTTCCATGGGGCGCGATTATGGCGTGGCCCTAACCCTCGAGTACGAGGCGCACTGAAGCCACGTACAGCTGCTCCATCGCATCCAGCGGCTGCATCGCCGCGGCGCGGTCCTGCAGGTGGCGTGCCTCTTCCATGCGCTTGTGGCCATCCAGCATGATCAAACCGTTGGCGTACTCGGACAAGGTAACCGCCGAATCAGGGTTGAGTGCCAGTGCCTTTTGGTAAAGCGCCAGACCGGCGTCCTTGCTGGCGCCGTGCGTCATGCCCCCGACCAGCGCGCCCACTTTGTCGATCACTTCAGCGTGGTAACCGGCCAGGGCGAGGTGGGCGTCGGCGTGGCGTGGTGCCAGTGCGATGGTGGTCTCCAGCGCCTGGCGGATTTTCACGCCCAGGCCTTGTGTCAGCGCCTTGGCCACGCTGATGCACTGGCTGTAGCGCGCCAGTGCATAGGCCTGCCAATACCAGGCTCCGGGGTTGTTTGGCTGCCGCTTCTGCAGCGATTCAGCTCGGGTGGCGGCCTCCAGCAGCAGCAACTGGCGGGCATGTTCGCGCGGCTCCAGGTAATTGGCGTAGGTGCAGGTGGCCTTGTTGGCGACATTCATGCCCGCGTCACCCAGAGCCAGGCCCTCGATGGCGGCGCGCTGGAACTCTCCGTTGTGAAAGAGAACCCAGGCCGCCAGCACATCGGCTCGCTCGGGCCAGGGCTCCGCATCGCCCATGTGCAGTCGGCTCCACTGGCGCTGCAGATGGTTGCTGTCGAACCGCGGGGTCACGGTCCAGGGGAAAGTGGTCCAGGTGTCCATCGTTGTCTCCTCGTGCGTCACGCAGTGGGGCTGTAGGCCGCCGTGAGATGGATCAGGTGCTGCCGCTGCGAACTCTCCAGGTAAGGCACCAGCAGGTTGAGCACATGGTAGGCGCCGCGCATCAGCGCCTGTTGCGCATTGTCAGGCTCCAGCGCGTGGCGCGGATCGCGCACGTACTCAAAGCTCAGCCAGTAGGTGAGCACCACCACCATGCTGTCGGCGGTGGGGCCCATTTCGCGAGCGTCCATGGTTACCGCGCTGTGGCTGCTGAGAGCCGCGAGCAGTTGGCGGATGGCACGCGTCTTGTTCTTCAGCACATCCTGGAAATGGGTCTCCAACAGGCGGTTCTTCGACAGCAGGTCGTTGAGGTCGCGGTAAAGAAACCGGTACTCCCAGATGATCTCGAACAGCGAGTGCAGGAAGAACCAGGCGTCCTCGACGTTGCGCACACCCTCGCTCGCACCCAGCAATTCACCCAGCGCTTTTTCATATCGCTCGAACAGCGTGTTGATCAGCTCGTCCTTGGCCGGGTAGTGGTAATACAGGTTGCCCGGGCTGATGCCCAGCTCCGCCGAGATCAGCGTGGTCGACACGTTGGGCTCGCCAAACCGGTTGAAAAGTTCGAGCGTGACCTCGAGGATGCGCTCGGCGGTGCGGCGCGGGGCTTTCTTGGCCATGACGCTCAGCGGCCCCGGGCCGGTTCGCCAAGCCGGCGCTGCAAATCGTCCAGGGTGGCGTGAAGCTGCCGGCCCACCACGGTCTGGGCGGGTACTGACGGGTCGTTCACCAAACGCATGTCTGCGTTGCGCAGCGAGACCGCGTTCAAGGTCACGCCGTGTCGCGCCAGCTTGGGGGCCAGCTCGACCTCGCGCTGAAGCAGCATCTTGCGCGTCTGCTGGTAGGCGTGTTCGGCGAGTTCGCGGCGCTGGCGGTAGCTGAAGGTGTTGGCGGTGAACAGCTTCGCATCGCGCTGCTCGGGCTCGATCAGCACGATGTCGGTGTCCGGGTAGAAGCGTTCGTAGTTCTTCATGCCCAACTCCAACCGCGAATGGATCATGGAGCGGAAGGTCTGGCTCATCACCGCCGGAAAGCCACCCTCGACCAGCGAAGGAATGTGGTCGGTGTGATCCCCCACAGCATGCGCGCGAAACGGCACCAAGGGGTTCAGGCACAGCAACAGGTCCACACCTTCGTCGAGCGCTACGGTGGCATGCAGGGTTTTCTTGAGCGCGCCGTCAACATAGTGCTGCCCACCAATCTCCACCGGTGGAAACAGGCCGGGCAAGGCGGCGCTGGCCTGGATGGCGCGCGAGATCGGCACATGGTCCCACCCGGCCTTGCCAAACGGAGCAGCCTCGCCGGTGTCGAGCTGCGTGGCCACCAGCGTGAGGCGGGCACGCAATTCGCGGAAGTCATTGGTGCGCCCAGGCTGGCTGAACAGCCGCTTGATCTGGTGGTGGATGCCTTCGTTGTCCAGCACGCCGGTGGGCAGAACCGCGCCAAGACGCTCAAACGCATTCGTGAAGCTCTTGCCCTGTACGCCCCAGGCCCACAGCGCGCTGCCCAGCAGGCCAGGCACGCGCTGCAACCGACCGCCAAACTCGCTCCAGGCGGGCTTGAGCAGCCAGGCCGGGTCGAAGTTGTCGCGACCGCTGCGGTCTTCGATGAAGGCCTCGCACAGTTCCCGCGGCGTGATGCCGTTGGCCAGGCCTGCGGCGATGAAGCCACCCGCGGACACGCCCACGTAGTGGTCGCAGCGGTTGAGGTCGAGGCCGTCCAGCGTGTCGGCCAGTGCGCAGAGAGCGCCAATTTCGTAGATGGCACCGAGCGGTCCGCCACCGGCCAGGGCCAGTGCAATGCGGGGGCCCGTTGCTTTGCCGAAGCGAATTTTCGGAGGCCTGGGAGAAGGCTCGGAGTGGGCTTCGCGCGGTGTCGTCATGCGTTCGAGTGTAGACCGCGGGTGTGGCTCAGCATGCTGCGTTGCAGCATGGGGCACAGACGCAAAAAAGGGGCGCAAGCGCCCCTGTTGGAGGTGGTGCCGTCAGGCCTCACCGCGCTCAGGCCGTGGCGGACTTCTTCGCGGGAGCGGCCTTGCGAGCTGCGGTCTTGGCCGCGACCTTCTTGGCAGCAGGCTTGGCCGCAGCCGCCTTCTTTGCGGGTGCGGCCTTGCGGGCGGCGGTCTTGGCGGGGGCTTTGCCGGCGAGTTGCTGCACGTGCTGGTTGAGCGCATCGATGCGCTTGATCAGAGCGTCCACGTCGCGGGCCGAGGGCACACCCAATTTGTTCAGGGCCTTGGCCACCCGCTCTTCAAAGATCGATTCGAGCTTGTCCCACTGGCCCGAAGCCTTGGAAGAAATATCGGTGGCCATGCTGCTGACCTTGTTGGTCGCTTCCGAAATGCGCTCTTCGGCCACGGCCTGCGTCTTGCGCTGGATCGACAGGCCTTCCTTCACGAGCGACTCGAAGGCTTTGCCGCCCTCTTCCTGAGCCTTGGCAAAAGCGCCGAGACCGGCCAGCCAGATTTGCTGGGCCGAATCCTTGATGGCGCCGGACAGCGGGGAGTTGAACGCCTGGGCGGATGCCTTCTTGTCGCTGCCGTTTTTCTGGATCTTCTTGACCATGGAATGCTCCTGCGGGTTGGGATGGATGGACAGGCCGAGGCCCGAATGCAGCCACTGTACGGGCAGGTCACCTGCCGTGTGTAGGGGCACGAGACTAATGCCGGCGCGGCGTACGCGGGTTTTTGCGGAATGGAGCGCGCCGCTTCGTGGACAAGAATGGCAGGCGTTTCACCTCGCTCACACACCATCTGTTCCAGGAGACCTTCATGCATTACTTCGTCACCGGTGCCACCGGCTTCATCGGCAAGCGCCTGGTGGGCAAGCTGCTCCAGCGCAAAGGCGCGGTGGTGCACTTCCTCATCCGCAAGGAAAGCGAAGGCAAGGTGGCGGGGATGCGCGAGTACTGGGGTGTGGGTGCGGCGCGTGCGGTGCCGGTGTTTGGAGACCTCACCAGCAAAAAGCTGGGTGTCTCAGCCGATGACACCAAGGCACTCAAAGGCCATATCGATCATTTTTACCACCTGGCCGCGGTGTACGACCTGGAGGCCGACGCCGAGAGCCAGATCGCGGTGAACGTGGACGGCACGCGCAACACGGTGGAGTTCGCCAAGGCCATTGGCGCTGGCCATTTCCACCACGTGTCGTCGATCGCAGCGGCGGGCCTGTACGAAGGCGTGTTCCGCGAGGACATGTTCGATGAGGCCGAGGGCCTGGAGCACCCCTACTTCATGACCAAGCACGAGAGCGAAAAAATCGTGCGCGAGGAATGCAAGGTGCCGTGGAGCGTGTACCGCCCCGCCGCGGTGGTGGGCGACAGCCAGACCGGTGAAATGGACAAGATCGACGGGCCGTACTACTTCTTCAAACTCATCCAGCGCCTGCGCCAGATCCTTCCGCCGTGGATGCCCAGCGTGGGACTGGAAGGTGGTCGCATCAACATCGTGCCGGTGGACTTCGTGGTCGATGCACTCGACCACATCAGCCACCTCAAACGCAACAGCGGTGCGTGTTTCCACCTGGTGGATCCCATGGGCTACCGCGTGGGCGACGTGCTCGACATCCTGAGCAAAGCGGCACACGCACCGAAGATGAACCTGTTCATCAATGCGGCGCTGATGGGCTTCATTCCCAAGAGCGTCAAGAAGGGCCTGATGGCACTGGCGCCGGTGCGCCGCGTGTACAAGGCCATCATGCAGGACCTCGGGCTGCCCGAGGAGATGATGACCTTCGTCAACTACCCCACGCGCTTCGATTGCCGGGAAACACTTGCTGCGCTCAAGGGCAGTGGTATTGCGTGCCCCAACTTCAAGGACTACGCGTGGCGGCTGTGGGACTACTGGGAACGCCACCTCGACCCCGACCTGCACATCGACCGCAGCCTCAAGGGCACGGTGGCCGGCAAGGTGGTGCTGGTCACCGGCGGCAGCTCGGGCATCGGTCTGGCGGCGGCGCACAAGTTCGCCGAGGCGGGTGCCACCACAATCATTTGCGGACGCGACCAGGACAAGCTCGACGAAGCCTGCAAGGAGGCAAAAGACAAGGGCTACCAGTTCATCGCCTACCCGGCCGACATAGCCGACATGGCCGATGCCGACCGCTTCGTGCAACTGCTGGTAGCCAATCACGGCGGCGTTGATTTCCTGATCAACAACGCCGGCCGCTCGATCCGTCGTGCCATCGAGGGCAGCTACGACCGCTTCCACGATTTCGAGCGCACGATGCAGCTCAACTACTTTGGCTGCCTGCGTATCACGATGGGTTTGCTGCCCGGCATGGTGGCCAAACGCAAGGGCCATGTGGTCAACATCAGCTCCATCGGCGTGCTGACCAACGCGCCGCGCTTTTCCGCCTACGTGGCGAGCAAGGCCGCGCTGGACGCGTGGACACGCTGTGCGAGCAGCGAGTTCGCCGACCAGGGCATCAGCTTCACCACCATCAACATGCCGCTGGTGCGAACGCCCATGATCGCGCCGACCCAGATCTACAAAAACGTGCCGACGCTGGCGCCCGAAGAGGCGGCCGACATGATCGCGCAGGCCTGCATCTTCAAACCAGTTCGTATTGCGACCCGCCTGGGCATCACCGGGCAGGTGATGCACGCGATGGTGCCGCGGGTGGCGCAGATCGTGATGAACACGAGCTTTCGCATGTTCCCGGACTCATCGGCGGCGAAGGGGGACAAGGGAGGGAAGTCGCAGTTGTCGGCTGAGGCGGTGGCCATGCAGCAGATGATGCGGGGGATTCACTTCTGATTTTTTGTCTTTTGAGGTGATGTTTTTTCTTTCGTGGCAGGCCGGGTCTCGGCCCGGCAGCCGAGCTACTTTTCTTTGCTTCGCCAAAGAAAAGTAGCCAAAAGAAAGGCGAGCCGAATTCGCTGGCCCTTCGGGCACGCTGCGTTGCTCGGATCGCCCGGGGTGCGCACAAACTTGTCTGCTGCGCAGCCTTCGGACATGTGCGCCCCTTGTCCGGGCGCTCCTGCGCTACTCGCCATCGAATGACGACGGGGGAGTTTCGCCGCCTGCTTGGTTGGTGGGGGAGCCCTCACCCCAGCCCTCTCCCAGGGGGAGAGGGAGCGAGGCACGCGCGTCGTGGAGAAGCTGGAGCAAGACACGTTGGCCCGAAGGGAAGTTGGCTCCCGCATTACTCCCTCTCCCTCTAGGAGAGGGCTGGGGTGAGGGCACGCCAGAGCGAACGCAGGCCAACGAGCCCGCCGTCAGACCGGGCTGGGCAGCGCAGGGGCGCGGGGATCAGAGGGCCGCATGTCCGAAGGCCGCGCAGCGGACAAGTTTGCGGACCTCCCCCGCGACACGAGCAGCGCAAGGAAGCCCGCAGGGCCCCGGTCTTCGGCTCGCCTTTCTTTTGCTTACTTTTCTTTGGCGAAGCAAAGAAAAGTGAGTCGGCCGCCGGGCCGAAACCCGGCCTGCATCGTCAGAAAAAACAAACTGACAAAGAGCTCATTCCGCCCCACTCTGCTGCAAAGCCCACATCCCCGCATAAACCCCGCCCCGCGCCACGAGGTCCGCATGCGTCCCCCGCTCAACGATGTCCCCATTCACCAACACGAGAATTTCGTGAGCGTCCACAACAGTGGACAACCGGTGCGCAATCACCAACGTCGTTTTGTTCCGCGCCGCCGACTTCAGCTCCGACTGGATGGCGCGCTCGTTCGCCGAGTCCAGCGCTGAAGTCGCCTCGTCGAAGATCACGATGGGTGGGTTTTTCAACAAGGTGCGGGCAATCGCCACACGCTGCTTTTCACCACCCGAGAGCTTCAAGCCCCGCTCGCCCACCATGGTGCGGTAACCCAGCGGCAGCTTCTCGATGAAGCTGTGGATGTGTGCGGCCTGCGCGGCCTGCACCGCTGCGTCGTGCCCGGCCTCGGGGCGGCCGTACAGGATGTTGTATTCGATGGTGTCGTTGAACAGCACCGTGTCCTGCGGCACGATGCCGATGGCCTGGCGCACGCTGGATTGGGTGACAGCCTTGATGTCCTGTCCGTTGATGGTGATACGGCCGAAGCCGTGCGGGCCCGGGTCCGCACCGTTTGAAGTATTGGTCACATCGTAGAAGCGGTACAGCAGACGTGCCAAGGTGCTCTTTCCCGATCCCGAGGGCCCGACCACCGCCACCGTCTTGCCCGGCGGAATCTCGAAACTGATGCCGTGCAGGATCTCGCGCGCCGGCTCGTAGGAGAAACGCACGTTCTCGAACTTCACCGCAGGCGGGCCGTCCAGCAGCAGCGGCCGGGCGTCGGGTGAATCCGCGATTTCGCGCTCTTTCTCCAGCAGCACGAACATCTTGTCCAGGTCGGTCAGGCTCTGCTTGATCTCGCGGTAAAGCACGCCCAGGAAACCCAGCGGGATGTAGAGCTGGATCATGAAGGCGTTGACCATCACCAGATCACCCAGCGTCATTTCCCCGCTCACCACGCCCTGCGTGGCGCGGTAGAGCATGAGCACCAGCGCCACCGCGATCACCAGCTGCTGCCCGGTGTTGAGCATGGACAGCGTGGTCTGGCTCTTGATGCGGGCGCGGCGCAGCTTCTCCAGCGCTTCGTCGTAGCGGCGGCCTTCAAACGCTTCGTTGTTGAAGTACTTGACCGTCTCGTAGTTCAGCAGCGAATCGATGGCGCGCGTCTGGCTGGTCGACTCCAGCTCGTTCATCTCGCGGCGGAACTTGGTGCGCCATTCGGTCACCACCACGGTGAACGTGATGTAGAGCACCAGCGCCACCAGCGTGATCCACACGTAGCCCATGTCGAACTGGGTACCCAGCAGCGCGAGCACCATGGCCACCTCGATCAGCGTGGGGATGATGCTGTAGAGCGAGTACGAGATGAGCGACTGCACGCCGCGCGTGCCGCGTTCGATGTCGCGCGTCATGCCGCCGGTCTGGCGCTCCAGGTGAAAGCGCAGGCTCAGCGCATGCAGGTGGCCAAACACCTGCAGCGCGATGCTGCGCGTGGCTCCCTCGGTGGCCTTGGCAAACACCAGTTCGCGCAGCTCGGTGAAGAGGCTGGTGCACAGGCGCAACCCGCCATAGGCGAGCAACAGACCTAGCGGCACCACCAGCATGGCCTCCACGCTCCCGGGCTTGATGCTCATGGCGTCGACCAGCTGTTTCAACAGCAACGGCACGCTGACGTTGGCCATTTTGGCGGCCACCATGAAGGCCAGCGCCAGTACCACACGCACCTTGTATTGCCAAAGGTAGGGCAGCAGGCGCTGGAGCGTGGCCCAGTCGGAGCGCTGGGGTGAATTGGCCGGGACGCCGGGGGTGGCGGGCAGGGCGACGGTGGCTTGAGTGGGGTTGTCTGGGCGCATGCGTGAAAATCGTGAGCAACTGGAGATTGTGACCATGACCGACAAAACAAGCCCGAACCCCGAAACCACCCTGCCGCGCGACAGGGAACTGGTCTTGAAGGTCATTCCCATGCCGGCCGACTGCAACGCCAACGGCGACATCTTCGGCGGCTGGGTCATGGCGCAGGTCGACCTGGCCGGCGCCGTGCTGCCGGCGCGCTATGTGCGCGGGCGCATGGCCACGGTGGCGGTGAACCAGTTCATCTTCAAGCAGCCGGTGCGGGTTGGGGACATCCTGAGCTTCTTTGCGCACGTCACCCGCGTGGGCAACACCTCCATCACGGTGCAGGTGGAGGTGTTCGCCGAACGCTTTTCGGCCCAGGGCCAGTACGTGAAGGTGACCGAAGCCAGCCTGACCTACGTGGCGATCGACATGGAAGGCCGGCCCCGCCCGATCCCGAAGGAACACCTGGACCTGCCGGGCGTGACGGGCTGAGCCCCGCTCATCCGGGCCAGCGCGAGCGCCAGGCCCGGTAAATGCGGTCTGCCATCGCTTCGCTGCCCGACAGGTGCAGTGCGGTCGCTGCGTTCATGGAGGCGGGATCCTGCACGCTGTCCTGGTGCAGCAGCACGTTCACAGGGTAGGCCTGGCCTGGCTCCTCCAGCCACGCCCTGATCTTGGCCGGTGTGATCTCGATGTGGAACTGCATGCCCAGATGCTGCCGCAGCGCAAACGCCTGGTGGGCGCAAGTGCTGTTTGAAGCGAGCAACTCGGCGCCGGGCGGCAGCTCGGTGAAGCTGTCCTGGTGCCACTGGTAGACCGTGGTTTGTTCGGCATCGCCCAACCATTCGCGAGCGGTGGGGCTGTCGCTTCGGGCGATGGGCCACCAGCCCACCTCGGGCTGCGGCAGGGGCTCCACCCGGCCACCGAACGCACGCGCCATGAGCTGGCCGCCGAGGCAGTGGCCGATGACGGGAATGCCGAGGGCGTCGGCTTCAAGGATCAGCGCCTCGGCCTGGCGCAGCGTGGGGCGCTCGTCGTTGGCGCTCCAGGCGCCGCCCAGCACGGCCAGGCCCCGGTAACCGCTCACCGAAGCCGGGTAAGCCTCGCCGGTTTCGGCGCAGCGCAGGTGCCAGCGAACGCCTTGAGCACCGAGCCATACGCCCAGGAAACCCGGGCCGTCTTCCAGCAGATGTTGCAGCACCAGCACGTCGGCCGGGGTGGAGAAATGGGTGGGTGTCATGCGCCCATCATAGAAACCGTCAGGCCATGGCGGTCAGCGCAGCGAGCGGTGCGGGCATGGCCGAGGAGTGGTGGTCGACGATGCGCCAGCTCCCGTGGGTACGACGCAAGGTGAAGCTGAAGCGCGCCGGCACCTCGCGCCACTGCGGCGGCGGAGACAGCGTCAGCGTGTAGCGGCCCGAGCTCACCGCCACATCGCCAAACACGCGGGGCAACGCTTCCACCAGCACCATGCGAGGCGCCGGCTGCAGCGCGAACACGGCGTCGAAATACGCCTGGACGCCTTGCGGGGTGGTGATGAGCTGCGCGGCGGTCGTGCCCCAGAGCACCGCCTGCGGGTCGTAAAGCGCGGCGATGGCCGCTGTGTCGCTGCGGTTGAATGCAGCGATCCAGGCCTCGGTGGCAGCGCGCACCGACATCACATCGCCATCAGAACTTTCCATGGCGCCCCTGCCCTGCTGCAAAACGCGTCGCGCCCTCCAGCGCATCGGGAATGCGCGCCTTGCCGCGCTGCCATTCCTGCAACAGCGCTTCACCCAGCGGCAGGTCCCATTGGGCCAGGGCGCTCTCGCGGTCGGCGCGCATCGTGGCTTGCGGAAACGCCGCGAGTTGGCGCGCCAGGGTGATGGCGGCTTCGCGCGCCTGGCCCTCGGGCACCACGCGGTTGGCCAGACCCATCTGCAGCGCTTCGGCCGCCTCCACCTTGCGGCCGGTGAGGATCAGGTCCATCGCATGACCCATGCCGACCAGACGCGGCAAGCGCACGGTGCCGCCATCGATCAGCGGCACGCCGAAGCGGCGGCAATACACGCCGAAATACGCGTCTTGCTCCATCACGCGCATGTCGCACCACAGCGCAAGCTCCATGCCGCCAGCGACGGCCGCACCACTCACCGCCGCAATCACCGGTTTGGAGAGTTGCAGGCGCGACGGCCCCATGGGACCGGGGGCGCGCGGGTCGTCGGCTTTGAAGTCGAGGTCGAGGCCGCTGCTGTCGCCGAGGGCCGCGAGCCGCGCGCCGTATTGCAGATCCCACCCGGCGCAGAAATGTCCGTGGGCGCCATGGAACACCGCCACTTTGGCGCTGGCGTCGTCTTCAAACGCGAGAAAGGCCGCGTGCAAGGCGTGTGCGGTCGGGCTGTCGACCGCGTTGCGCACCTCGGGGCGGTCGAGGGTGACGATCCAGATATCGTCTTGCTGTTCGGTGGTGATGGGGCTCATGGCCACCAGCCCACACGCGGTGTGTTCAGCGCCTCCTCCAGTTCGTCTCTGGTCACTTCAATCTCCATCCTCAACAACGCGCCCGCCATCGCCTTGCCCAGGTTGTCCAGCCGCAGGTTGCGCGCACCACCGCCTTGCAGCGCACCGCGCAGCACCAACTTGAGCGCCAGGATGTTGGGCAGCGGCCAGGCATCCACATCGCCGGGCAGCCAAGGCGCGAAATGGGTCTGCACCCGCTCGGCCGTGACCTCGCGTTCAAGGATGGCGTACCCGGCCGCGTTCCAGGCGAACAGACCGAAGTCCACCCAATCGGCCTTGTCGCCGCTGCGCGCGTGGGCAATGCGCACCAGGGGAATGGCGATCTTCGTCATGACAGCACCTCCACACAAACACCCGCCTCCACCGCCTCACGCGGGATCAGCGTGGGCCAGATGCCCAGCAGTTCACTGGTGTTGTGCAGCCCCGTGAAGCCGCAGGTGTAGGCCGGCCCGCTCAGACCAATCCAGGGGAACAGGCGGCCGAAGCCGTCGGCAGCAGACTTGTCTTGCGTGCGCAGCACCAGGCGTGTCCAGATCTCATTGCTCTGGTTGAGTGCGTCGGCCTTGGGCAGGGGCGCCAGCGCGCCGTGTGCGGAGTTGAGCCCTGGGTACTCCACATACAGCTCGTCATGCGCAATGCGCTTGTCCTTCAGCAAGGTGCGGATGGTCGCCTGCGCTGCCTGCGCCTTGTCCCAGGCGTCGGGCCACGAAAAACCCCAGGTCACCTCGGCCTTGTAGCCGTCGCGGAAACCCGCCACCACCTTGAGGGTGTCGGTGGGCGCCGCGCCCAGCGCGCCGGTGAGCCGCACGCGATCAAAGCCTTCGTCGTGCAGGCTGATGTGGCCCATGTCCAGCACCACGTCGGGCGAAAAATAGGCGTGCGGGTTGTGCACTTCGTACAGCAGTTGCTGGCGCACGGTGTCGAAGTTGATGCGCCCGCCCGTCTCTGGCGCCTTGGTGATGAGGGCGGTGCCGTCTTCCCACACCTCGGCGATGGGGTAGCCGATGTGCGCCAGATCGGGAATGGCCTGCCACGCGCCCTGGCTGCCGAAGTTGCCACCGCTGCCTTGCCCCGAACATTCCAGCAAATGCCCCACGGTGAGGCCTTGGGCGAGGCGGTTCAGGTCTTGCTCGCTGGTGGCGCCGCCCAGCGTCCAGCCCAGCGCGTGCACGAGCGGGCCCAGGAAGAGCGCTGCGTCGGCCACGCGACCGGTGATCACGATGTCGGCGCCCGCGTCCAGCGCATCCACGATGGGCTTCGCGCCCACGTAAGCATTGGCAAACACCAGCCGCTCGCGCACGCCGGCCACGGGCTCCTGGGTGAACAGGTGGTCGAAGCCGGCGTCGGCTGCCTGCAGGCGCGGCAACACGTCGTCGCCCGTGACCACCGCCACCCTGGCCTGCCACCCCTTGGCCTTGAACGCCGCCAGCACCGCCTGCGCCGCGCCACGCGGATTCAACCCGCCGGCGTTGCAGACGAAGCGCACACCGCGCTCTTGCATCAGCGGCCACAGCTTCAGGAGCATGGGCACCACGTCGCGCGCGTAGCCCAGTGCCGCGTCGCGTTGCCGGTCCTTCTGCAAGATGGCGAGGGTGAGTTCGGCCAGATGGTCGCTGGCGATGAACTGCACGCCGCCGCGCTCGATGCTCGCAGCCACAGGTTCCCAGTTGTCGCCGTAAAACCCCAAGCCGGCGCCGATGCGTACAGATTTCATGCATTCGATCTTCATGTTGCCTCGGAGACTCCGGATGGGGGACAACCCCTAGCGGCAGTCGCTGGCAAGACAGCTATAAATTGCCCACGCCGCCCGGGGTGAGCTGCCACAAAGTTTGCAGCAAGCAACCACGATCAGCGGCGCCAGATCAAACAGGAGATATGCGTGCAATTGCTGCAACTGCTCATCAGCGGTGCGGCCCAAGGCTGTATCTACGGACTCATTGCCTTGGGCTTCGTGCTGATTTACAAGGCCACCGAAACCGTGAGCTTTGCGCAGGGCGACCTCATGATGGTGGGCGCCTTCGCCGCCCTGGCCGCCATGACGGTGCTCGGTCTGCCCTTCTGGCTCGCCGTGCCGGCCGCCATCATTGCCATGGGCATCTTCGGTGTGGTGCTCGAACGCGCGGTGGTACGCCCCATCCTGGGGCAACCGGCGTTCTCCATCGTCATGCTCACCATCGGGGTGGGCTATGTGCTGCGCGGTCTCATCACCATGATCCCCAACATCGGCACCGACACCCACACCCTGCCCGTGCCCTATGCCGGCCAGGTGCTGCGCATGGGTGGCCTGGTGGTCTCGGCCGAACAGATCGTGGTGATCGGCGTCACCGGGGTGCTGTGCCTGGGCCTGTTCGCCATGTTCCGCTACAGCAAGCTCGGCATCGCCATGCAGGCGTCGTCGCAAAACCAGCTCGCCGCGTACTACATGGGCATTCCGGTCAAACGGCTCAACGGCCTGGTGTGGGGCCTCGCTGCGGCGGTGGCGGCCATTGCCGGCCTGCTGCTCGCCCCCATCACCTTCGTGCACGCCAACATGGGCTTCATCGGCCTCAAGGCCTTTCCGGCCGCGGTGGTGGGCGGCTTCACCAGCCTGCCCGGCGCCATTGTGGGCGGCTTGATCATCGGCATCGTCGAGGCGTTTTCCGGCTTCTATCTCCCTGAAGGCTTCAAGGACGTAGCCCCTTACATCGTGGTCCTGATCATGCTGGTGCTCAAGCCCAACGGCTTGTTTGGCGAGAAGCTGCGGAAGAAAGTTTGAATGACTTGTGGGTCAGACCACTCGCGCAGCGATGTGCTCTGACCCCAACTGATTGAGAAACATGCGCTTTCTATTCAAGACCGACTACAACCAGGACATCAGATTAGCCAAGCACGGCGGGCAGACCTTCTGGTACAGCCTGCTCGGGCTCTTTCTGGTGACCGCGCCCTGGGTGATCCAGGAGTACTGGCTGGCGCAGCTCACCTTCGTGCTGATCTACTCCATTGTTGGCCTCGGGTTGATGTTGCTGGCGGGTTTCACCGGCCTCTTCTCGCTCGGCCACGCGGCCTTTCTCGGTGTGGGGGCGTACACCCAGGCCATCATGGTCAACGCCGGCCTGCCGTTCCCGCTGGCGCTGGCCTGCGCCGGTTTGCTCTCGGCAGCGGTGGGCATGGTGGTGGGCCTGCCGGCGCTGCGCGTGAAAGGCATTTACCTGGGCATGGCCACGCTGGCATTTGGTTTCATCGTTGAAGAAATCATGGCCCGCTGGGAACACGTGACCGGCGGCAACTCGGGTCTGGTGGTCAACGCACCCGCCCTCTTCGGCTGGGAGCTGGAGTCCACCAACGAGTTCTACTTCTTGTGCCTGGTGGTCACGGTGCTGGCCACGCTCGCCATTGCCAACCTCATGCGATCGAGCACAGGGCGCGCGTTTGTGGCCATCCGCGATTCGGAGATTTCGGCGCAGAGCATGGGCATTCACCTCGCGCGCTACAAGACCATGAGCTTCGCGCTCTCGGCTGCACTGGCCGGCATTGGTGGCGCGCTGTACGCGCACAAGATCCAGTTCCTCTCACCCGAGCAGTTCAGCATCATCCAGTCGATCGACTTGCTGCTCATGGTGGTGATCGGCGGGCTCGGCTCGATCCACGGCGCGTTCCTCGGCGCGATTTTCCTCATCGTGATGCCGCAGCTCATTGCGCTGGGCAAAGATTTCCTGCCCGCGGCCATTGGCCAGGCGGCCGGCCTGCAAGGCACGGTGTACGGCCTGGTGCTCATTGCGTTCGTGCTGTTTGAACCCATGGGCCTGTACGGCCGCTGGCTCAAGATCCGCGCCTATTTCCAGCTGTTCCCGTTCTATCGCAAGGGCATGTTCAAGCGGCAGAAGAGCTTCCAGAAGTCTGACCGTCTGAAGTGAACACCATGAACGACATTCTTCTTTCAGCGAAAAGTTTGAGCGTGCGCTTCGGCGGCGTGCTTGCCGTCAACAACGTGAGCTTCGACGTGAAGCGCGGCGAGGTGTTCACCCTCATCGGTCCCAACGGCGCCGGCAAGACCACGGTGTTCAACCTGATCAGCCGCATCTACACGCCCACCACCGGCACCATCGACTACGCCGGGCCTGAGGGCATGCTGCGCCTGACCGACCAGGCACCCCACCAAATTGCCAGCCTCGGCATTGCGCGCACGTTTCAGAACATCGAGCTGTTCGAACACGCCACGGTGCTGCAAAACCTGCTGATCGGGCGCCACACGCACCGCAAGACGGGGCTGTGGAGCGAACTCTTCTTCACCGGCAAGACGCGGGCGGCCGAGATCGAGGCGCGCGAGAAGGTGGAGCAAGTGATCGACCTGCTCGACCTGCAGCACCACCGCGAAAGCATGGTGGCCGGCCTGCCCTACGGCGTGCGCAAGGTGGTGGAGCTGGCGCGCGCGCTGTGCACCGAACCCAAGCTGCTCTTGCTGGACGAGCCGTCTTCCGGCCTGAACGTGGAAGAAACCGAAGACATGGCGTTCTGGATCACCGACATCAAGAACGAGCTCGGCATCACGGTGCTGATGGTGGAGCACGACATGACCCTGGTCTCCAAAGTGTCCGACCGCGTGCTGGCCATGAGCATGGGCAGCGAACTGGCCTCGGGAACACCGGCCCAGGTGCAGAGCGACCCGGGTGTGATCGAGGCCTACCTGGGTTCCATGGACGACGTGTCGGGCCTGCGCCGCGAAAACCACAAGTCCACCACCCAGGGAGCACGGCCATGAGCGTTGCCACTTCCGACGCCCCGGTGCTGAAGCTGCTCAACGTGGAGAGCGCCTACGGCCCGATCAAGGCCATTCGTGGCGTGAGCCTGCAGGTGCGCCGCAGCGAAATCGCCACCGTGCTCGGCTCCAACGGCGCGGGCAAAACCACCATCTTGAAGACCATCAGCGGCATCATCGATCCGCGCAAGGGCTCCATCGAGTTCAAGGGCGAAGACATCACCGCGAAAGACCCGGCCTTTGTGGTGCAGCAGGGCTTGAGCCATGTGCCCGAAGGCCGCGAGGTGTTTGCCCTGCTCTCGGTGCGCGACAACCTGTTGATGGGCGCCTACACCCGCAAGGACCGCGACGGTGTGGCGCGCGACATGGAGCTGGTCTTCAACTACTTCCCCATCCTGCGCGAACGCGCCGCACAAGACGCCGGCCTGCTCTCGGGTGGGCAGCAGCAGATGCTGGCCATCAGCCGCGCGCTCATGGCCAACCCCGACCTGATCCTGCTCGACGAACCCAGCCTGGGCCTGAGCCCCAAGCTCACCAAGGAAATCTTCGAGATCGTGGTGCGCATCAACCGCGAGCGCGGCACCACCATTCTGCTGGTGGAACAAAACGCCAAAATGGCCCTCAATGCATCCGACTACGGCTACGTGCTGGAGAACGGCCGGATCGTGATGGAAGACACCTGCGCCAACCTGCGCGAGAAGGACGACATCAAGGAGTTCTACCTCGGCATGAAAGAAGAAGGCGTGCGGGCCGATCGGCGCTGGAAGAAGAAGAAGAACTGGAGATAAGACATGAGCAACCTC
>JBBQSX010000053.1:0-18301 GCA_038213545.1 Burkholderiales bacterium
CGTCGGCGTGCCGGCCCGCCACATGGTGCGACGCATTGAGTGCGTGGCAGATGAGCACCGCGTTGGAACGCTCGGCGTTGAGCTGGCCGTAGGTTTCCACCACCAGCTCATAGGCGGGCAAGCTGGCGCCGCTGCGCAGCGGCAGCGGCTCGGTGAACCGGAACGTTTGGGGCGTGACGATCAAGCTGGTGTCCTGTGGGCGGCGCGCGCCCGAAAAAAACCCGGTACCGCCAAGAGCGAGACCGGGATGCTGGACCAGGAGTCTCTTCTTTAGCGGCATTTTTAGAGCGCCCGCAATTCGGAACAAATCGGCGCTTGGGCAGTCAGTATAAATTGAAGCACCCCCCAAACGCCGCCCGCCTTGGCTGGCGCTGGCCGTTGCCCGGGTTGAGCGGTCGGTGTTGTGTGGCCACGTCGCTGCCATTGGGGGCTGGGGCGTCCTGAAAAATAGTTACTGTTTTCGCGGCGCTGCGCGCATAATCCTCTGGCGAGCGCCCAAGGCGCTCGTTTTGACAAGTGATCGGTCGGTTTCGCGTGCTACAGGTTTTGTGTGCTAACGGGGCTCCATCGCTATTTTCATCAGTGTTATTAGGAGTCCCGAACATGGGCAACAAACTGTACGTTGGCAACCTGCCATACACCGTCCGCGACGAAGATCTGCAGCAAGCTTTCAGCGCTTACGGCTCAGTCAACAGCGCCAAAGTCATGATGGAGCGTGATACCGGTCGTTCCAAAGGTTTCGGCTTTGTCGAAATGGGCAACGATGCCGAAGCGCAAGCTGCTGTTGAAGGCATGAACGGTCAGTCCCTGGGCGGTCGCAGCCTGGTGGTGAACGAAGCCCGTCCGATGGAAGCCCGTCCTCCCCGCTCCGGCGGCGGCGGCTTCGGCGGTGGTCGCTCCGGTGGCGGCGGCTACGGTGGTGGCGGTGGTGGTGGCGGCAGCGACGGCGGTTTCCGCAGCCCCTACGGTGGTGGTGGCGGCGGTGGCCGTCGTGAAGGTGGTGGCGGCGGCGGTGGCCGTGGCGGCTACTGATCTATTCCCCCGATCAGCTTGAGTCGGCGAGTCTGAGGATTCGCTGATCAACCAAAAAACCCCTGAGGCCCAAGCATCAGGGGTTTTTTCATGGGCGCTCCAAAAGCGCCCCGGTCATGCACCGCTTTTGCCAGTGCCCTGCCGGTGTTTGCGTGCCCGACCTGCCAAGGCGCGGTCAAACAAGGCATTGGGCAGCAGGCGCAGCAATTTGGCCACCACACCCATCTGCCAGGGAATCACACGGTAGCTCACCCCGGAGACGACAGCATCGAACGCGCGGTCGGCAAAGGTCTCGGGGCTGAGCAGGAACGGCATGGCGTAGCGGTTCTCGCGTGTCAACGGGGTATCCACATAACCGGGCAGCAGAGTCACGACCGACACGCCGCTGCCACGCAGCTCGCCTCGCAGACTCTCGCAGTAGGCCACCACGGCGGCCTTGCTGGCGCAATAGGCACCGTGGCCGGGCAGGCCCCGGATGGCGGCCACGCTCGCAATCCCCACCAGCGCGCCGGTGCCACGCGCTGCCATGGCAGCCACGAAGGGATGGAAGGTAGCAGCCACGCCAGTGTTGTTGAGGGCGAAAGTGCGCGCCATCACGTCCAGGTCTTCACGCTCGGTGGTGTCCATACCGATGCTCACGCCCGCGTTGGCCACGACCACATCGGGTACGCCCTGCGCTGCAAGGCACGCCTGCCCGGCGGCCACGATGCTGTTGATGTCGGCCACGTCGGCGCCATAGACGCGGCAGCTCTCGGCGCCCCAACCGTTGGCGTCGGCAAACGCCTGCATTTCGGTGGTGCGCCGAGCCACCAGGGCAAGCCTGTAGCCGCTGCGCGCGAAACGGACCGCCAGAGCCTGGCCGATACCGCTTGAGGCGCCTGTGATGAAGGCCAGGGGTGCAGCGGGTCTGGGATTCGGCATGGTGATCAGCGGGGGATCAGTTGGACTTTCACCCGGCCCTTGAAATCGGCCATGCCGGTGTCGCCCCGGTAGTCGAGCGAGTCGGCGACCAGGCGGTCGGTGCCGCGCATCAGGGTGACGGGTTGGTCGGAAATGACGCGCTCGGGGTCGACAAACACCTGCAGGTACTCACCCCGGAACTCAAGGCGGGGCAGCACTTCGCCGCGGGTGCCCAAGCCGGCTTCACGCACCACCACGGCGTTTCCCTGAAGGATGAACTGGCTGTTGTCGGCGTTGGTCGTGACCAGCTTCGCTGTGGCCACGGTGGGACGGCCTTCGGGGCCGATGTTGCGGATGCGCGCGTTGTCGATTTCGATGCGATCGTCGTCGGGGTGGTGACGTGCCTCGTCGCCCAGCACCTCGGACTTGAGCGAGCCGTCGGCGTTGAAGGCCTTGACTGAAAAATCGCGCATGAAATAGTCGGGTTCGCTGCTCGCGGGGCGTGCTTCCTGGGGAGCCTCAGGCGTGGGGGTGGCGCGCAACAGCCAATAAGAAGCCAGCGCGAGCACCCCCATGAGCAGCACGGGCAGGTAGATGGAAATGCGGTCCAGCAGTTTGGGCTTGCGCCGACGCGGCCGGGCGGCTGGCTCGTTCAGATCAAGCGTATCCAGAAAATCCAGCGGATCGGACGTGCTCATCGGGCGGCCACTTCGAGTTCGCGGGCATACACACCGCTGGCAACAAGCAACAGGTCGCACAGGTCGCGCACGGCGCCGGCGCCGGGCAGGCGGGTGGTGACGTGGTGGGCCACGGCCAGCACCTCGGCGTGGGCGGTGGAGGGCGCGCAGGCCAGCGCCGCGCGGCGCAGCATGGGGAGATCGGGCCAGTCGTCGCCCATGGCGGCTGCGGCCGACCAGTCCAGGCCGAGCTCGGCCAGGATCTCGTCGGCTGCCGGGCGTTTCTCTTCGGTGCCGAAGCGGGCGTGCACCACGCCCAGCGCCTTCAAGCGCGCGCGCAGGGCCGCCGAGTCTCGACCTGTCACCACCGCAGGCGTGATGCCGGCGCGCTGCAGCAGCCTGATGCCGTGGCCGTCCAGGGTGTGAAAGCGCTTGAGCGTTTCGCCCGATTCACTGAAATACAGGCCCCCGTCGGTGAGCACACCGTCCACGTCGAAAAACACCACACGAATGCCCTGTGCCTTCAGCAGCAACTCGGGTGCGAACTGGAGCGCCGGGCGCAGAGCGGGCAAGGCGTTCATTCAGATCACTTTCGAACGCATCAGGTCGTTGGTGTTGAGAGCGCCGGTGAGCCGACCTTCACCGTCAACGACCAGCACACTGTTGATGCGGTTGGCCTCCATCAGGCCAGCGGCCTCGACCGCCAGCGCGTCGGCCCGCACGGTGCGCGGCTGCGGGTGCATCACGTCGGCCGCGCGCAGGGTGCGCAGATCGGCGCTGCTGCCGGTCTTTTCGATCAGGCGGCGCAGGTCACCATCGGTGAACACACCGAGCACGTGGTCGTCGGCGCCGACCACCGCGCTCATGCCCAAGCCCTTGGCGCTGATCACGGCCATCAGCTCCATCAGGCCGGCCTGGGGGCCCACACGCGGAATGTCGGCACCGCTGCGCATGACATCGCTCACGTGGGTGAGCAGCTTGCGCCCGAGCGCGCCGCCGGGGTGCGAGCGGGCAAAGTCGTCGGCCTTGAAGCCGCGCGCATCGAGCAAGGCCACGGCGAGCGCGTCGCCCATGGCCAGCTGCGCGGTGGTGCTGGCGGTGGGAGCCAGGTTGTGAGGGCAGGCCTCCTTGTCGACCGAGCTGTCGAGCACCGCAAGCGCGTGGCGCCCGAGCGTGGAGTCGGGTCGCCCGGTGAGCGCGATCAGGGGCACGCCCATGCGCTTGATGAGCGGCAGGATCGCGTTGAGTTCTTCACTTTCGCCGCTGTTGCTGATACCCAGCACCACATCGGCGGCAGTGATCATGCCCAGATCCCCATGGCTGGCTTCGGCCGGGTGAACGAACATCGCAGGCGTGCCGGTTGAGGCCAATGTGGCGGCAATCTTGCGACCGATGTGGCCGCTCTTGCCCATGCCCATGACGACCACCCGGCCGCGGCAGGCAAGCATGGTCTCCACAGCGGTGGCAAAGGTCTTGTTGATGCGCAGGGCCATGGCCGTGACGGCCTGCGCTTCGATGCTCAGCGTCTCATGGGCCATCGCCAGGGCGCGGGCGGCATCAAAGGTGGGATGCAGGGTCATGGCGGGATTATCGCCGTGGGTGTGTTGGCAGTGGCACGCTCCCTGCAAGACCACCGGCCGTTACCATCTCCGCATGACTTCGCTCGACATCGCACTCCTGTACCTGCTGGCCTCGGTGCTGGGCGTGGTGGCTTGCCGCTTCCTGCGATTGCCACCGATGCTGGGTTACCTCGTGGTGGGCGTGGTCATCGGGCCCAACGCGCTGGCGCTGGCGCAGGATTCCAGCGGCATCCGCTATCTGGCCGAGTTCGGTGTGGTCTTTCTCATGTTCGTGATCGGACTCGAGTTCAGCCTGCCCAAGCTGCGCGCAATGAAGCGGCTGGTGTTCGGTCTGGGTTTCTCGCAAGTGGTGCTCACCGTGCTGATCACGACCCTGGCGTCGCTCGCGCTCACCGTGCTGCTGCCGACCTGGTGGGACATCAGCTGGCAGACCGCGCTGGCGCTGGGCGGCGTGATGGCCATGAGCAGCACGGCCATCGTCATCAAGCTGGTGGCCGAGCGGCTGGAACTGGAGTCGGAGCACGGCAAGCGCGTGCTGGGCATCCTGCTGTTCCAGGATCTGGCCGTGGTGCCTTTGCTGGTGCTCATACCGGCGCTGGCCGCCGCGCCCGAAGACCTGCTCCCCGCGCTGGGCTGGGCCACGTTCAAGGCCATCGTGCTGCTGGGCTTGCTGCTCACCGGCGGCCAGAAAGTCATGCGGTGGTGGCTGACGCTGGTGGCGCGGCGCAAGAGCGATGAACTCTTCATGCTCAACCTGCTGCTGATCACGTTGGGCCTGGCCTGGCTGACCGAACACGCCGGTCTCTCGCTGGCGCTGGGCGCCTTCGTGGCCGGCATGCTGATCTCTGAGACCGAGTTCAAGCATCAGGTGGAGACCGACATCCGCCCGTTCCACGACGTGCTCCTCGGTCTGTTCTTCATCACCATCGGCATGATGCTGGATTGGCGCCTGGTGTTTGATCGCTGGCCGCTGGTGCTCTTGCTGCTGTCGCTGTCGGTGGGCTTCAAGCTCGCGCTCATCACCGGGCTCACGCGCATGCTCGGTGCGCCCATGGGGGTGGCGCTGCGAACCGGCCTGTACCTAGCGCAAGCGGGTGAATTCGGTCTGGTGCTGCTCACGCTGGCCGGCAACAACGACCTCATTCCGCCTGCGCTGTTCAACCCCATCCTGGCGTCGATGGTGTTGTCCATGCTGGCCACGCCTTTCGTGATCATGTACGCCAACACCATCGTCACGCGCCTGGTCGGCAGCGACTGGCTGATGCAGTCGGTGCAGATGACGAGCATCGCGCGCAAGGCCATCAACGCAGACAAACACGTGATCATTTGCGGCTACGGCCGCTGCGGGCAAAACCTGGCGCGGCTGCTCGAAGCAGAAAGCATTCCCTACATGGCGCTCGACCTCGACCCCGACCGCGTGCGCCAGGCCGCCGCCGCCGGGCACTCGGTGGTTTTTGGCGACGCCGCTCGGCTGCAGGCGCTCATGGCCGCCGGTCTGCACCGCGCCAGCGCCGTGGTGGTCACTTACCTCGACACGGCCAGCGCGCTCAAGGTCCTGCGTCACACTCACGAACAGGCGGTCAACGTGCCGGTGGTGGTGCGCACGGTGGACGACACCGATCTGGAAAAACTGCGCACGGCCGGCGCCACCGAGGTCGTGCCCGAGGCCATCGAGGCCAGTCTCATGCTGGCCAGCCATGCGCTTGCCTTGGTGGGCGTGCCCATGCGGCGCGTGATCCGCGTGGTGCAAGACCAGCGCGATGCGCGCTACAACCTGCTGCGCGGTTACTTCCACGGCGCCGACGACAGCGGCGCCGACGAAATCGACCACGAACGCCTGAATACAGTGACCCTGCCCGCGGCTGGGCGCAATGTGGGGAAGACGCTGGAAAGCCTGGCGCTTCACGCGGTGGGCGTGCGGGTGGTCAGCTTGCGCCACGCCAGCGGAATGCCCGCGACGCTGAACGAAAACACCGTACTGCAGGGGGGCGACACGCTGGTGATCAGCGGCAAGGCCCCGGCGCTGGCGCTGGCCGAAGACAAGCTTTTGTCGGGCTGATTCCGGCCAGCACAGCCGCGGGATAAATCCCCGAACGACAAGTGGATATTCAGAGTCTTGGGTATGAGTTGTGACCGAACGGTATGTATGCTCACGGTTTTTCAACCCCACCCGGAGACTTTTCATGATGGATCGCCGTTTGTTCCTGGGCGCAGGCGTGGCAAGCGCGTCAGCGCTCACCTTCTCGTCCGTGTTCTCGCAGAACACCCCCAGTTTTGGCGCGCCGGTCCTGCCGGAGCCGGGCTTTCGCAAGATGAAGCTGGGAGCGATGGAGATCATCGCCATCAACGACGGCGCGCTGCGCCGCCCGCTGGGTGAAGAGTTCGTGCGCAACGCGCCACTGGAGCAGGTCAAGGCCATGCTCGCCTCGCAGAACCTGTCGACCGACTACGTGGACATCCCTTTCACGCCCTACCTCATCGTCAGCGGCAACACCAAGTTCCTGATCGACACCGGCTTTGCCGACAACGGCCCACCCACCACCGGCCGTCTGGCAGCCAACATGGCAGCAGCGGGTTACAAGCCGGAAGACATCGACCACGTCATCCTGAGCCACTTCCACGGTGACCACATCAACGGCCTGCTCAAGAAAGACGGCTCGCTGGTGTTCCCCAAGGCCAAGGTGCACGTGCCCAACCCGGAGATGGCATTCTGGATGGACGACGCCAAGATGGCGGCTGCACCACCCGCTGCCCAGGGCGGCTTCCAGAACGCGCGCAAGGTGCTGGGCAAGATCCCGGCCGATCGCCTGGTGCGTTTTGAACCCGGCGCCGAACTCGCGCCGGGCATCCAGTCGTCGGCCGCATTCGGCCACACGCCGGGCATGGCCGTGTTCACCGTCCGTTCTGAAGGACAGTCGTTCATGTACACCGCCGACGTGACCAACGTGCCTTCCTTGTTCGCCCGCAGCCCCGACTGGGCAGTGGCCTTCGACATGGACGCCGAGATGGCCCGTCAGACGCGTCGCCGCATTTTCGACACGCTGGTGAAGGACAAGATGGCCATGGGCGGGTTCCACTTCCCGTTCCCCGCCCTCGGCACACTGGAAGCGGCCGGCAGCGGTTACCAGTTCAAACCCATGGCCTGACAGGGTCGCCATGGTCTCCTGCCCCGGCCTTTGAGCCGGGGCTTTTTTTTGCCCCATCGATAATGGGCCACTTCCCCAAGACCCGAAATCCATGGACACCTCTGCCTTCCTCAAAGCCCACATCCGCACCGTGCCCGACTGGCCAGCGCCCGGCGTGCAGTTCCGCGACATCACGCCGCTGCTGCAGGACCCGAAGGTGTTCCGTGTGTTGATCGACGCCTTTGTGCACCGGTACATGGACCCCGCCCTCAAGCCCACCGTGGTGGCCGGGCTTGATGCGCGGGGTTTCATCATCGGCTCGGTGCTGGCCTACGAGCTGGGGGTGGGCTTCGTGCCGATCCGCAAGAAGGGCAAGCTGCCTTTCACCACGGTGGAAGAAACCTACGAGCTGGAGTACGGCAGTGCCACGGTGGAGCTGCACACCGACGCGGTCAAGGCGGGTGACAAGGTGGTGCTCATCGATGACCTCATCGCCACCGGCGGCACCATGATGGCCGGACGGCGTTTGCTGGAAAAGCTTGGAGCCGAGGTGATGGAGGGTGCTGCCATCGTTGATTTGCCCGAGCTGGGCGGCTCGCAAAAGCTCAAGGACTCCGGCCTGAAGCTGTTCACCCTGGTCGACTTCGCAGGCCACTGAGGACCGCGGATCGACGGTCGCAAGTCAAAGTTTGCCGTGCTGCGTTTCGCTCAAGGCGGCAAAGTCGCTGTGCGATTCCGGCACCGGGAGCCTGACTTCGTCGGCTGAACGGTAAGGAGGCTTGGCAGACGACTGCAACACATCACGGAAAGCGGCCAGTTCATCGTCTCCCAGCGCCTGCATGGGTGCGTGTGAAGACTTGATGTTGGGCTTGGGAATGGCTGTGGGGCTGAACACCTCGGCATCGCGCCGGGTCTGCGCGGAAACCGCGGCGCGCAAGGCCACGCCCACCTGATCCTGGGTGGCGCGGCGGCGCCAGTAGACAGAGCGCACCAGCATGCCGTGGCGGGCCTTGGCGCTTTGCTGGATCCATCGCTCGACTTCGAGCAAGTACTCATCGGGCATGCCTTCGGCGGGGAGGGCCAGATCGACCAGCACCAGAAAGCAGTCGCCGTTGGAATCCAGCGTGAGCACCTTGAATTCGTAGCTGGTCGACAGCACGCCGGCGCGGATGAGCGACTCGCGCACCACGCTGAACAACTGCTCGCGTCGCAAGATGCGCCGACCCTTGCGGGGCGATATCAAGGGCAACGTGGTCTGGCCGAACGACTTGCGCGCACGTGCCAAGCGGCCCTTGCCGGACACGTTGCTTTTTTTGGCTTGCAGCCAGCTCATGAAGGACATGGTCAAAGTATGCAGAAAGCCGGTGGCTGAAGAAGTCTGAAGTGAGGCGTGAATCCGGTGCTGCTCGGGCAAATGACAGCTCTCGGCGCAAGCCGTGGGCATCAGGTGACCGCCACCCGCTTGGGCTTGTTGTACATCCGGCGCGCCAGAACCGCCGACATGGCCACCGTGACCTCCAGGGCGATCTCGGGATGGCGAGTGGAGAGTTCGCGAAAACGCAGCGGCGTCATGCACCACAGGCGGCAATCGCTGCCAGCGTGCACCGTGGCGCTGCGAGGCAGGTGGCTGAAAAAGGCGCCTTCGCCCAGCAGCGAACCCGAGCCCACCACGGCGATACGCACACGCTCCTTGTCGTCTTCGTAGTGCACGGTGAGCGTGCCGCTTTCCACAAAGTAAACCGTGCGGTCCTTCACCCCTTGTTCGATCAGCACCTGACCCTGCTGCAAGACCACGGGCTGCAGGTAGTTGGCCAACAACGGCCATTGGGTGTCGGCGAGGTTCAGGGGCACCGCGTCCAGGGCACTGCTGTGCCGCATGGACTCGGCCAGGCCCTTGATGTCGAAGCGCAGAGATGTCGGTGGTGTGACATGCATCGCATCAAGATACCCGCGCCCCGCACCGCCGCGCAAGCTGTAATTACCAGTGTTTACAACTGCACCGCCGAGCGGCATTCGCAGCGTTCCGGGCGGCGCGGCCGATCTACTTTCCGATGCAGAAACGCGAAAAGATCTCGCCCAACAAATCGTCGGCGGTGAACTCGCCGGTGATCTCGCCCAGGGCCCGCTGCGCCAGGCGCAGCTCTTCGGCCAGCAGGTCGAGGTGCTCGGCGCGAGCAGCGAGCAAAGCATCGGCCTGCACCAGATGGTCGTCCACCAGCGCCAGCGCCTGCAGGTGGCGCGCGCGCGCCATGAAAAGGCCATCGCCTGGCTGCTGCCAGCCCGCCAAGGCCAGCAGGCGCCGGCGCAGTGCCTCGAGGCCCTCGCCCAACTTGGCCGAGATCGCCAAACCGTCTTGCAGGGCGGTGTGCGCCGCAGGGCTCTGGTCGAGCTTGTTCCACACATGCAGTACCGGCACACCAGCGGGGACCGCATGCGCGAGGCTGGCCGATATAGCGGCGTCGGCGCTCTGGTAGGTGGGTGTGCCGGTGCGGGTCAGGTCGTGCAGGAACAGCACCACATCGGCCTGCCGGATCTTCCCCCAGGCACGCTCGATGCCGATCTTTTCCACCTCGTCCACATCGGGGCTGTCGCGCAAGCCGGCGGTGTCGATCACGTGCAGCGGCACGCCTTCGATCTGGATGGTCTGCTGCACCACATCGCGCGTGGTGCCTGCCACCGGTGTGACGATGGCGAGTTCGGCACCGGCCAGCGCGTTGAGCAACGAGCTCTTGCCAGCGTTGGGCTGGCCTGCAATCACCACCTGCAAACCGTCGCGCAACAGCGCGCCCTGCCGCGCTTGCGCCAACACCGCAGCCAGCGCCTCGCGCAAGCGCCAGAGCTGCCCGGTGGCGTCGGCCTTTTGCAGAAAGTCGATGTCCTCTTCCGGAAAATCCAGGGTGGCCTCGACCAGCATCCGCAGGTTGACCAAGGCGTCACGCAGGCCGTGGATACGACTGGAAAACACACCGGCGAGCGAACGCGACGCACTGCGAGCGGCCGCCTCGGTGCTCGCGTCGATCAAATCGGCCACCGCCTCGGCTTGTGCCAGATCGAGCTTGTCGTTGAGGAAAGCGCGTTCGGTGAATTCGCCAGCGCGGGCCACGCGCAAGGCTGGCACGACGTCGCGCGCCACCTCCAGGCAGCGGGCCACCAGCAGTTGCAACACCACGGGACCGCCGTGGCCGTGAAGCTCCAGCACGTCTTCCCCAGTGTAAGAGTGCGGCCCCGCAAACCACAAGGCCAGGCCGTGGTCGATGGGCTGCCCGGCCGCATCGGTGAATGGAAGGTAGGTCGCCTCGCGTGGCTTCAGCGCCCGCCCCAGCAAAGCCTGCGCGAACGGCCCCAACCCCCGCCCCGACACCCGGACAATGCCCACACCGCCCCGACCCGGCGCGGTGGCAATGGCAACGATGGGATCACGCGAGGCAGCGAGCATAAGCAGCGAGCATAAAGAGAAGGGGCCAGCGAAGCAGGCCCGGACCGGAGCAAGAGGTATTCACCAGAGATGGCAAGGGTCCGGCTCCGCCGGCCCAAGCCATCGCCCCCCTCTCAGGGGGGAAGCCGCGTCAGCGGCGCAGGGGGGTCAAGCCTTGAAGTTCGGCATGCTGAACTTCAACGGAACGCCCATGCTTTTGTTGATGATGGATTGCTGCGCGATGGTCAGCACGTTGTTTGTGATCCAGTACAGCACCAGGCCAGACGGGAAGAAGAAGAACATGACCGAGAACATCAGCGGCATCAGCCACATGAGCTTGGCCTGCAGGGGATCCGGCGGCAAAGGGTTGAGCGCTGTCTGGATCATGGTCGTCACGGCCATCACCAGCGGGAGGATGTAGAACGGATCCGGCGAAGACAGATCGGTGATCCAGGCCATCCAGGGTGCGTTGCGCATTTCCACACTGGACAGCAGCACCCAGTACAACGCGATGAACACCGGTATCTGGATCAGGATGGGGAAGCAGCCGCCCAACGGATTGACCTTTTCTTCCCGGTACATCTTCATCATTTCCTGCTGCATGCCCTGCGGATTGCCCTTCAGGCGCTCGCGCATTTCCATGATTCGGGGGTTGATCTTCTTCATCTTGGCCATGCTGCGGTAGGCGCTGGCATTGAGCCAGTAGAACGCGGCCTTGATCAGCACCACCAGCAGCACGATGGACCAGCCCCAGTTGGCCACGAAGCCATGGATCTTCTCCAACAGCCAGTACAGCGGTTTGGCGAGAATGGTCAGCCACCCGTAGTCCTTGACCAGCTCCAGTCCGGGAGCAATGGTCTCCAGCACCTTTTCTTCTTGCGGGCCGATGAAGAGACGGGCCTGCACGCTCTGCGTCTGGCCAGGCTCGATCGCTGGCAGGTTGGTGATGCTGCCCACGGAAAACAGCTTGTCGTCCACCTTGCGGGCAAAGTTGTCGCGCGCCACACCGTCACCCAGCAACCAGGCGGAGGCAAAGTAGTGCTGCACCATGGCAACGTAGCCGTCGGTGCTGGTCTTGACGTACAGGTTCTCCTTCTTCTTCTCGATGTCGGCGAACTCGACCTTCTGGTACTTCTTCTCGTTGGTGTAGACCGCAGGCCCTGTGAACGTGGAATAAAAGGGCGTCTCGCTGCTGAGCTTGCTGCCGTCGCGCACCAGTTGCAGGTAGAGCTGCGGGCTCACGGCCTGTGTGCCGAGGTTCTGCACCTCGTGTTTCACTGCGATCTCATAGCGGCCGCGGGTGAGCGTGTAGGTCTTGACCAGCTTCACGCCGCCCACGTCGGCCGACTCGAAGCGCACCTGCATCTCGTTCTGGCCCTCTGCCAGCGCGGTCTCCGGCGTCACCAGCACCATGGGGGTCTTGTGCGTCGGGAACGAACCACCGATCAAGCCGGTCTGCGCCACATAGGTGCGGTCGGTACTCTGGGTCAGCAGTGTGAACGGCTGAACGCTCTGGTCCTTGCTTTGCCGGGTGGCCTCGGCGTGCTTGAGGAGCTCGGCGCCGATCAGCGATCCGCCTTCGGTGTTGAACACCAGCTTGAACACATCGGTGGTCACCTCGTGGCGCGCGGCCACGGGGCTCGGTGCACCCGCGGGCGCTTCACCCGGCACCGCATTGGTGGCGGTGGTCCCTGCGGGCGCGGCCACAGCCGTGGGCAGGCTCGTGTCGGCGGACGGGGACGGTGTGACAGCCGGTACGGCCACTTGCGAGGAACCGGGGAAGAAAGTGGGCTTGTGCCCGTTATGGATCTGCCATTTGTCCCAGATCAGGACCATGGACAAACCAAACACCACCCACAGGATGGACCGACGGATGTCATTCATGACGCGTTCTTCTTTGCTGAGGAGGGTGAAAGCAGACGGGAAAAGAGGGCGGGCCGGGACTCGGGCACCGGATCAAAACCACCATCGCACCAGGGATGGCAGCGCATCAGACGCGCGCCCGTGAGGTAAGTGCCCGCCGCAGCGCCGTGTTGTTCCAGCGCGCCAATGGCGTACACCGAGCAGGTGGGCTCAAAGCGGCAGCCGCTGCCCAGTGAAGGGCTCAGCAACAGCCGGTAGCCCTTGACGAGACCCACCAGCGCCAGGCGCGGCCAGTCAGAGACCATCACGGACCTCCACTGGCATGGCGGGTTTCGGCAACGGGGCACGCGAGAACAGCTGCTCCAGCTCCGCTCGGGCAGCCCGCTTGAGCGCATCGGACGTGGCACTCACGAACTGCTTGCGGCTGAACTCGCTGCGCAAACGGACCACCCAAGCCGCCTGCGGCAGCGGCGCGGGCAGGTGTCTCGCTGCCTCGTAGATCTGGCGCCGGATGGCATTGCGCGTGACGGCACGACGCGCCCAGCGTTTGGGCAGCAAAACGCCCAGCCAAGCATCGGCCACAGGAAACAGCGGCTTGCCCTCGACGGGACCGTCCAGGGCAGCGCGGTGCAAGGCGAAGTGGGGAGTCTTGGCCACGGGGGCTCCGGCCATGACGGCCTGGAACTGCTGACGGGACCGCAATCGCTGGGTCACTGCACAACCGCCAACAACTGGTGGCAGAGGAGCCGGGCACAGGGACACCGGCACAACAAACGCCGACTCAGACAGCCAGGCGCTTGCGGCCTTTGGCTCGGCGGGCATTGATCACAGCGCGGCCGCCACGGGTCTTCATGCGAACGAGAAAGCCGTGGGTGCGGGCGCGGCGGATCTTGGAAGGCTGGTAGGTGCGTTTCATGGTGGTCTCTTACAAATCGGGGAAACCCGCGATTATCGCAAAGAAAACCGAAGGGCGGCAAGCACTTGGGCCGACTTGCCGACGATCCACTTCAGGAAAATGCCTTTCCCGCAGCCTACAGACGGCCATCCAGACGCCTTGTGGATAAGTCACCGCCACCTCTACAATGGTGGCCGCCCCCCGCATCGTTTGTCCACAACCACAACAACACCGCATCCCAGCATGATCGAGGGCCTCCCCCCCAGCGCGTCCCTGCCCTCCGGCGGCACAGACACTCTCTCCCTGTGGTCGGCCTGCATGGACCGGCTCTCCCAGGACATCCCGGAACAACAGTTCAACACCTGGATCCGGCCCCTTTCGGCCACCGTGTCGCCCGACGCCTCGAGGGTGGTTGTGTCGGTTGCCAACCGCTTCAAGCTGGACTGGATCCGCACCCAGTACGCCGCCCGCATCACCGTCTTGCTGGAGGCCATCCACGGGACCCCTGTGGTATTGGAGTTGGTGCTTGCTCCGCGCGAGGGCCCCAGCCGAACGTCGCCAGCACCTCGCACGGCTCAGGAGCAAGTGCTGGCAGAGCTGCCCGATCTTGCGCCCGTCGAGGTGGCCACACCCAGCGGCCCAAAGACCCGACTCAATCCGGCGCTGGCGTTTTCCACACTCGTGGAAGGTTCAGCCAATCGCATGGCGCGTGCCGCCGCCATGCACATTGCCGGCAGCCTGGGCCAGCTGTACAACCCGCTCTTCATCTACGGCGGCGTTGGCCTGGGCAAGACCCACCTGGTGCACGCCATCGGCAACCACCTGCTCGCCGACCGTCCACAGGCCAAGGTTCTCTACATTCACGCCGAGCAGTTTGTGTCTGATGTGGTCAAGGCTTACCAGCGCAAGACCTTCGATGAATTCAAGGAGCGCTACCACTCGCTGGACCTGCTCCTGATCGACGACGTGCAGTTCTTCGCCGGCAAAGAGAAGACGCAGGAAGAATTCTTCAACGCCTTTGAAGCCTTGCTGGCCAAAAAGAGCCACATCGTGCTGACCAGCGACACCTACCCCAAGGGCCTGGCCGACATCTCGGACCGCCTGGTCTCCCGCTTCGGCTCGGGCCTGACGGTGGCGATCGAGCCGCCAGAGCTGGAAATGCGCGTGGCCATCCTGATCAACAAGGCCGCGGTGGAGAACGCGGTGATGCCCGAGGAAGTGGCTTTTTTTGTGGCCAAGAACGTGCGCTCCAACGTGCGCGAGCTTGAGGGCGCGCTGCGCAAGATCCTGGCCTATTCGCGCTTCAACCAGAAAGAGATTTCGATCGCGCTGGCTCGCGAAGCGCTGAAAGACTTGCTTTCGATCCAGAACCGGCAGATCAGCGTCGAGAACATCCAGAAGACGGTGGCCGATTTTTACAAGATCAAGGTCGCGGACATGTACAGCAAGAAGCGCCCGGCCAGCATTGCACGACCGCGCCAGATTGCCATGTTCATCGCGAAGGAACTGACCCAGAAAAGCCTGCCTGAAATCGGCGAGCTGTTTGGCGGGCGCGACCACACGACGGTGCTGCACGCAGTGCGCAAGATCGGGGCCGAACGCCAGCAGAACACCGAGCTCAACCAGCAGCTGCATGTGCTGGAACAGACCCTCAAGGGATGAGGCCGTAAAAAGGCGAAAATAGCGACGATTTGGCTCCGATAGACGCAGGGCCCGCCGGGGAGGCAACCCCCGGACCACAAGCAACCAGAGACGAAAGAGTCTGACATGATCGTTTTCAAATCGACCCAGGACAAGGTTCTGGCCGCACTGCAATCGGTGGCTGGCATCGTGGAACGCCGCCACACCCTGCCCATCCTGGCCAACGTGTTGTTGCGCAAGACGGGCTCGCAGGTACAGCTGACCACCAGCGATCTGGAGATACAGATCCGCACCACCGCCGAGCTCGACGGTGACAACGGCAACTTCGCCACCACGCTGGGCGCGCGCAAGCTCATCGACATCCTGCGCACCATGTCGGGCGACCAGAGCGTGAGCCTGGAATCCAGCGCCGGCAAACTGATCCTCAAGGGCGGCAAGAGCCGCTTCACGCTGCAGAGCATGCCGCCCGAAGACTTTCCGCTCGTGCAGGAGTCGGCGAGCTTCGGCCCGGTGTTCTCAGTTCCGCAAAAGACGCTCAAGAGCCTGCTCGGCCAGGTGTCGTTTTCGATGGCGGTGCACGACATCCGCTATTACCTGAACGGCATCCTGTTCGTGGCCGAAGGCAAGCAGCTCAGCCTCGTGGCCACCGACGGTCACCGCCTTGCATTTGCCAGTGCCACGCTGGACGTGGAAGTGCCCAAACAAGAGGTGATCCTGCCGCGCAAGACGGTGCTGGAACTGCAGCGCCTCTTGAGCGACAAGGAAGGCGCGATCGAGATGCAGTTCGCCGCCAACCAGGCCAAGTTCAGCTTCGACGGCATGGAGTTCGTCACCAAACTGGTCGAGGGCAAGTTCCCCGACTACAACCGCGTGATCCCGAAAAACCACAAGAACATCGTGACGCTCGGCCGCGTGCCGTTGCTGGCCTCGTTGCAACGCACCGCCATCATGACGAGCGAGAAGTTCAAGGGCGTGCGCCTGAACATCGAGCCCGGCGCGCTGCGCGTGGCTTCCAGCAATGCCGAGCAGGAAGAAGCCGTTGACGAACTCGACATCGACTACGGCGGCGACACGATCGAGATTGGCTTCAACGTCACCTACCTCATCGACGCGCTGCAAAACATGTCGCAAGAAATGGTTCGCATCGAACTCTCTGATGGCAACAGCTCCGCGCTGGTGACCAACCCCGACGACAACGCCTTCAAGTACGTTGTCATGCCCATGCGGATTTGACCGGCCGCGATCCCCTCTCCCCCAAGCCCGACCCGCTGCCCAGCGGGTTTGGCCTTTCTAGCGATTGAGAAAAGTCCCCTATGTCCGAAGCCAACAAGCCCGCCGATTCCGTCAACACAGGCGCGGCCAATGCCGACAGCTCCAACTTTCAGCCCACCATCGACGCTCACCAGGTCGGTGCCAGTGAAGGGTATGGCGAGGGTTCCATCCAGATCCTGGAAGGCCTGGAGGCTGTGCGCAAGCGCCCCGGCATGTACATCGGCGACACGTCCGACGGTACCGGCCTGCACCACCTGGTGTTCGAGGTGGTCGACAACTCCATCGACGAAGCATTGGCCGGCCACTGCGACGACATTGTGGTCACCATCCACAGCGACAATTCCATCAGCGTCACCGACAATGGGCGCGGTATTCCCACCGGCGTGAAGATGGACGACAAGCACGAGCCCAAGCGCTCGGCGGCCGAGATTGCCCTCACCGAACTGCATGCGGGCGGCAAGTTCAACCAGAACAGCTACAAGGTCTCGGGCGGCCTGCACGGCGTGGGTGTGAGCTGCGTGAACGCGCTGAGCCAGTGGCTGCGCCTGACCGTGCGCCGCGAAGGCAAGATGCACCAGATCGAGTTCGCGCGCGGCTTCGTGCAGAACCGCATTGTCGAGAAGACCGCCAGCGGCGTCGAGATCTCGCCCATGAAAGTGACCGGCGACACGGAGAAGCGCGGCACCGAAGTGCACTTCCTGCCCGACTACGACATCTTTCGCGAGAACGCCGACTTCCACTACGAGATCCTGTCCAAGCGCCTGCGCGAGCTCTCTTTCCTGAACAACGGCGTGCGCATCCGCCTGAAGGACGAGCGCAGCGGCAAGGAAGACGACTTCTCCGGCGCCGGCGGCGTCAAGGGTTTTGTCGACTTCATCAACAAGGGCAAGACGGTGCTCCACCCCAACGTGTTCCACGCCCTGGGCGACCGCACCAGCGACCAAGGCACCAACATCGGCGTGGAAGTGGCGATGCAATGGAACAGCGGCTACAACGAACAAGTCCTCTGTTTCACCAACAACATCCCGCAGCGCGACGGTGGCACCCACCTCACCGGCCTGCGCGCGGCCATGACGCGGGTGATCAACAAGTACATCGACGACAACGACTTCGCCAAGAAGGCAAAGGTCGAGGTCACCGGTGACGACATGCGCGAGGGATTGTGCTGCGTGCTGAGCGTGAAGGTGCCCGAGCCCAAGTTCAGCAGCCAGACCAAAGACAAGCTGGTGAGCAGCGAGGTGCGTGGCCCGGTGGAAGACATCGTGAGCCGCCTGCTGAGTGACTACCTGCAAGAACGCCCGAACGACGCCAAGATCATCTGCGGCAAGATCGTGGAAGCGGCCCGCGCGCGCGAAGCGGCCCGCAAGGCGCGCGAAATGACGCGCCGCAAAGGCGTGCTCGATGGCATGGGCCTGCCCGGCAAACTGGCCGACTGCCAGGAAAAAGACCCGGCGCTGTGCGAGATCTACATCGTCGAGGGCGACTCCGCCGGCGGCTCGGCCAAACAGGGCCGCGACCGCAAATTCCAAGCCATCCTGCCATTGCGCGGCAAGATCCTGAACGTGGAAAAAGCGCGCTACGAAAAGCTGCTGACCAGCAACGAAATCTTGACGCTCATCACCGCGTTGGGTACCGGCATCGGCAAGGCTGGCGGCGAGGGCGCCAACAGCGACGGCAAAGACGACTTCAACGTCGCCAAGCTGCGCTACCACCGCATCATCATCATGATCGACGCCGATGTGGACGGCGCACACATCCGCACCCTGCTGCTCACCTTTTTCTACCGCCAGATGCCCGAACTGGTGGAGCGTGGCCACATCTACATTGCGCAACCGCCGCTCTACAAGGTGAAGGCGGGCAAAGAAGAGCTGTACTTGAAAGACGCCTCCGCGCTCGACGGC
>JBBQSX010000054.1:0-18266 GCA_038213545.1 Burkholderiales bacterium
GTGTCCCGCGCAGCAGGCGTTCGCGCGGTGTGCCGCCGCTGCGGTCACTCGCATAGATGCCGGGGATGCGCAGCACCGTGGTACGCACGCCGGTGGCGCGACCCAGCCAGTGCACGGTGGCTTCGGCATCCACCCGCCGCCAGGCGCGCGGTGTGAGCGGCTGGGCCGGCGTGGATTCGTCGACCCAGCGACCCTGGCAGTCGCCGTACACACCCGAGGTGGAACCGTATACCAGCGCTGTTGGCAAGGAACGCTGCACCAGCGCGCGTGTGAGCGCGCGCGTGCGGGGGTCCAGGCGCCAGTCCACCTGCTCGCCCGATGGGGGCGGTGCAAGGTGCAGCACACGCGTGGCCAGCCCTGCGAGTCGACGCAGGCTCTGCGGGTCGTCGAGGTTGCCCGCCAGCGGCGTGATGCCCTGTGCCCGCAGGGCGGGCAGGCGCGCCGGGCTGGACGTGAGTGCCATCACGCGCACGCGTGAAGAACCTCCCAACACCCCAGCGGTGCGTTGGCCCACATCACCACAACCAATGATCAACACCCGTTCACGCCGGAAGCGTGCGGGCAAGGCGCCGAGGAGGCTCATGCGAATTCCGAATTTGAGACAATGACCGGTTGCCGAGCGGGTGCCATTGCACCGCCGGGCCTCTCCACCCATCCAGTGCCAGTATGACATTCACCATCACCGTCGAGCCCAGTGGGCGCACCTTCACCGCCCAGCCCGACGAGGCCATGCTCGCCGCGGGCATTCGCCAGGGTATAGGCCTTCCCTACGGCTGCAAGGACGGCGCCTGCGGTTCCTGCAAATGCAAGCTCGTCTCAGGCAGTGTGGTTCATGGACCTCACCAATCGAAGGCCCTCAGCGCCGACGAAGAAGCAGCCGGTTATGTGCTGACCTGCTGCGGCGTGGCGCACAGCGACGTGGTGATCGAATCGCGGCAGGTCACGGAGGTCGGCGCATTTCCGATCAAGAAAATGCCGGTGCGCGTGAGCGCGCTGGAGCGCGCATCGCACGACGTGATGGTGCTCCGCCTGCAGCTGCCTGCGAGCGACACCTTCCAGTACCACGCGGGCCAGTACGTTGAATTTCTGTTGCGCGACGGCGACCGACGCAGCTACTCCATGGCCAATGCGCCGCACACGCAGTCGGCCCAGCCTTCGCTGGAACTGCACGTGCGTCACATGCCGGGGGGCAAATTCACCGACCACGTGTTCGGACCGATGAAGGAAAAAGACATCCTGCGCATCGAAGGACCGTACGGCAGCTTCTACCTGCGCGAGGACAGTGCCAAGCCCATGGTGCTGCTGGCCTCAGGCACGGGCTTCGCGCCCATCAAAGCCATCATCGAGCACATGCAGTTCAAGGCCATCACGCGTGATGCCACGCTCTACTGGGGCGGCCGCCGCCCGGCCGATCTATACCAGAGTGCCTGGATCGAAGCCAGACTGGCGGAGATGCCGAACCTGCACTACGTGCCGGTGGTGTCCAACGCCTTGCCCGACGATGCGTGGACGGGTCGCACCGGCTTCGTGCACGAGGCGGTGCTGCAAGACCTGTCCGATCTCTCCGGCCACGAGGTCTACGCCTGTGGAGCACCCATCGTGATCGAATCGGCCAGGCGCGATTACACGACCAAGGCCGGCCTGCCCGAAGAAGCCTTCTTCGCCGATTCCTTCACCAGCGCGGCCGACAAGGCGTGACCTCCTCATGATGAACCGCCGCCAACTGATCACCCGCTCCGCCCTCGCCCCCGTCAGTCTGGTCCTGCCCGGACTTGGGTTGGCGCAGACCAACACCACGCGCATCATCGTTCCCTTCGCCGCCGGTGGTCCGATCGACGTGACCGCACGCATCCTGGCCGAAGCGGTGAAGAGTTCGCTGGGCACGGTGATCGTTGACAACCGGGCCGGCGCTGGCGGCAACATCGGCGTGAGTGCGGCGGCCAAGGCGGCGCCCGATGGCCTCACGCTGGGCATCGCCACCACGGCCTCGCACGCCATCAACCCCTGGCTCTTCAGCAAGCTGCCCTACGACCCGGCGAAAGACTTCGCGCCCATCACGCAGATGCTGCGCGTGCCCAATGTGCTGGTGATGAACGCAGAAGCCGCCACGCGCCTGAACATCAACACCTTGGGCGACCTGGTCGCCTACGGCAAGGCCAACCCGGGCAAACTCAACTACGGCTAGGGCGGCAACGGCAGCGCGGGCCACCTCGCGGGCGAACTGTTCAAGAACCGGGCCGGCATCTTTGCGGTGCACATTCCTTACAACGGCGGCAATCCGGCGCAAGTGGGCCTGCTCTCGGGTCAGGTCGACTTCAACTTCGACAACCTCGCCACCGCCGCGCCCAACATCCGCTCGGGTCGGCTGAAAGCCCTGGCCGTGACCACCTTGGAGCGCAGCAGCGTTCTGCCCGAGGTACCCACCGTGGCTGCCACCCTGCCCGGTTTCGAGATCGACACGTGGTGGGGCCTGGTGGCGCCGGCAGGCACGCCGGCGGACACCGTGCGCAAGCTCAACACCGCGTTCACCGAGGCGCTCAAGTCGCCCGAGGTGAAAGCGCGCTTTGGTCTGCTGTTGGCCGAACCCGCACCCAACTCGCCCGAACAGTTCGGCGAGTTCATGAACCGCGAACGCGCGAAATACGAACGCTTGGTCAAGCTGAGCGGCGCCAAGGTCGACTGAGTTCAGCCCAGGCGCACCGGCACGAAGATCTGGCTGCCGTCGCGCTGGATCAGCAAGGCCAGCGACTTCGTGGATGGGCCCAGCAGGGCTCGAACCTGTTCAATGCTCTGCACCTTCGCTCCATTGACCGCCAGCAGCACGTCACCAGCCTCGACCCCAGCCAGCGCAGCTGGCCCTTGGGCGTCTTCCACCAGCAGACCACCATCGGCCTCCAGGCCTGCGGCACGGCGTTCCTGAGGTGCGAGCGGTCGCAACGCCAAGCCCAGCCGGCCCTGGTCGGCGGCGTTATCCGCACGGGCCACTTTCACCGTTGGATCAGACGCGTCTCCCAGTTTCGCGCTGAGCACCACGCCATGACCCTTGCGCCAGACGTCCAGCGCCACGGTCGACCCCGGCAAGGTCTGGCCGATCAGGGCCGGCAGGTCGCCAGAAGCCACGATGGCCTGACCGCCCACCCGGCGGATCACGTCGCCCACCTGCAGGCCGGCTTTGGCGGCGGGGCTGCCCGGCTCCACGCTGGACACCAGCGCGCCCTCGGGTTTGTCGAGCTGGAAAGACTCGGCCAGGGTCTGGTTGATCTCTTGCACGGACACACCCAGGCGCGCATGGCGGGCCTTGCCGTGGGCCACGATCTGGTCCTTGACCTGCAGCACCGTCTCCATGGGGATCGCGAACGACAGGCCTTGGTACCCACCGGTGCGGCTGTAAATTTGCGAGTTGATGCCCACCACCTCGCCACGCGCATTGAAAAGCGGTCCACCCGAATTGCCCGGGTTCACCGCCACGTCGGTCTGGATGAAGGGCACGAAGCTGTCGTCGGGCAGCGAGCGCCCCTTGGCACTGACCACACCGGCGGTCACGCTGTTCTCAAAACCAAAGGGCGAACCGATGGCCAGCACCCATTCCCCCACCTTGAGGTCGCGCGCGCTGCCCAGCGGCACCACCGGCAGGTCTTTGGCGTCGATGCGCAGCACCGCCACATCGGTCTTGGGGTCGGATCCCAGCACCTTGGCCACGAACTCGCGCCGGTCGGTGAGCTTGACGGTGACGCGCTGTGCGTTGCGCACCACGTGGGCGTTGGTCAGCACCAGCCCATCGGCGCTGATGATGAAGCCCGAGCCCTGACCGCGCGACGGTGCTTCGCGCTCGCCGCCGGCTGCACCCGGAGGCTGGAAGCGCTTGAAGAACTCGAACAACGGGTCGTTGGGATCGATGCCGGGCAAGCGGTTGGCCGCCTGTTGCTCGTCGTCTGGCGTGGCTTTGCCGATGACGCTGATGTTGACCACGGCTGCGCCGTGGCGCTGCGCAATCTGCGAAAAATCGGGCAAGGCCGTGGCTGCAGTGGGTGCCTGCAACGTGGACAAAGGCATCGCCGCGCGGGCGTTGGTACCGGATACAAGGCCGACGCTGGCGCCACCGACAACACCTGCGGCGACCAGCGAAAGCACAAGACGCGAAGCGGTGAGAGACAAGGTTTTCATGAGAGCTCCTTCAGCAGGGACGGGTTGAACACGTCTCCACTGTGAACTCGCCGAGTTAGTGGGTTCTTAAAGCCAGGCGCAGCTGGATCCGCAGGCCGCCGAGCTTTGGCGAACGGTCCAACTCCAGCGCGCTGCCATGGAGCTGGGCGATGGTGCTGGCGATGGCCAAACCCAGCCCGCTGCCGGTGGCAGCAGAACCCGGCACGCGGTAGAAGCGGTCCAGCACGCGGGCGCGATCGGCTTCGGCAATGCCCGGGCCGCTGTCTTCCACCGCCAGCACCAGCTGGCCGGCTTCTCGCAGCACCGTCACGTCAACCGTGCCGCCCTCGGACGTGTACTTCAAGGCGTTGTCCACTAGGTTGGTCAGCAGGATGCGCAGCGGCTCGGCGTGCCCTGCGACATACCCGGGATCGGCCTCGCCCAAGCCCAGGTCGATGTGTCTTGACGCGGCCATGGGCGCAGCGTCGGCCACCACCTGCGCTGCCAGCGATGCCAGCGCCACAGCCTGCAAGGGCTGGCTGTCCGTGGACTGCGCCTGCTGGCGGGCGAGCATCAGCAACTGCTCCATCAGGCGCGTGGCGCGGTCAATGCCGGCCAGCAAGCGGTCCACCGCCAGCTGCCGCGTGGTGTCGTCACGCGCACGCTGCAGCCCCTGCGCCTGCAGCCGCAACGCGGCCAGCGGCGAACGCAGCTCGTGCGCGGCTTCCGAGACAAAGTGCTTCTGCGCATCAAACGCCCGGTGCACACGGCCCAGCAACAAATTGAACTCGTGTACCAGCGGGCGCAGCTCGTCGGGCAACCCCTCTTCGCCCACCTCCGCGAGTTCGTCCGCACCGCGCGCAGCGAGCTGTCGCTGGACCCGCGCCACTGGTGCCAACGACACACTCACCACCCACCAAGCCACCAGCATCAGGAGCGGTGCCATCCAGGCGATGGGTAACACGGTGCGCCACGCCAGCGCGCGCGCCATGGCTTCACGCGGGTGCATGTCCTGCGCCACCTGGATCACCTGCGTGCGCGAACGCATCGAATACACGCGGTACGGCCGGCCCCCGATGTCGAGGTTGGAGAAACCAAGGACGGCACGCTGCGGCAGATCGGCCTGCGTGCCGGACTGGAACACGCGCAGGCCATCTTCGGTCCAGACCTGCACGAAGAAATCGAAACCCTCGCGGGATGGTGGTTCGACACCGGGCAGCGCAAGCCCTGGCACGGTGACCCCTTCGCGCAGCGCCTGTGCCATCTGCTCCATGTGGTAGTCGAAGATGGCATCGGCCTCCACGCGCGCCTGGCGATGCACGACCAGCGCCTGCACGCCTGCTGCAAACACAATCGCCAGCAGCAACAGCCCGAGCAAGCGCGTGCGCAAAGAGTGCGCAGACCAGCGTGCGACCTTCATGCCTTGGGCACCATGTAGCCCACCCCGCGCACGTTCTGGATCAGACCCGCGCCGAGCTTTTTGCGCACGCCGTGGATGTAGACCTCCACCGCATTGCTGCTCACGTCGTCCTTCCAGCCGTAAAGCTTTTCTTCCAGCTGGCCCCGCGAGAGCACCAGGCCAGGGCGAGCGATCAGCGGCTCCAGCACCGCCCACTCGCGCGCAGAAAGCACCACCGGCTGGCCCTGCGCCATCACCTCGCGCGTGGCGGTGTTGATGGTCACCCCCAGGTGCTCATAGACCGGTTCGGCCCGGCCAGACGCACGGCGCAGCAGTGCGCGGATGCGCGCGAGCAGCTCGTCGAGGTCGTAGGGTTTGAGGATGTAGTCATCCGCGCCGGCGTCCAGCCCTTGTACGCGCTGCTGGACCGAGTCGCGAGCCGTGGCCACCAGCACCGGTACCCGGTCCTTGCGCGCACGCAGCTCCCGCAACACATCCAGGCCATCGCGACGGGGCAGGCCCAGGTCGAGCAGGATCAGGTCGTAGCGCTGCAATTGCGCGGCGGTGGCGGCCATGTCACCGTCACGCACCCAGTCCACGGCGTAATGTTCTGCGCGCAGCAGGTCCAGCACGACCTCGCCGATCATGGTGTCGTCTTCGACCAGCAACAGCCTCATGCGTGCACTTCCTCCAGACACGGTTGTCGACCGCCCCACCGGGGCGCCCGCTCCATGTTGCGGGGCCACGCTTAGACCGGGCTTAGGACGCGAGCAGCTTTTTCAAGTCCGCCGCCAGCGCGGGGGCACCACTTCCGTAGCGGTGGTACAGGCGGATACGGCCCTGCGTGTCGTACACATAGCTGCCGGCCGAGTGGTCCATGGTGTAGCTGGTGGGCGTGGGTCCATCAACCTTCTTGTAGTACATCTTGTAGCTCTTGGCCAAGGCGGGCAGCGCGTCGGGTGCGGCGTAGAGCGCGAGGAAGCTGGGGTCGAAACTGGCCATGTACTGTTTCATGATCTCGGGCGTGTCGCGCTCGGGGTCGATGCTCACGAACAGGCCCTGGAGACGCTCAGCGTCGGCGCCCAGCAGGCGCCTGGCTTCGGCCAGTTCGGTCATGGTGGTGGGGCACACGTCGGGACATTGGGTGAAGCCAAAGAACAGCACCACGACCTTGCCCTTGAAGTCGGCCAGTGTGCGCGGCTGACCGTTGTGATCGGTCAACGAAAAACCGGTGGCGTAATCGGCGCCGGTGATGTCGATGCCGGTGAAGCTGGCGGCCGGTTCGCTGCAGCCAGCGATGGACAGACCGATGACGCCGAGCGTGGCGCCCAACAAGCTTCGACGGGTGATTGCGGTGCGGGAAGACATGGCGGTCACAAGTAGTGGTCGATCAACAGCGCAGCGAACAGAAGCGACAAGTGGATCAAGGAAAAGCGGAAGGTCTTGCGCGCGAGCACATCGGAATAGTTGCGCCACAGTGCCCACGCATAACCGCAGAAGCCGATGCTCAGGGCGATGGCGCTGGCCAGGTAAAACCAACCGCTCATGCGCATCATGAATGGCATGAGGCAGGCGGCGAACAGCACAAAGGTGTACAGCAGGATCTGCAGCCGCGTGAACTCGGAACCGTGCGTGACCGGCAGCATGGGCAGGCCCGACTTGCGGTAGTCCTCCACGCGGTAGAGCGCCAGGGCCCAGAAGTGCGGTGGTGTCCAGAGGAAGATGATGAGGAACAGGATGAGGGCTTCGGGCGAGACCACGCCCGTCATGGCGGCCCAACCCAGCACCGGCGGCATGGCGCCCGATGCACCACCGATCACGATGTTCTGCGGCGTCAGCGGCTTGAGGATCACGGTGTACACCACCGCGTAGCCCACAAAGGTGGCAAAAGTGAGCCACATGGTCAGCGGGTTGACGGTGAAGTACAGCACCGCCGAACCAGCGGCGCACAGCACAGCCGAGAACGAAAGCGTCTTGCCATTGGTGAGCTGTCCCTTGGCTGTGGGGCGCCACGCGGTGCGCTTCATCTTGGCGTCAATGTGCTGCTCAACCACGCAGTTGAACGCAGCGGCTGCACCGGCCACCAGCCAGATACCGAAGCAGGCGGTGGCTGCCAGCTGCACCTGCGCCCAGGTGGGCACGCCTGGCACAGCCAGCACCATACCGATGAGGGCGCAGAACACGATGAGCTGGATCACCCGAGGCTTGGTCAGCGCGTGGTACTGGCGCCAGACCGAGGGCAAGGCCACGGTCACGGAAGGAGACGAAGCGGCGCTCATGGGGTCGATCGGAACATGTTCATGGCACCAGCGCCAACGACTTCTGCGCGACGCGACGCAGCACTGCGCGTGCCGCTGAGCGCGCCTGTGAAGACGATCACCATTGCAGCGGCACCACCTGTGTGACCCACTGCGGCCAGCAGCGGCCAGTCGAGCACCACGTTGGTCAGTCCGCTGACGAACTGCCACAGGGCGAGCAGCCACACGGCGCGCGCGGTGCCGCCCATTCCCGGCACGCGCCACAAGCGCCAGCCGAGCCACACCATCGCGCCCAGCACCACAAAGGCCATGAGCCGGTGCACGTAGTGGATGGCAGTCAGTGCGGGAAAGGCGATGGCTTCACCGGCGCTGTTCATCCCCAGGTGGCGCCACAGGGTGAAGCCCTCGCGAAAGTCCATGCTCGGCCACCAGCTGCCCTGGCAGGTGGGGAATTCGCTGCAGGCCAGCACGGCGTAGTTGGTGCTGACCCAGCCGCCCAGCGCTATCTGCAGCCAGAGCAACGCGGTCACAGCCACCAGCGCAGTGCGCAGTCGCCCGGGCAATGCAATCGGCCCGCTGTCGCCAGGTCTTGCCAACTGGTAGGCCACCGATTGCGCACGCAGCAGCGCCAACAACCCCAGACCGCCCAGCAGGTGCAGGGTGACGATGGCAGGGAACAGCTTCATGGTGACCGTGAGTGCACCGAACGCGCCTTGCAGGCAGACCCATACCAGCGTAACCAGAGGCCACACAAACGACACCGAGAGGCGCTTGCGCTCCAGCCAGCTCACCAGCGCCAGCACCAGGATCAACACGCCGACGGCGGTGGCAAGATAGCGGTGGATCATCTCGATCCAGGCTTTGGAAAACGTGACCGGGCCGGTGGGCATGGCCTCCTGCGCAGCGGCAATTGCGGCGCTGGCGCCCACCGGGCTCACGCTGCCATAGCAGCCCGGCCAGTCGGGGCAACCCAGGCCCGAATCGGTCAGGCGCGTGAAGGCGCCAAAAAGCACCAGATCGAAGGTCAGGAACAACGTGACCAGCGTGAGCACACGCAGGCGCTGCGCGGGCGGCGCATGGCGGTTGCGCACCCACACCCAGGCCAGCGGGCCAAGCGCAAGGATCACACCCAGCAACATGATGCGGGCGATGGGAGCCAGGTCGTAGAGCGGTTGGGCGTCCATGTCAGTTCACCCTCCCCTCTTTGTCCCAGAAGGCCGAGGCACGCAGCAGACGATCCAGGTCGCGTTTGGCTTGCTTGGGATCCATGTTGGCTGGGAAACGCATCATCCAGTTGCCCAGCGGGTCGACCACATACAGGTGATCCTCAATCTTCTGACCAGGTGCTGGCTGCAGCCATGAGGTCAGGGCTTGTGCGTCGATCTGCAAAACTTGCGCAGCCCCAGTGGCCTGCTTCAGTGGTTCGGTCAGGGGTGTGTCGCCGGTGCGCAGCCAGACCCAATCCAACCGATCTTTTTCACGACCCAGCGTTTCACGCAGTTGGCGCTGCAACAGCAGATGTTCCTGACAGGCTTCGTTGCAGGCGCTGTCGGCCACGCTGATCAACAGCCACTGGTCCTTGAGTGCCGCCAGGGGCACTGTCTGGCCCTGGGCATTGACAGCCGTGATGGCAGGCAACGGGCGCTGCGGATCGATCAACTCGCCGTAGTTGCGCCGGCCCTCCGGACGGATCACGTAGTAGGTGAGGTACGACGCCACCACCGGCGCCACGCAGACCAGCGCCAGGCCCATCAGCTTCCAGCGACCAGCGCGTGCATTCACCACAGCCCCGGCGCCACCCTGGTCAAGCTCGGGCAGGCTGTGCACGGTGAGGGTCAAGGGTTCATCGGGCGTCTGTGCCATGGGAGATGCGCTTTCGGCGGGGGGAAATGAATTGGAACCAGAAGTAGAGCAAGCCAGCCAGCGCGCACAAACCGAACCACTGGAAGGCATAGCCGTGGTGCTTGTCGACGCCGAGCGCGGCGCGCGGCCATTCGCGCACGAGTCTTTCGGGGGAGGCACCAGATTGCTGCACGGACACGGCCAGCAGGTTCAAACCGGTCTCCTGGGCAAACGGGCCCAAGTCGATATTTTGCCGGATCGCACCCCTGCCCGCCTCACCCAGCTCGTATAGCTTGCCCGGCGGCGGGGCCAAACGACCCTCCACCTGCACCTCGCCCAAGGGCGTGTCGATGGTCGGCACGTTGCTGCGATCGATGAAGTCGCGAGGGACCCAACCCCGCTGCACCAGCACCGCACGCGGGCTGCCGGATAGCTTCAGCGGCGTGACCAGAATGAAGCCGTTGCGGGCCGCCATCTGGCGGTTGTCCAGGAACACGGAGGCCTCCTTCACCCACGTCCCCCGGAGCCGTACTGGTCGGTGCAAGCCCTCCAGCACATCGCTCGCACCCAACAAATCAGCTGCCTGCCAAGCCGGCAGCTGGGCGCGTTGGTCGATCTGGTCCTGCAGCGCGAGCTTCTGGCGTGCGCGGTCGAGCTGCCAAAAGCCCAGCGAGGCGGTGACCGCCATGGTGAACACGGTAGCCAAGGTGACCACGGCAAACCGCATGCGCGCAGACATCATGTCCCTGCTCCCGGCTCTGGAGCGCCACCCAGCTGCGCACCGCGCAGGCCAGCTCCCGCGATAATTCGGCAGATGAAATATCTGGTCATCGTGGCATTCATCGCCATCCTCGGAAGTCTGGGTGCCGCCCTCGTGTTCATGATGCGTGGCGGCCAATCCAGCGACAGTGGCTTGGAAGGCAACCCACCCCGCAAGAACCACATGGCCAGGGCGCTGGCGTTTCGTGTCGGCTTTTCCATCCTGCTCTTCGTGGTTGTGCTCATCAGCTACCTGATGGGCTGGATTCAGCCCACCGGTCTGCCTCTGCAGCGCTGATCAAACGATCTGCCGGTCTTTTGCTGAAGCAACAAAAAAGCGCCCGATGGCGCTTTTTTGTTGAGCCATTCGGGGCTGCCGATCAACCCGGGCACCGCTCACAGCCAGTACACGAGGATGTAGAGCCCCAACCAGACCACGTCCACAAAGTGCCAGTACCAAGCCGCGCCTTCGAAGCCGAAGTGACGCTCTTTGGTGAAGTGACCCTTTTGCAGGCGCAGGGTGATGAAGAGCAACATCAGCATGCCCACGAACACGTGGAAACCGTGGAAGCCGGTGAGCATGAAGAAGGTCGAGCCGAAGATGCCCGATGACAACTTGAGGTTCAGGTCGGCGTAGGCGTGTGCGTACTCGTAGCCCTGCACAAACAGGAACACGATGCCCAGCAGCACGGTCATCCACATGAAGGCGATGGTCTTGCCCCGGTTGCCCACCTGCAGTGCATGGTGAGCGATCGTCAGCGTGACACCCGAGGTCAAGAGCAGTGCTGTGTTGATCGTGGGCAACCAGAACGGGCCCATGGTCTGGAAGGGCTCGACGATGCCGCCAGGCGACGCCGTGGCGCCGGCCTGAACGCTGGGCCACACGGCCGAGAAGTCAGGCCAGATCAGGGAATTCTCGAAATTGCCCAGCGCAGGAACCGAATGAACCCGCGCCCACCAGAGTGCAGTGAAGAATGCGCCGAAGAACATCACTTCCGAAAAGATGAACCAGCTCATGCTCCAGCGGAACGAGAGGTCGATCTTGCGCCCGTACATGCCGCTTTCGCTCTCGGCTACCGATTCGCGGAACCACTGGAACAGCACGACCAGCCAGAACACCATGCCGAAGGCAAGCGAATACGCCCCCCAGGCGGCACCATTGATCCACTGCCCTGCGCCCAGAATGACGAAGAACAGGCCGATCGCCGCCATCACCGGGTGCCGCGAGGGGCCGGGAACGTAGTAGTAGGGCGTTGCGCCGTGGGATGCTGCTGACATGCTCACTCCAGTGTTGTCGCTTGTTTGAATGATGAGAAAAGGCTCAAGGTGAACGGCGGCTTCAACCCGCCACCCAGTTCACCAACAGGATCAGGGCCAGAACGAACAAGAACGCCATGCCCACACCCACCGCAATCAGGTGCAGCGGGTTGAGCCTGGCGATGTCGCTCTGGTAGTCGGCGTTGCGGCGAACGCCCAGGAAGCCCCACAGCACGGCTTTCACCGTGCCGACCAGGGTGCCCTTGCGCTTGAGCAGCGGTTCGCTCATACGTCACCAGCCGGCTTCACAACAACTGCAGGCTCAAAGGCCACGTCTGCGGGTGCCGCGGGCACCTTGCCGCCAACTTCGAAAAACGTGTACGACAAGGTGATCGTGGTCACGTCCTTGGGCAGGCGCGGGTCGATCACAAAGGCCACGGGCCATTCCTTTTTCTCACCTGCCTGCAAGGTGTACTGCGTGAAGCAGAAACACTCGAGCTTGTTGAAGTGGGCCATCGCCTGCTTGGGCGCATAGCTGGGAATGGCCTGGGCTGCCATGGTGCGGTTCTGGATGTTCTGGAACTCGTACATCACCGTGGTCAGCTCGCCGGGATGCACCTGCAGCGAGCGCACAGACGGCTTGAAGTGCCAGGGTCCACGGCTGTTGACGTCGAACTCCACCGTGATGGTGCGGCTGGTGTCCACCTGGGTGTTCGCTGCCGCCTTGGAGGTGGCGCCCGGAATCTGGCGATCGGACAAGGACAGGATGTTGATACCGGTCGCTTCGCAGATCGCGTTGTAGATCGGCACCAGCGCGTAGCCGAAGGCAAACATGCCCAGCGTGATCACGCCGAGCTTGCCCACCATCTTGAAGTTTTCGCTGCGCAGTCCCACGGCTTGGTTCCTGTGTTGTGTGTGGCCTGGGCGTCAGCCGCCCAGGAACACCATCTTGCCCATGAACCCGAGGAAGAACACGAGTGCCACCGAGCCCAGGATCAGGGCCAGACGACGGTTGTTCTTCCTCTGGTCGGGTGTCATGTTGCTTGCCATGGTTGGATCAGCCGATCACCTTGGTGGCAGTCACGTCGAGCTTGGGTGGGTTCTCGAAAGTGTGGAACGGGGCTGGCGAGGGCACTTCCCACTCCAGGCCTTCGGCACCCTCCCAAGGTTTTTGCGGCGCTTTTTCACCCTTGCCGCGCATGGCCGGCACAACCACAGCAAGGAAGAAGTAGACCTGTGCGATGCCGAAACCGAACGCGCCCACCGATGCGATGGCGTTGAAATCGGCGAACTGCATCGGGTAGTCGGCGTAGCGGCGGGGCATGCCGGCCAAACCCAGGAAGTGCATCGGGAAGAAGGTGATGTTGAACGAGATCATTGACCACCAGAAGTGGATCTTGCCGCGCGTTTCGCTGTACATCACGCCGGTCCACTTGGGCAACCAGTAGTAGATGCCGGCGAACATGGCGAACAACGAGCCGGCCACCAGAACGTAGTGGAAGTGGGCCACCACGTAGTAGGTGTCCTGCATCTGGATGTCGATCGGCGCTACCGACAGGATCAGACCGGTGAAGCCACCGATGGTGAACACGAAGATGAAGCCCACAGCCCACAACATCGGGGTCTCGAAGGTCATCGAACCCTTCCACATGGTCGCGATCCAGTTGAAGATCTTCACGCCCGTGGGCACGGCGATCAGCATGGTCGAGTACATGAAGAACAGCTGGCCCGTCACCGGCATGCCGGTGGTGAACATGTGGTGCGCCCACACGACGAAGGACAGGATGGCGATCGAGCCGGTGGCGTAGACCATGGAGGCATAACCGAACAGCTTTTTGCGCGCAAAAGCGGGCACGACCTGGCTGACGATGCCGAAGGCCGGCAGGATCATGATGTAGACCTCGGGGTGACCGAAGAACCAGAAGATGTGCTGGTACATCACCGGGTCACCGCCGCCGGCGGGATTGAAGAAGCTGGTGCCGAAGTGGCGATCGGTCAGCGTCATGGTGATGGCGCCGGCCAGCACGGGCATCACGGCGATCAGCAGGTAGGCGGTGATGAGCCAGGTCCAGCAGAACATGGGCATCTTCATCAGCGTCATGCCGGGTGCACGCATGTTCAGGATGGTCACGATGATGTTGATCGAGCCCATGATCGACGACGCGCCCAGGATGTGCATGGCAAAGATGCCGGCGTCCATCGATGGCCCCATCTGCAAGGTCAGCGGTGCGTACAGCGTCCAGCCGGCAGCAGGTGCGCCGCCAGGCATGAAAAACGACGACACCAGCATCAACGCGGCGGGAATCATCAGCCAGAAGCTGAAGTTGTTCATGCGGGCGAAGGCCATGTCGGATGCGCCGATCTGCAGCGGAATCATCCAGTTCGCGAAGCCCACGAAGGCCGGCATGATGGCGCCGAACACCATGATCAGACCGTGCATGGTGGTCAACTGGTTGAACAGGCCGGGGTTCACCAGCTGTAAACCCGGCTGGAACAACTCGGCGCGGATCAGCAGCGCAAGCACACCGCCCACCATGAGCATGGTGAACGAAAACAGCAGGTACAGCGTGCCGATGTCCTTGTGGTTGGTGGCGTAAACCCAGCGGCGCCAGCCCGTGGGGGCATGGTGGTCGTGGTCGTGGCCGTGGGCGTCGTGGTGGTCGAGAACAGCACTCATGGTCGGTTTCCTTGGAAGCTCAATGTTGTTTCGGCTGCAATCACTTGCGGGCGGCTTGCACGTCGGCCGGCTGCACGATCTGCTGGGTCTGGTTCGACCACGTGTTCTTGGCGTAGGTCATGACCGCGGCCAGCTCGGTGTCGCTGAGCTGTTTCCACGCGGGCATGGCACCGTTGTTCTGCCCGTTAAGAAGCACGTTGATGATCTTGCCCTTGTCGGCGTCCAGCACCACGGCGGCCCCGTCGAGCGGCTTGATCGGACCCGCGCCCTTGCCGCTGGCCTGGTGGCATGCAACGCAGTTGGCGGCATACACGGACTCACCGCGCTTGACCAGATCGGCCAGCACCCAGACCTTGGATGGATCGTCTGCCGCAGCGGCCATGGCCTTCTGCTTCTCGCCGACCCAGGCGCTGTATTCCGCGGCCGTCACCACCTTGACGTGGATGGGCATGTAGGCGTGTTCCTTGCCGCACAACTCGGCGCACTGGCCGTAGAAGTCACCGGTCTTCTCGGCGCGGAACCAGGTGTCGCGCACGAATCCGGGGATGGCGTCCTGCTTGACGCCGAAGGCCGGCACCATCCAGGCGTGGATCACGTCGTTCGCGGTGGTGATGATGCGTACCTTCTTGCCGACCGGTACCACCAGCGGGTTGTCGACCTTGAGCAGGTAGTTGTCGGTGGCTTCGGGCTTGCCGCTGTTGGACATCACCCGGTGGTTGTTGTCCAGGGTGGAGAGGAAACCGATGCCCTCGCCTTCGCCTTTGATGTAGTCGTAACCCCACTTCCACTGCATGCCCGTGGCCTTGATGGTCAGGTCGCTGTTGGTGGTGTCCTTTTGGGCCACCAGCACTTTGGTGGCTGGCAGCGCCATGCCGATGACGATCAACAAAGGAACGATGGTCCAGCCCAGCTCGACCCAGATGGGTTCAGCCAGCACCTGGGATTTGTGACCCACCGACTTGCGGTGCTTCAGGATGGAATAGAACATCACGCCAAAGACGATGACGAAGATGACGGCACACAAGGCCATCATGAACCAGTGCAGCCAGTGCTGCTCTTCGGCAATGCGGGTGACCGGGGGTGCAAAGTTGAGCTGGTTGACGGCAGGGCCACCGGGCAGGTCGTTGACCTTCTGGGCCGCGACCGTGGTCCAGGCACCAAGACCCAGCGTCAGTGTGGTGGCTGCGGCGCAGAGCCTGGCCCAGGGGTTCCGTGCGGAATGCACCGTTTGCTTCGTCGTACTCACTTTTTGCGCCTCAAATATAAGTATTGATTTATATCAATGCAGATTAGAACAAATTTTCAGGGCCCCACCCAACCAATCGAACCAGCTCGACCCCCATCTCCAGCCACCATCAAACCCCACGCAGGGCTTGTCGGATTTCCCGGGCCAGCAACGGCCGCAAATCGGACCGCAAGAACCGCCCTACCTGCACCGACCGGCCACCGCCTCGAACCTCGATCAACTGACCGGCGTCCGGCCGGGGCTCCACACGAACCCACTCCCGGGCAAATTCGCAACGCGATGCCCGCCCGGCCGTTTCCCACTCGACCACCAACCGGCCCTCCTGCAGCCTGATGCGTTCGTTGTCGGTGGCGTGCCGCGCGTACACCAGAAACGCCGCGCCCACCGCCACCAACTCCAACAGCGCAAAGGGCAATACCAAGGTGGCGCCTTGCGACCAGAAAAACCCCGCCACACCCATTGAGAGGATGCACATGGACGCGTAGAGGTAGCCCAGTTGGGCCGGGGTGACCGAACAGTTGCGCTTGAGCGACCACTCCATGCCCTGGTCGGACACAGTCGCAAATCGAAAAGCGCTGCTTGCCTGGTTCACCACCCACCGCCGAGACTGGTCGCGATCGTCTGGAAAGACGGCGCGTTGGCACAGGGAAAATGCCCTTGAAAATTTGGCCAATGCCGATTGTAGCGGCGCGAAACCGCGAGGCTGCTGACAAAGGCGCCACTCCCGAGTGGGACAAGGTGACTTGGCTCCCGGCGAAGCCCGCTCAGCGCCGCCCAGCGCGCAACATGGCGCGCATGTCGTCCACCGCCAGTGAAGTTCTGGAGGCCAACGGCACCCGGGGCACGGGCTTGAAGGCGTGGCCGTAAATGATCTCGAAAGTCAGCACCAGGCGGCCATCCGGCGCACGCGGAAAGCCGGACTCGATGGCGGCGCACAGGTCGGAATGCCAATGGCGAGAGCGGCAGGCGCCGAAGCGTTGATCGCTCAGGTTGCGACCCAGACCACGCAGCTCGGCCAGCAGGGATGCGGCACTGCTGTACGACAAGGTGATGCGCTCCATGTCCATCACCGGCTCGGCGAAGCCGGCGTGCACCAGCATGTCGCCCCAGTCGTGCATGTCGGTGAAGGCGTGGGCCGGCAGCGGCCAGCCTTGCGCAGCGTAGACCGCGCGCAGCTCCTTCAGGCTGTCGGGCCCCAAGCAGGAAAACATGAGGAAACCGTCGGTCTCGATCTGCTGGTACCAGTGCGAGAGCAGGGTCTGCGGCAGCGGCTCCATGTGCAGCGCCATGTTGGCCCACAGCATGCGCACGCGGGTTTCCGCCGTGGCGGTGGCCGGCCCGGCCGCACGGCCCCATTGCAACGGATTCCATGAGCGCGCTGGGGCCTCGCGCGTGGCAGCCAGCGCCTCGGGCAGCCGGCGGGCCACCACATGGCAGGCCGCCCCGGTCAACATGCTGCGCAGTTTGCGGTGCACCGCCAGCCCGCCTTGCACCGGTTCCCAGTGGAGCCAGCTCGTGGGCTGCTCACGGAACCACGGCAGGCGATCGGCCATGCGTGAGCCCACCTCCTCATGAAGCCAGGGGCTGTTCGCGGCCGCGCGCCGCAACCAGCGCTGCGCCGCCACGGGGTCCAGTCCGGGCACGGGATTCTCGGGGAGGGTGGGCGTGTTCAAGCGGCGAGGTGGGCGATGAGCCCATGGGGTATCGGCGGGAGCGCGCCAGTATATTGGCCCGATGCCCGCCGCCCGACACGCCTTCCTGGAGTCCCTGCCGGGCACCTGCCAGGTCTGCGCAGCGTGGCCTGCGCAGCCGGTCTGCGAAGCCTGCATCGAGCGCTTTGCGGGCGCCCCGGTTCCGCTGCCGGGCCTGCGCCGCCGAGCTGCCGGGCGCTCTGGATCTGTGCGGCGCCTGCCACACCCGGCCCGATGCGCCACCGCTGGCGCAATGCCTTGCTGCGGTGGACTACGACTATCCCTGGGACGGTCTCATCGCCCGCTTCAAATTCCGCTCGGAACCTGGCTGGGCCGGGCCATTCGCCCAGCAGATGCTCCGGTTGCCGCTGGCCCTCGCGCTGCTGCAGGACTGCGACCTGGTGGTGCCGGTGCCGCTGAGCGCGAAGCGACTGGGCGAGCGCGGCTACAACCAGGCCTGCGCGCTGGCCACGGCCCTGGTGCGCCTGGGCGAAACACCCGACCAGCACAGCCTGGGTCGCGAAGCGCGGCTGCGCAACCTGCGTGGCGTGTTTGCCGCCCATCCTGTGCACACCCACCGGCTGGTCGGCCGCCATGTGCTGCTGGTGGACGACGTGACCACCACCGGCGCCACACTGCACACCGCAGCACAGGCCCTGCAGCAGGTGGGCGCCGCTCGGGTCAGCGCACTGGTGTTCGCGCGCACCGCGCCGAGCCGCTAAGCTCGGCGCCCATGTTCAACATCGTTCTCGTCAGCCCTGAAATCCCGCCCAACACGGGCAATGTGATCCGCCTGAGCGCCAATACGGGCTGCGCATTGCACCTGATCGAGCCACTGGGATTTTCAATGGACGACAAACACATGAAGCGCGCCGGGCTCGACTACCACGAGTACGCCAACTTGCGCCGCCACCCCGACTGGGCCACGTTCTTGCAAACGGAGCAACCCGATCCCGCCCGCTTGTTTGCCTTCACCACGCGTGGCAGCCACAGC
>JBBQSX010000055.1:0-18253 GCA_038213545.1 Burkholderiales bacterium
CCACCGATTGCTGGAAATGCGGGTACAGCACGATGGGAGCGGGAGCTGGCGGGTGGTAGCGCAAGTGCAGGTGGTAGTCGGTGATGCCGCCGTCCCAGTAAGCGCCCGCAGGCGCGCCGGTTATGCCGTGCACCGGGCGCAGCACGAAAGGGATGGAGCAACTGGCTTGCAGCGCGTCCATGAAGTTGGCTTCACTCAACGGCACCTGGCGCGTGCGGAAGTCGTCTGTGGCGAACGGCAGTTGGGTGGCGGTGGAGAACACCACGCGCTCGAGCCAGGCGCCCAGCGCTTTGCGGTGCAGCGCATTGGCGGCGAACGCACCCAGATAGCCCAGCGGGGTGCGCAAGCGGCCTTCGCGCCCCAGCAGATGGCGCCCGCGCGAGGTGACGATATGCAGCCGGTAGCGAGGGTGGTTGAGCACCTCCTGGATGCGACCGCCGTAGAACTGCTGAAGGTTGCCGGCGAACTGCTTGCTCACCTGATCGGGCGTGGGGCGCCTTTGGCCTGAGGGCAAGGCGTAGTGCTGGGCAATGTAATCGCGCTCCAGCCGCTCGAAGGCGGTCACCGGCGCATCCAGGCAGGCCGTGGCCATGCGCCACGCACCGATGGAGGCGCCCACCAGGTGCACAGGCTGGTCGCTTCGCGGCAGCCACTCGCCGAACAGAAAACGGTCAAGCGGCCCAAGGATCAGGCCCTTGGGTCCACCGGCGGCGGCGGGAATGGCACCGACATCTTGCGGGCGCAGACCGTGTTGCGCGATGTGCTGGCGGGCGCGCGGACCGGCGTAAAGGCGAAGGGCTTGCATGGGCTGCGATTGTGTCGCAGCCGGCCGTCACGAGGTGACGTGGTCGCCCGGGGTTTCTTCTGCTTCGGTGATCTCGGTGTGACGGGAGATCGAAGGAATTTCTTCAGCCACCACGGTGTCGGGATCAATGCCCAGCACCAGGCCCACGGGATCGGGGTAGGTGTTGATCAGCAGCTCGGAACGCATGGCCTGTTCTTCGGCCCGGGCGCGCCAGGAACCGATGTGGATCACACCGGCGATGGGTTCGTAGACCTCGTTCTCGAACGGCGCTGTCTGGTGCTCGATGGCGTTGATCATGCGGCGCGGAAAATTCCACTCGCGCGCCAAGGCAGCACCCACCTCGGCGTAGCTGTAGCCAAACAGGCCGCGTTCGGCAGTGGAGCGCTTGAGATCGAGCATGGGCACGCTGCGGTCCAGGTCGATCATGGCCTCGGGCATGCCCACGTGCATGACGAGCTCGCCGATGCCGTGGATCAGCCCGGCGGTGAAGGCTGTGTTCTCGTCGATGCGGATCGGCAGCGCGATGTAGCGCGAGAGGTTGGCGGTGTTGAGGCTGTAACGCCAGAACTGGTTGAGGTTGACGCCACCCACTGCGTGAAAGCCTTCGCCCAATGAGGCCGCAATGACCAGGGCCCGCACCTTGATCAGGCCCAGCACCTGGATGGCTTCGCGAGCGCTGGACACCGAGCGGTGCAGGCCGAAAAATGCCGAGTTGGCGGTCTTGAGCAGCTTGGCGGTGAGCACCGGATCGTCTTCGATGTAAGCGGCGGCCTGCATCGCGTCGACATCCTCCTGGTCGAAGGTCTCGATCAGTTTGCGCACCACTTTGGGAGCTGACGGCAGGGCATCGGGTCGTTTCAGGAGCTTGTCGAGTTGCATGTCTTTTCCCCGCCTTAGGTGCCGACCCGAATGGGGTTCGCTGTCTTTTTTATCGCCTGAATGTCTGCGCACTTGAGTTCTTTTTCAGTCTATGAAGGCGCCCAGCGCCTGGCTGAATGACCATTCCGACGGGTCCTTGCCCAGCACGCTGTCCAGATCCAGGCCGAGCGAAAGGCCCACGAGATCCGGAAAAGTGGCCACCAGGCCGTTTTCGTCGAGCTGAATTTCCTCGGCGCGTGCGCGCCACGAAGCGATGTGGAGCACGCCACCCAGCGGGTCGTAGGCCTCGCCCTCAAACGGGCTGATCTGGTTGTTCAGGGCAGCAACGATGTCGGTGGGGAAATGCCACTTTTCGGCCATGCCTGCGCCCACCTGGGCGTAGCTGTAGCCGAACACCGACATCTCGGCCTGCGCACGGTTCAAATCCAGTGGGGGTGTTCCCATGTCCAGCGGAGCGACCAGATCGGGCATGGCGATGTGCATGATCAGGTCGCCAATGGCGTGAATCAGGCCGGCGGTGAAGGCGTTGCTTTCGTTCTGGCGCAGCACGCCGGCGAGCGATTTGGAAATGTCGGCCACGCGCAGGCTGTAGCGCCAGAACTGCGGCATGTTGACGCCAGGCACGTTCTTGAAGCTCGAACCCAGGGCAGCGGCCATGACCAGCGAACGCACATGGGTCATGCCGAGCATGGCCACCGCTTCTTCCGCACTGCCGATCTTGCGGCTGACCCGGAAAAAGGCCGAATTCGACAGGCGCAGCACGCGTGTGGTGAGCGACGGGTCCTGCGAGATCAGGTCGGATACCCGCTTGGGGCTCGGGTCGTCCTTGTTCATTTCCGCCAGCAGGTCGGACACGGTGCGCGACATGGCGGGCAGCGCACGGGGAAAGTTCAGCAGGGCTTCGAGTTGCATGGGGTGAAGTCCGGTGGCGGCTTGGGGTCGTTGCGGGCAGTGACCTGATGTTTGCCCGTCCCTTGGTGTATCGGCGCCGAGGCACCCAACTTGAGCCCCGACACCCACCCCGAACGCTCCCGGTTCAACCCGCCTTTTTCACCCTTTGGTGCCCTTGCCCGAGCCCTGCAGACGGGCGAATGCCGACGCCATGGCCGATGGTGCCGCAGCGCCAGACGCGCTGCGCCCGTCAGAGCGCCCCGATCGCAACGGCTCGAAGCGGTTGTCGCGCGGTCCGGCGCCCTGCCCTGTGCCACGGCTGGCCGCTCCACCCGGAGCATCACCCAGCTTCATCGACAGACCAATGCGCTTGCGCGCCACATCGACCTCCATCACCTTGACCTTGACGATGTCGCCGGTCTTGACGATCTCGCGCGCGTCGTTCACGAACTTGTGCGCCAGCTGGCTCACGTGCACCAACCCGTCCTGGTGCACGCCCAGGTCGATGAAGGCGCCGAACTGGGCCACGTTGCTCACCGTGCCTTCCAGGATCATGCCCTCGCGCAGGTCGCTGATGTCGTCCACGCCGTCGTTGAAGCGCGCCACCTGAAAGTCCGGCCGCGGGTCGCGGCCAGGCTTCTCCAGTTCGCCCAGGATGTCTTTCACGGTGATCACGCCGAAACGCTCGTTGGCGAACAGCTCGGGGCGCAGCGACTTGAGCATGTCGGCGCGGCCCATGAGTTCGGCCACCGGTTTCCCGGTGGTGGTCATGATCTGCTCGACCACGCTGTAGGTCTCGGGGTGCACGCCGGTCATGTCCAGCGGGTTGTCGCCACCCCGGATGCGCAAGAAACCCGCGCTCTGCTCAAAAGTTTTGGCGCCCAGCCCGGCCACGTCCATGAGTTGCTGGCGGTTCTTGAACGCGCCGTGCGCCTCGCGCCAGCGCACCACCGCCTTGGCCACGCTGCCCGACAGGCCCGAGACCTTGGAGAGCAACGGAACGCTGGCTGTGTTGAGGTCCACACCCACGCCGTTCACGCAGTCTTCCACCACCGCGTCCAGCGTGCGGGCGAGCTCGCTCTGGTTCACGTCGTGCTGGTACTGGCCCACGCCGATGCTTTTGGGGTCGATTTTCACCAGCTCGGCCAGCGGGTCCTGCAGGCGCCGTGCGATGCTCGCTGCACCACGCAGGCTCACGTCCACGTCGGGCATCTCCTGGGAAGCGAATTCGCTGGCGGAGTACACCGAGGCACCAGCCTCGCTCACCACCACCTTCTGCACCTCGGGTCGGGCCAACTGCTTCATCAAGTCGGCGGCCAGTTTGTCGGTTTCGCGGCTGGCGGTGCCGTTGCCGATGGCGATCAGGTTCACGCCGTGTTTTTCGCTCAGCAGGCGCAGCGTGTGCAACGCGCCCTCCCAGTCGCGCCGGGGCTCGTGCGGGTACACCGTGGCGGTGTCCACCAGCTTGCCGGTGGCATCAACCACCGCCACCTTCACGCCGGTGCGGATCCCGGGGTCCAGGCCCATCACCACTTTGGGGCCGGCAGGCGCGGCCAGCAGCAGGTCTCGCAGGTTGTCGGCAAATACCTTGATCGCCACCGCTTCGGCGCCTTCGCGCAGACGGGCAAACAGGTCACGTTCGCTGGACAGCGAGAGCTTCACGCGCCAGGTCCAGGCCACGCACTTGCGCAGCAGGTCGTCGGCCGCGCGGCCCTTGTGGCTCCAGTCCAGATGCAGGGCGATGCGGCCTTCGGCCAGCGAAGGGACAGCTGCCGTTCGGGCTGAGCCTGTCGAAGCCGGCATGTCCACTGGCTCGGGCAGCACCAGCTTCGCATCCAGGATCTCCAGCGAGCGGCCACGAAACACCGCCAGCGCGCGGTGCGAAGGCACACGCGAAATGGGTTCGTCGTAGTCGAAATAATCGCGAAACTTCGCCACCTCGGGCGCGTTCTCGTCCTTGCCGGCCACCAGTGTGCTCTTGAAGAGGCCTTCGCCCCAAAGCCATTCGCGCAGGTTCTGCAGCAGTGCGGCGTCCTCGGCCCAGCGTTCGCTCAGGATGTCGCGCACGCCATCGAGCACAGCGGGCACGGTGGAGAAGTCGGCGCCGGGTTTGCCGTCGTCCAGTACCTCGGGTGGGCGCGTGAAAGCCGCAGCCTCGGCAGCGGGGTCCAGCGTCGGGTCGGCCCACAGCTTGTCGGCCAGCGGCTCGATGCCGAACTCCCGGGCGATCAGGCCCTTGGTGCGACGGCGTTGCTTGAACGGCAGGTACAGATCTTCCAGCTCCTGCTTGGTGGCCGCCAGCAGCACCGCTGCGCGCAGTTCGGGGGTCAATTTGCCCTGCTCATCGATGCTCTTGAGGATGGTCTCGCGGCGCGCTTCGAGTTCACGCAAGTAGTCGAGGCGAAACGCCAGTTCGCGCAGTTGAATGTCGTCCAGCCCGCCGGTGGCTTCCTTGCGGTAGCGCGCGATGAATGGAACGGTTGCACCGCCGTCGATGAGGTCCACGGCGGCCTGGACCTGGTGAACGCCGACCCGGATTTCCTGCGCGATTTGCGCAACGATGTTCTGCATCTGTGGCTCTGCTCGCCTCTGGGGCGCATGTCGGTGGGTTGAAAAAAGCGGGAGGAGTGTGCCACATGCCGCAGGCGGGACTGCACATCAGCACAGGGCCGTCGGCTCACGCAGTTTTCTCTTGCTGCCATGACATGTGTCACCGATGCGTCCAGCTTCCCTCACGAAACACTTCGCCGGGAGTATGGGGCGATTTCCGGCCACTACCCAGCATTCGAGCCAACCCACCAACGCCGCCCGCGTTCCCATGGCCCCGGACGTTGGCCCCGGTTTCAACATCCCTGCTGGAGATCCCATGACCAACTGCTTTCCCTTGACCCGCTACTTAACCGCCACCAGTCTGGTGGCCTTCGGTGTGGTTGCCGCAACCTTGATGTATTTCGAGCACCGCCAGTCCAACTTTTTCCAGAGCGTTCAATCCGGCTGGGCGCAGATGCTCACCAGTATCCAGAGTGACTTTGTGACCCCTGCCGATGCCGTGGCGCGTCGCGATCTGCTGGCCGTGAACGAACAAGGCAACCTCAACCTGACACGTCTTTTCTCCAACGCCTTGTGGGTCAGCGAACTCTCCCCCTACCTGGCAGACAGCGGCACAGTCGACTTTTCGCTTTGCAAAGCCATGCCCGATGCCGTGGACGCAAAAGGCAAGACCAATCACACACACGAGAAAAAGGCCTGCTTCAAGGAAACCGCCACCAGGTTGAAGGCTCTGGCCAGTTTTGCGCCGCTGGATGACAGCGTCGTCATCGGCAGGTTGATAAGCGAGAGTCAGATCTACCGCTTCATTTCAAAACCCGCGGGACCCGAGTACCTGAACCGCACACTGCGCTCGGCCCTGACTCGCCACCGGCAGCTGCTGGCGGTGCCTGAACGCGCCTCGCGCCACCGGGCGCAGGTGTCGGAAGACCTCGACTTCGAGCTGGACTTTGCGTCGGCTTCAAGCCAGGTATCCGCCGCCACCCGCAAGCCGATCACCGGCGCGCGGGCCTGGCTGCAACGCCTGTTTGGTTGAGCGCGGCGCGCAGCCACCGGCGCCGCCGGGCGCTCCATGGGTGGGAGGCGCTGCCACCGCCCATGTCACGCTGCGCGCAGCGCTGCGCGCAAACCGACTCCGATTTCAGGCCGCTCGTGGAACGGATCGGCCGGGTTGGTCTGGTTCACGATGCCCTCCATGCGCGCGCGCACATTGCCCAGCGCACGCGGGTGGCTGAAGATGTAGAAGCGGTCGGCTGTGATCGCGTCGAACACCAGCTGAGCCACCTGGGCAGCGGTGACCTTGCCCGAGCTCACCGCCTTGTCGCTCATGGCCTGCCCGATCAGCTGGCTCTGGGTGGCTTTCTCATCGGCCAGTTCGGCTGGGCGGTTGCGGTGGCTCTGGCTGATGCCGGTGGGCACGAAGTACGGGCAGAGCACGCTCGCGCTCACCTGGTCGCTCACCAGCTTCAGGTCCTGGTAGAGCGTTTCGGTGAGGCTCACCACCGCGTGTTTGCTCACGTTGTAGATGCCCATGTTGGGCGGCGTGAGCAGGCCGGCCATGCTGGCGGTGTTGACGATGTGGCCGCGCCAGGCGGGGTCCTTTTTCGCGGCGGCCAGCATCATGGGCGTGAACAGGCGAACGCCGTGCACCACGCCCCAGAGGTTCACGCCCAGCACCCACTCCCAGTCCTTCACCGAGTTTTCCCAGATCAGGCCGCCCGAGCCCACGCCCGCGTTGTTGAACACGAAATGCGGCGCGCCGAAGGCCTTTTCCACGTCGGTGGCGAGCGTTTCCATGTGCTCGGTGCTTGACACGTCGACCTTGCGCGAAAGCAGCTTGACGCCGGTGGCCTCGATTTCGGCGGTGGCCGCATCCAGCGCGTCCTGCTGAACGTCGACCAGCACGAGGTTCATGCCGAGCTTGGCGCCGATGCGCGCGCACTCCAGGCCGAAGCCTGAGCCGGCGCCGGTGAGAACAGCGGTTTTGCCTTGGAAGTCTTGAATCATGGGTGTTTCCTCGTTGGGTATGAAAAAAACGCTCAGGCCGCTCTGACCATCTCGATGTGGTCGATGCCGTCTTCCAGGTAGATCGGCCCCGCGGGTTGAAATCCGTGCTGACCATAAAAGCCCTGCAGGTGCGCCTGCGCGCCAATGCGTATGGGTTGTGGCCCCCACAGTCCGTGCAGCATCTGCACGGACTGGCGAATCAGCACATGCCCGATGCCACTGCCGCGCGTGGCCGGATTCGTCACCACGCGGCCGATGCTGGCCTCGGGGTATTTCAACCCGGCAGGCGCCAACCGTGCACAGGCCATCAGTTCGATCCAGCCTGGATGGTGGGTCTCGGCGAGCACGTGCATGCATTGGGTGTCGGCGCCGTCCATGTCCTGGAACACGCACTTTTGTTCAACCACAAACACTTCGCTGCGCAGTTCGAGCAAGCGGTAGAGCGTTCGGGCATGCAGGGCATCGAACGGCAAGCAGCGCCAGTGCGTGGGTCCTTCGGGTCTCAAGCGCGCACTTCCCTCAGCACAAATCCAATGCGCGGAAAGTGCACGTGCAGCAGGCCGGCGCGCTCATCGGTGCGCTCCAGCGTGTAGCGGGTTCGGGTGGCCGCGCGCAGGATGCCTTCGGTGGGCTCCTGGCCAAAGGTTTCGGCGTTGATGGTGACCCGGCTGCCGAGCGCAATGCCGTGGTCGTCCTGGAATGTGTCGTCGGCGTGCGGCGCGGGCTGGGCGACGGCGGCCATGGCAATGGCCTCGGTGGACGTGAGCTTGGTCAAATGGCCATGGCCAATGGCCGCCATGCGATCCATCCACCCGATCACGTCTGGCGTGGCGTCCAGGATGCCGGCCATGGCGGGGTTGACCACGCGGCTGAACCACAGCGGGTGGTAGGCCGCGAAGTCGGCCACGCAGGGTGTGTCACCCAGAAGGAAGGGGTGCATGTCGACCATGGTGGAGAGTCGGCGCAGGTAGCTCTTGTAGGCAGCAGTGGCATCGCCCGGACGAAGGCTGGTCATGCCCGTTCGCATGGCGCCCCGGTCGGCCGCAAAGGCCTGCGCCGCCTCGGGCGGCTGGCCGGCAAACAGCGCGGCCGCGCCCTTGGGGCTGAGGTTATATCCCATGGCCGCCCAGAAGAGTGTGCTGTCGGCCCACTGGGCCAGCACGCGCGCCATGCCCTTGAGGTGCTCGGGGTACAGCGTGGGTTCGGGCTGGATATGTTCGAGCACATCGCAGATGAGCGCGGTGTCGCAATAGATGTCGGCGCCGATCTGCAGGAACGGTGTGCGCCGGTAGCCACCGGTGAGCGCGAGCACGTCGGGCTTGGGCATGATGCGCGGGATGTTCACGCTTTGCCAGCTGAGCTGCTTGTAGCCCAGGATCAGACGCACTTTTTCCGAGAACGGGGATGTGGGGTAGTGGTGCAGGATGAGGTCGGGCATGGTTCAGCAGTCTCCGTGGGATGTGACGTCCGTTCGCCCTGAGCCTGTCGAAGGGTTCGCCCACGTGTCGGCAGGGGCTTCGACAAGCTCAGCCCGAACGGGAGCAGGAGCGGTCATGAAGGTCTCGCGCGTTCGAGTATGGCGTCGAAGTCGACGCCGGCACCCAGTGATCCGAAGCTGTGGCCCCAATCGCCGCCGATGCGGGAATCGCAGAACGCGCTGAACACCGCGGTGGGTGCGGTCTGCGCCAGCAGCGCGGCCTGCACGGCCAGCGCCACGTCCTGCGCGAGCCGGCGGGCTTCCATTTCAGTGGCCATCTCTTCAACGCGAATCGGCAGTTGTGCAGCCAGGCGGTCCAGCGCGGGGTGCATGCCTTTGGCGGGTGCCAGCTCATGGGCCAGTGCAGCTGTGGCGTCCGCTTTGCGCAGGGCGCGCAGCAGGTCGATGGCCATGATGTTGCCCGCGCCTTCCCAGATGGAGTTCAGCGGCATCTCGCGGTAGATGCGCGCCATCACACCTTCACCGCCCTCTTCCACATAGCCATTGCCGCCCAGGCATTCCATGGCTTCCTGCGCGAAGTGGCTGCCGCGCTTGCAGATCCAGAACTTGGCCACGGGTGTGAGCAGGCGGTTCATCACCTGCTCGTGGGCGTCGTTCGGTCGGTCGAAGCTGCGCGCCAGGCGCAGGGCCAGGGCGGTCGCGGCTTCGGATTCGAGCGCCAGGTCGGCCAGCACGTTCTTCATCAGCGGCTGGTCAATCAGCGTCTTGCCGAAGGCCTTGCGCTGCGCTGTGTGGTTGAGTGCAATGCTCAGCGCCTGGCGCATCAGGCCGCTGGTGCCCAGCGCGCAGTCCAGCCGCGTCATGGTGCCCATTGCCAAAATCTGCGGAATACCCCGCCCCTCTTCACCCACCAGCCAGGCGCTGGCCCCCACAAACTCCACCTCGGAGCTCGCGTTGGCCTTGTTGCCCAGCTTGTCTTTCAGGCGCTGGATGAAGAGCTGGTTCATCGAACCGTCGGGCAGCACGCGGGGCAGAAACAGGCAACTCAGACCGCTGGTGGTCTGCGCGAGGATCAGGAAGGCGTCGCACATGGGCGCTGAGAAAAACCACTTGTGTCCGGTGACGCTGAAGCGCTGGCCCCAACGGTCGCTTCCGGCAGGCACGGCGCGCGTGGTGTTCGCGCGCACGTCCGAGCCGCCCTGCTTCTCGGTCATGCCCATGCCCATGGTCAGGCCGGACTTTTCGCTCCAGACCTTGAGCGCCGGGTCGTAGGCGCGGCTGGTGAGGCCAGCTTCCCAGTCCTTGTAGATGGCTGGGTTGTCCCTGAGCGCGGGCGCGACCGCGTAACTCATGGAGATGGGGCACAGGATGGACGGCTCGAGCTCGGTGAACAGCATGAAGCCGGCGGCTCGCAACTGGTGTGCGTACCCTGTGGCCTGCTGCTCGGCGGAAAACGCTGCGCCGTGCAGACCTGCCGCCACCGCCTCGGTCATGAGGGCGTGATAGCTCGGGTGAAACTCCACCTGATCCACCCGCTGGCCAAACCGGTTGTGGGTCTTGAGCTGCGGCGTGTGCACATTGGCCAGCCGCGCATGCGTCTGCATCTCTCCACTGCCGACCACAGCGCCCAGGGCATGCAGCGGCGCCGTGTCCAGCGCAGGCGCGTTGAACGTCAGCGCTGCCTGCATCGCCCGGTTGGTGGCAAAGAGGTTCGTATCGACCAGCGGCGCAGGCTGGTTGAACACTTCGTGCGTGGTCACCATGCCGGCGTCCTGGAGGTCAGATCAGCTTTACAAGTTGCTTGCCGAAGTTTTTACCCTTGAGCAAACCCATGAAGGCCTCCGGTGCAGCCTCCAAACCCTCGGCCACGGTTTCGCGCGGACGCAGCTTGCCGGTGGCCACCAAGGTGCCCAGCTCGGTGAGGGCTTCGGGCCAGATCTCCATGTGCTCACTGACGATGAAGCCTTCGATCTTCAGGCGGTTCACCAGGATCAGCGCGGGGTTGGCCAGCGGCAGCGGCGCGCCGTCGTAGCCAGCGATCATCCCGCACACGGCGATGCGGCCAAAGGCGTTCATGCGCAGCAGCACAGCGTCGAGCACCATACCGCCAACGTTCTCGAAGTAGCCGTCGATACCCTTGGGGCACACGTCTTTCAGCGCCTTGGCCAGCGAGTACGCGTCCTTGTGCAGCTTGTAGTCGATGCACGCGTCAAAGCCGAGTTCTTCCACCGCGTATTTGCATTTGTCCGGTCCGCCGGCAATGCCCACCGCGCGGCAGCCGCGTGCCTTGGCCAGGGCACCGAATGCACTGCCCACCGCACCCGTGGCTGCGCTCACCACCACGGTGTCACCCGCCTTGGGGTTGATGATCTTCACCAGGCCGTACCAGGCGGTCACGCCGGGCATGCCCACTGCGCCCAGGTAGTAGGACAGCGGAACGTGGGTGGTATCCACCTTGCGCAGGGCGCCAACCTGGTTGGCATCGACCACGCTGAACTCCTGCCAGCCACCCATGCCCACGACCTGGTCACCAGCCTTGAACTTGGGGTGCATGGACTCGACCACCTCGCCCACGGTGCCGCCGATCATGACCTCGCCCAGCGCCTGCGAGGCGGCGTAGCTTTTGCTGTCGTTCATGCGTCCGCGCATGTACGGGTCCAGGCTCAGGAAGTGATGGCGCACGAGCACATGGCCGTCTTTGAGGGCGGGGGTGTCCGTGGTGACGAGCTTGAAGTTGTCGACGGTGGCTTCGCCTTGCGGGCGGTTGTCGAGCACGATCTGGTGGTTGGCGGGCATGTGTGTCTCCTGTGGAAATCGGTCGGTGGAATCAGTCGGTCGAGATGCGGTTGAAAGCCTGGATGCTCCCGGGACCAACGGGCAATCGGGCCACGAATTTGAAGGTGCCGGTGGCGTGTGCGCAGAGCTTGCCCGCCGCGTCGAAAATGCTGCCTTCGGTGAACGCCATGGTGGCGGTGCGGTGCAGCAGCTTGCCTTTGGCGGTGAGCGGCCCCTTGGCTGCGCGCATGAAGCTGGTCTTCATCTCGATGGTCACCACACCCATGTCGGCTTCCACCGAGCGCGCTGCGTGTGCCATGACCACGTCGAGCAGCGTCATGCTGGCGCCGCCGTGCACCACGTCGAAGGAATTCAGGTGGTCATCGGAAGGCTTGAAAGAGATCTCAGCTTCGCCGCCTTCGAACTTCTGAAGTTCGAAGCCGAGCAGTTCGACGAAGGGGATGCGGACAGAAAATTTCATGAGTTGTCTACAGTACCCGTTCGCCCTGAGCCTGTCGAAGGGTTCGCCAAGGTGATGGCGAGGGCTTCGACAGGCTCAGCCCGAACGGTGGGGGTGGGTTAACCGCCGGTGATGACTGAGACGCCACCATCCACCGCCAGCCACTGACCCGTGATGTGTTTGCCGGCGTCGCTTGCGTACAGCAGCGTGAGGCCTTTCAAATCTTCGTCGTCGCCCAGGCGCCCCAACGGCGCGTGCGCGGCCAGGCGCTCTTCGCCCATGGCCTTGAGCGTGCCCATGGTCATCTTGCTGGGGAAGAAGCCGGGGCAGATGGCGTTGACGCGGATGCCGTGCGCGCCCCACTCGGCTGCGAGTGCGCGGGTGAAGTTGATCACCGCACCCTTGGAGGTGTTGTAGGCAATGGTCTTCATCTCGCGCGGGTTTCCGCCCAGGCCGGCGATGGAAGCGGTGTTGATGATGCTGCCGGTTCTGCGCGCGATCATGCTGCGCTTGGCCACGATCTGGCTCAGGATGAAGTAGCTGCGCACGTTGAGGTTCATGACCTTGTCCCACGCGTCCACCGGGTGGTCTTCGGCGGGCGCGCCCCATGCCGCACCGGCGTTGTTGATCAGGATGTCGATGTCGCCCAGGCGCTGCAGGCTTTCGTCGGCCAGGCGCTGGATGTCTTCTTCCTTCGAGCAGTCGGCGGCGATCCAGCGTGCATCGATGCCGGCAGCCTGCAGCTCGGCCGTAGCCGTTTCCAGGTCTTCAGCCTTGCGCGAGCTGACCACCACCCGGGCACCAGCTTCGCCGAGCGCGTGGGCCATCTGCAGGCCCAGGCCGCGCGAGCCGCCGGTGATGAGGGCGGTCTTGCCCTTCAGATCGAAGAGTTGGTGGATGGTGCGGGTCATGTTCTTGTCTCCTGTTAATGTAGGTTGGGTCATATTTCGCCGCCGGGCCGCCCCAAGGCGAAACACGCCCCCAGGGGCAGCGACCCGTGAAACGGTGGAGCGTGGGGGCTCATGTCAAATCTCGTAATCCATGCACTGGCGCTCCAGCACGACCTTGCGCATGAACGGCTTGAGTGCCACATGCGATGGATGCGTCTGGTACGCCGCGAGCGCGTCGCGGTCGGTGAAGCTGCTGTTGAGCACCAGATCGCAGGTGCCTTCCAGCCCGGGCTGCGCTGCGGCCACCTCGAAGCGCGTGATACCGGGCACCAGCTGCGCGCAGGCTTCCAGCAAGGCTTTCGCCTGTGCGATGTTGGCGGCCTTGTCGCCTTGTGCGCCGAGATCCTTGATCTTCCACATGACGATGTGGTGCAGCATCAGAAGGCCTCTTCAACCAGGGCCGCACAGGTCTGGTCTCGACTGCTCACCACCTGCAGCCAGGCGCCGATCTTGGGCAATTCGTAGTGGAAGAAAAAACGCACGGCGGCCAGGCGGCCGGTGCGTGCGTTCGATTCGGGTGCTGCGTGGGCAGCCAGTGCCACGTCCAGCCAGACCCAGGCCAGCACCGTGTGGCCGAAGGCTTGCAAGTAAGGCACGGCATTGGCCAGCGCGTCGGTCGGCTCGCCGGTGGCCCAGGCGGCCTTGGTGGCAGCACCCACTTGGGCCAGCGCCTGCCCCAGCGCGTTGGCGTGGGCCGCGAATTCGGGCACGTGAATGGCGCGCTGGATGGTGTCGTTGATGCGCCCTGCCAGCAACGTGAGGCCTTTGCCGCCTTCCATCAGCACCTTGCGGCCCAGCAGGTCCATGGCCTGGATGCCGTGCGTGCCTTCGTGGATCATGTTCAGGCGGTTGTCGCGCCAGTACTGCTCCACCGGAAAGTCGCGCGTGTAGCCGTAGCCGCCATGGACCTGGATCGCCAGGCTGTTGGCTTCCAGGCACCACTCGCTGGGCCAGCTTTTCGCAATGGGGGTGAGCACCTCCAGCAGCAGGCGCGCATCGTCTGCAGTGGCAGCTTCGGCGGTGTGTTGTTCGTCCACAAGACGCGCGCAATAAAGTTCGAGCGCCAGCGCGCCTTCGCAGTACGACTTCTGTGCCAGCAGCATGCGCTTCACATCGGCGTGTTCGATGATGCGCACCGGTGGCTGAGCCGGGTCTTTGCCGGCCGGACCCATCGGGCGGCCCTGCGGACGGTTCTTTGCGTAGTCCAGGCTGGCGAGGTAACCGGCCATGCCCAGCATGGTCGCGGCCATGCCCACGCCGATTCGGGCCTCGTTCATCATGTGGAACATGCAGTGCAGGCCCTTGCCCGCCTGGCCCACGAGGTAACCTACGGCGCCCGATTCACCTCCAACGGGGTATTTGCCTTCGCCGAAATTGAGCAAGGTGTTGGTGGTGCCGCGCCAGCCGCACTTGTGGTTCAGCCCGGCCAGCGCCACGTCGTTGCGCTCACCGGTCAATTCACCGGCAGTGTTCACCATCTTCTTGGGCACGATGAACAGCGAGATGCCGCGCGTGCCCGGTACCAGTTTGCCGTTCTCATCGGGAATCTTCGCCAGCACCAGGTGGATGATGTTCTCGGTCAGCTCGTGTTCACCAGCCGAGATCCACATCTTGTTGCCCTTGAGGCGGTAGCGCGGTCCCAGCGGGTCGTCGGCGAAGTCGGCGCCGTCGGGCACGGCGCGGGTGGACACGTCGCTGAGTGACGAGCCGGCCTGCGGTTCCGACAAACACATGGTCCCCGAGAAACGGCCGCTGAATTCGTTGAGCGCAAACACCTGTTTCTGCGCCTCGGTGCCGTGCACCATGAGCAAATTTGCGTTGCCGGTGGTGAGCATGCCGCTGCCGATGCTGACCGAAGCCATGGCAAAGAAGGCGTTGGCCGCGGCCTCTACCGTGTAAGGCAGCTGCATGCCGCCCACTTCGTAGTCTTGCGCCGCGCTGAGCATGCCGGAGGCTGCGTAGGCTTTCTGGGCCTCAAACGTGGCCTGTGGCAGGATCACGCGTTCACCGTCGAAATGCGGCTCCTGCGTGTCCACCAGCCGGTTGAAGGGCGCGTACTTCTCGCGCGCGATGCGTTCACATGTGTCGAGCACCGCGTCGAACGTTTCGCGGCTGTGGTCCGCGAAGCGCTCGCGCTGCTGCAGCGTCTCGACGTGGAGCCACTCGTGCAGCAGGAAGTCGACGGTCGGGCGCAAAGTCATGGTGCGCCCCGGTGTCAGAGAACTTCGAACACACCGGCCGCGCCCATGCCACCGCCGATGCACATCGTGACCACGACACGTTTCGCGCCACGGCGTTTGCCTTCGATCAGCGCATGGCCGGTCAGGCGCTGGCCCGACACACCGTAGGGGTGGCCCACGGCAATCGCGCCGCCGTTGACGTTGAGGCGATCACCCGGAATGCCCAGCTTGTCGCGGCAGTAAATCACCTGCACCGCGAAGGCTTCGTTGAGTTCCCACAGGTCGATGTCGCTCACCTTCAGGCCCAGGCGCGCGAGCACCTTGGGAATGGCAAACACCGGGCCGATGCCCATTTCGTCGGGCTCGCAACCCGCCACCGCGAAGCCGAGGAAACGGCCCAGGGGCGTCAGGCCACGCTTCTCCGCCAGGGTTTCGTTCATCAGCACGCAGGCACCGCCGCCGTCGCTGAACTGGCTCGCGTTGCCGGCCGAGACCAGACCACCCGGCAGCGCCGAGCGCAGGCCGTGGATACCTTCAAAGGTGGTGCCGGCGCGGATGCCTTCGTCGTTCTCCACCGTCACCTGTTTGGTGGTGAGGCCCATGACCTTGTCGGCCACGCCGGCGGTCACGGTGATGGGCGCGATCTCGGCCTTGAACAGACCGGCTTCGAGTGCGGCCGTGGCCTTCTGCTGGCTGGCGGCACCGTACTCGTCCATGGCGTCGCGGCCGATGTTGTAGCGCTTGGCCACCTGCTCGGCGGTCTGCAGCATGTTCCAGTAGATCTCGGGCTTGTTCTTGGCCAGCCAAGGGTCGGCCAGCATGTGGGTGTTCATTTCCTGCTGCACGCAGGAGATGCTCTCCACGCCGCCGGCCACATACACGTCGCCTTCGCCGGCAATGATGCGCTGCGCAGCCATGGCAATGGTCTGCAGACCGGATGAGCAGAAGCGGTTGACCGTCATGCCCGAGGTGGTGATGGGCAGGCCGGCGCGCAACGCGATCTGGCGTGCGATGTTGGCGCCGGTGGCGCCCTCGGGGTTGGCGCAACCCATGATGACGTCGTCCACTTCGGCGGCTTCGATGCCTGCGCGGGCCACCGCGTGCTGCACCGCATGGCCACCCAGGGTGGCTCCGTGGGTCATGTTGAAAGCGCCCTTCCAGCTCTTGGCCAGGGGTGTGCGGGCGGTGGAAACGATGACGGCGTTGGTCATGAAATATTCTCCTGTTCGGTCTTGTGCTGTGGGATCAGTTGAAGGTTTTGCCTTCAGCGACCAACCTGGCCAGCAGCGGGGCTGGCTCCCAGAATTTCGCGTCGTCCAGCGGGTTCTTGGCAAAGCGCTTCATGCTCTGCACCACGTTGAACAGGCCCACTGTGTCGGCGTAAATCATCGGACCGCCGCGGTGCGCGGGGAAGCCGTAGCCGAAGATGTAGACCACGTCGATGTCGCTGGCCTTGTTGGCGATGCCCTCTTCCAGGATATGCGCGGCTTCGTTCACCAGCGAATACACCAGGCGCTGCACGATCTCTTCATCGGAGATCTTGCGCGGCTTGATGCCGAGCGAGGCGCGGTGGTCCTCGATCATCTTCACCACCTCGGCATTCGGAATCGCGTCGCGCTTGCCCGGCACGTAGTCGTACCAGCCGGCGCCGGTCTTCTGGCCGTAGCGGCCCTTCTCGCAAAGCAGATCGGCCGTCTTGCTGTACTTCATGTCCGGCTTTTCCTGATAGCGGCGCTTGCGGATCGCCCAGCCGATGTCGTTGCCGGCCAGATCGCCCATGCGGAACGGACCCATGGCCATGCCGAACTTCTCCATCGCCTTGTCGACCTGCTCCGGGGTGCAACCTTCGTCGAGCAGGAAACCGCCCTGGCGGCCGTACTGCTCGATCATGCGGTTGCCGATGAAGCCGTCGCACACGCCGGAGACCACCGCAGTCTTCTTGATCTTCTTGGCCGTGGTCATCACCGTGGCCATTACGTCCTTGGCGGTCTTCTCGCCGCGCACCACTTCCAGCAGCTTCATCACGTTGGCCGGGCTGAAGAAGTGCAGGCCCACCACGTCCTGCGGACGCTGGGTGAAGGATGCGATCTTGTTCACATCCAGCGTCGAGGTGTTGGAGGCGAGGATCGCGCCGGGCTTCATCACGCGGTCGAGTTCCTTGAACACCGCTTCCTTCACGCCGATCTCTTCGAATACGGCCTCGATCACGAGATCGGCGGTGCTCAGGTCGTCGTAGCTCAGCGTGGTGCTCAGCATGGCCATGCGCTGTTCGTACTTGTCCTGCTTGAGCTTGCCCTTTTTCACCTGGGCTTCGTAGTTTTTGCGGATAGTGGCCAGACCGCGGTCCAGCGCCTCCTGCTTCATCTCCAGCATCTTCACCGGGATGCCGGCGTTCAGGAAGTTCATGGCGATGCCACCACCCATGGTGCCGGCACCGATGACGGCGGCCGATGCAATATCGCGCTTGGGCGTGTCTTCGGGCACATCCGGAATCTTGCTGGCGGCGCGTTCTGCCGTGAACAGGTGGCGCAGCGCGCGGCACTCGGGCGTCCACATCAGGTTGATGAAGATGTCACGCTCGAAAACCATGCCGTCGTCGAACTTCTTCTTCGTGGCGGCTTCGACCGCGTCCACGCACTTGGCAGGCGCGGGGAAGTTCTTCGACATGCCCTTGACCATGTTGCGCGCGAACGCAAAGTACGCGTCTCCCAGCGGGTGCTTGCAAGGCAGGTTGCGCACCTTGGGCAGCGCGCTGCCGTCGGCGTGTTTCGCAGCCATCTCGCGCGCCAGGGCCAGAGCCTCTTCAGCGAGGCTCTCGGCAGAGGCGGCCATCTTGTCGAACAGCTTCTGGCCCGGCAGCATGGCGAGCATTTCGCTTTTCACCGGCTCGCCGCTCACGATCATGTTGAGCGCGGGTTCCACGCCCAGGGCGCGCGGCAGGCGCTGCGTGCCGCCGGCGCCGGGGATCAGGCCGAGCTTCACTTCGGGCAGCGCCACGCTGGTGCCGGGCGCCGCAATGCGGTAGTGGCAACCGAGTGCCAGCTCCAGGCCACCGCCCATGCACACGCTGTGGATGGCGGCAACGATGGGCTTGGACGTGTTTTCCAGCGCCAAGATCACACTCAGCAGGTTGGGTTCGGCCAAGGCTTCTGGCTTGCCAAATTCGCGAATGTCCGCACCGCCTGAAAAGGCCTTGCCCGCGCCAGTGATCACGATGGCCTTGACCGCTCCATCAGCCTCGGCCTTCTCCAGCCCCGCTGCGATCCCTTGCCGGGTGGACATGCCCAGGCCGTTGACCGGCGGATTGTTCATGGTGATGAC
>JBBQSX010000056.1:0-18245 GCA_038213545.1 Burkholderiales bacterium
CCCACCGAGATCTCGCCGCTGGCACGCGCCAACGACGCCAAGCCCGAGGTGACCGAGCGCTTCGAGCTCTACATCACCGGACGTGAATTCGGCAACGCGTTCTCGGAACTCAACGACGCCGAAGACCAGGCCGCGCGCTTCCACGCCCAGGTATCGGCCAAGGACGGCGGCGACGACGAGGCCATGCACTTCGACGCCGACTACATTCGCGCGCTCGAATACGGCATGCCACCGGCTGGCGGCTGCGGCATCGGCATTGACCGTTTGATGATGCTGCTGACCGACAGCGCCAGCATTCGCGACGTGATCCTGTTCCCCGCCCTGAGACGCGAGCACTGATCAGAAGTTGAGCTTCAGGATGGTCCTTCGGCCGTCCTGACGCAGCGCGTCCAGGCCGCTGCCCAGCCAGTCCAGATGGGCTTGTGCGTTGCTTTCCAGATCGGCGCCGCTGGCCGCGTCAGGCAGCAACGCCAGCACCACCTTGAACTTGAGGGTGGTACCCACCGGCAACTGGCTCGATGGGCGAAGTCCGCCAGCCACGATGCTGGTGGCGGCGGCCACCACCTGCGCCTCGCGCACCGGCCCTTCCATCAGCAGCGCCAAGGTGCTGTCGTTCACGCGGCCCGCAGTGTCCACGTCGCGTGCCACCGATCGCAGCAGCGAACCAGTGAGCACCAGCGCGCGGTCGGCCACTTCGCGTCCGTGTGTCTCTGCAAACCAGCCGTGGTTGTCCAGGTCGATCAGCAGCAGTGCGCTGTGGTGCTGGTAGCGCTGCGCGCGCACCAGGCTCTCGTGCAGGCGCAGCATGAAGTTGTGGCGGTTGGTCAGGCCCGTGAGCGGTTCGGTCAGTGCCAGTGCGCGCGCCCGGGTCTGGGCCTCGTGCTGCACTGAAGAGCGCTGGAGCAGACCGTAGATCAACAGTGGGGCCTCGATCGCGGCCGCCATCACCATGCCGTACTGCGACAGGAGCCCCGAGGACAGCAGGCCGAAGTTGCGCAGCACCGGCAAGGTGCCGGCCAGCAGCACCGGCAGGATGCCCAGCGCAACCCAGCGCACCCAGCGGTCGCCCGTGCGCCAGGCGGTCCACAGCATCGCGTACACCAGCACCATGGTCATTGCGCCGACGGCGGTAAGGGCGTGCAGGCTGGTGGCGGTGGGGCGCACCACATCCCAGGCGGTCAGTGCCAGAAACACGCCGGCCAGCGTCAAGGCCAGCCGGTCCAGGCCCCGACCAATGCGCCGCGGCTGCACCACATGGCGCACAAACAGCAGCCCGGTGACAGCGGTGAGGGGCAGCAGCACAAATTCGGCCAGACCGTTCCAGCGCGGCCAGCCCGGCCAGATGAATTGCCCGCCCACCACCAGCGAGGCGGCGAGCGCCAGCGCCAGCACCGTCACATAGACCGCATAGGCAGCAAAACTGGTGTCGCGGAACACAAAGGCATTGGCCACGGCCGTGGCCACCAGCAGCAAGGCCATGCCGAAATACGCTCCCAGCAAGAACTGCTGCTGGATGCGCAGCTCTCGCAAGGCGTTGTGGTTGTGCACCAGCAGCTCGCCCGAGAACGGCACACGGGCGTGTTCGATTCGCACCCAGTAGGTCACGGTCTGGTCGGCCCGCGGGTCGAGTGCGAACACCGGGTAGCGGTCGGGGTAGGCCCAGTCGCGCACAGCGATGCGGTCGCCCGCGTGTTGCGCTTCCCAGTTGCCGTCGGCCCGGCGGTGAAACTGGCTCACACGGTCGGTGCCCGAGTGCGTGAGTTCGAGTTCCCAGTGGGCGCCGGTGTCCAACACCCGCGCCTCAAAGCGCACCCACAGCGCAGCGCCAGGGTCCAGTTGCAGGCGGCTGCCCCGGTTGCGCAGGCTGAATGGCAGTTCGGCCTGCAGTTGCTCCAGCTGGTCCACCGTCAGTTGCCCGCTCAGGTCGACCCAGTAGCTGCTGTGTCCGGCCAGTGAGATGGTGTTGCCCCGGCCATCCAGCAACAGCGGCGCTGGCAAAGATTGGGCGTGTGCCGCGTGAAACGACAGAAGAATGGCGCAAAGCGCGCAGAGGCGAAAGAGAAAGTTCACGGGATGTCAGGGGCGACGGCGTACAAAAGCCGGGGGCCGTCATTGTGTCTGGTCGCGCTGACAGTGCCGATCTGTTTTGACACCCAACCGGTGCCAGGCATGCGAAAAAAAACCCCGGGTACCGAGGCAACCGGGGTTTGCGCAGACGGTGGCGTCTGCGTTCAAGCGTAGGCGGCCAATGCCTTGCGCATTTTTTTCATGGCCGCCACTTCAATCTGGCGCACACGTTCGGCGCTCACGCCGTATTCGGCCGCCAGCTCGTGCAGCGTCATGCCACCCGAGCCGTCGTCGTTCACCTTGAGCCAGCGCTCGCTGACGATGCGGCGTGAGCGGTCGTCGAGTTCGCTCATGGCCCGGGCCACGCCTTCGGTGGCCAGCGCGTCGCGCTCGGCCGATTCCAGCACCGCGGTCGGTTCGTGCGTGGCGTCGGCCAGGTAGGCAATGGGGCCGAAGGCGTCTTCGCCGTCGTCGCCCGGGCCCGGGTCCAGCACCACGTCGCCGCCGGAGAGGCGCGTTTCCATCTCGCGCACTTCTTCCGGCTTCACATTGAGTTCTTTGGCCATGATGCCGACTTCAGCGTCGCTCAACACTTCGCGGTGGGTGTCGCCGTCGAGCGCGTCGGAGCGAAAGCCCTGCTTGCGCGAGCGCAGGTTGAAAAACAGCTTGCGCTGCGCCTTGGTCGTGGCCAGTTTGACCATGCGGCAGTTCTTCAACACGTATTCATGGATCTCGGCCTTGATCCAGTGCATGGCGTAGCTCACCAGCCGCACGCCCTGGTCAGGGTCAAAGCGCTTCACGGCCTTCATCAGGCCGACATTGCCTTCCTGGATCAGATCGCCATGGGGCAGGCCATAGCCGAGGTACTGCCGGGCAATCGACACCACCAGTCTCAGGTGCGACATCACCAACTGCCCTGCGGCTTCCAGATCGTTGTCGTCGCGCAGGCGGCGTGCGGCCCTCTGCTCTTCGTCCAGCGTGAGCAGCGGCAGGCGGTTGACCGCGGAAATGTAGGCGTCGAGGTTGCCCAGCGGCGGCACCAGTGCCCACGGGTTCGCAACAGCGACCTGGCCACCGGCAGCAGCGGAAATGGGGGCAAGTGAGTGGGACATGGAGAACCTCCTCGGGTAATTACCAAGAATATTAGCACTCTCTATGAGCGAGTGCTAAGTGCGAAGTTCCATGCCCTTGGCGATTCAAGATATGGGTCGAGCGGGCGCGATTACACCTGCTGGCTGTGGAGGGCCTCAACACCCACTACAGTTCAGACCCTCAACCCAGGTCCGCCCAAGGAACGCCCATGCCCCGCCCTTTGCTAGACGAAGCCGCCATCCACCCCGCCATCCGGCAGAAGGTGAACGACCTCCACGCCGACCTGCTGCGACAGGCGCAGGCCGAGGTGGCCGGCAACGCCGTGATGGTGTTCGGCATGTCGGGCAACCCGTTCGTTGGCAAGGCCCGCAAGGCGCTGGACGCGGCCGGCGTGGCCCACGGTTACCTGGAAGTTGGCAGCTACTTCTCGCAGTGGCGCCGGCGCAATGCGCTCAAGATGTGGACCGGCTGGCCCACCTTTCCCATGGTGTTCGTGCGCGGCGTGCTCGTGGGCGGCGCTGACGACGTGGCCCGGCACATTGAAACAGGCGAATTGAAACGGCTGCTGAGCGCATGAAGCCAAAGGCCGAAGTCTGGCGTTGCGATGTGGGTGGTGCCTCGGTGGCGGTGCTCAACATTCCCGGTTCGCTGGAGCGCCACCGCAGCTTCGACGTGGACGTGACGCTCGTGGTGCGCGTGCCGCAGCCGCTGGGCGGTGCCTGGCACTCGTTGACGGTGGAGCTCGACGGCAAACAGAAATGGACCCGCCGCATCGCGAGCAACAGCCCGGGCCAGACCGACGGGCTGGACTACCACTGCCGCATGGAGCTGCCCACCGGGCGGGCCCTGCGGGTGCGCGCGGTGGCGGTGGCTTCGGGCTCGGTGGTGCGCCAGCTGGCGGTGGAAGCACGCGAAGAGCTGCCCGGCGATTGAGGCCCGCAGCGTCATCCATGCGCACACAAAACCAGTGACCCCGTGAGGGCAGGTCTAAAGACCTTGCGCCCGACGCAGGCCACCTCAAAGGCGCGTCGCCCAAAACGCCCGGGAGCCTTTATGCTCGCGCCGTTGATAAAGCCCCGATCGGAAAATTCCTTATGCGTCAAAGCGCTACAGGGAATTTGATGGCGCACTTTCACCGGTGAGCCTTCCTGTGTCGGGATCGGTCATGAACCCTTTTTTCAGGTTATGGACATGAACAAGTCGTCGCGCGCGCTGCGCCGGGGCATCCCTCTGGCGTTGTGGTCTCTTCTTCTGGTGGCCACGTCGTGGCTCGGTGCTTGCGGTGGTCCGGCCGACGCGCAAGGCGGCCCGCCACAGGCCCCGCCGGTGAGCGTGGCGCCCGCGGTGGCCCGCACCGTCTCCGACAGCGAAACCTTCAGCGGGCGACTGGAAGCCGCCGAATACGTGGAACTGCGTCCCCGCGTGGGTGGCGTGGTGGACAAGGTCCATTTCACCGACGGCGCGCTGGTTTCCAAAGGCCAGTTGCTCTTCACCATCGACCCGCGGCCCTTCCAGGCCGAGGTGGCCCGCGCTGAATCGCAGCTGGCCGCGGCCCGCTCACGCGCCGAGCTGGCCACCACCGAGGTGACCCGGGCCCAGAAGCTGCTGGATGCCAAGGCCGTCTCGCGGCAAGAGTTCGACCAGCTTTCGTCCAGCTCACGCACCACCGACGCCGACATCAAGGCCGCGCAAGCCGCCTTGCGAGTCGCGCAGCTCAACCTGTCGTACACCACCGTGCGTGCGCCGATCGCCGGGCGCGCCTCGCGCGCCAACGTCACGGCTGGCAACCTGGTCAACGAGCAGGTGGTGCTCACAAGCATTGCCGGTGTGTCGCGGGTGCACGCGTACTTTGACGGCAGCGAGCAGACCTTTCTGCGCATCCGCGCGGCCAACGAAAAAGCGCCTGCTGTGCGCATGGGCCTGGCGAACGAAGAAGGCTTTCCCCACCAGGGCACGCTCGACTTTGTGGACAACCGCCTCAACCCGCAGACCGGTGCCATCCGCCTGCGCGCCAGCTTCGACAACGCCAAGGGCCAGTTCGTGCCGGGTCTCGCCGCGCGCCTGACCATGGCCACCAGTGCCCCGTACGCGGCCGTGTTGGTGCCCGAGCGCGCCATCGGCACCGACCAGAGCAAGAAGTTCGTGGTGGTGGTGGGGGCCGACGGCCAGCCGCAGTTCCGGGGCGTGCAGCTTGGCGCCCTGCAGGGCGGCATGCGCGTGGTGGGCGGTGGCCAGATCAAGGCCGGCGAAAACGTGGTGGTGGACGGTCTGCAGCGCATCATTCCGGGTGTGCCGGTGGCGCCTCAGGTGCTCAAGGTGGACGCGCTGGGCATGCCGGTTCCAGCCTCGCCCGCGGCTGCACCCGCACCTGCGCCCGCGAACTGAGCGGAGCGCCACCATGGACATCTCACGCTTCTTCATCGACCGGCCGCGCTTTGCCGCCGTGTTGTCCATCTTCATCTTCCTCGTCGGTGCGCTGGCCATCTTCCAGCTGCCGCTGTCGGAATACCCCGAGGTCGCACCGCCACAGATCGTGGTGCGCGCGCAGTTCCCTGGCGCCAACCCGCGCGTGATCAGCGAGACCGTGGCCACGCCGCTGGAAGAGCAGATCAGCGGCATCGAGAACCTGCTGTATTTCGACTCGCAGGCCACCGCCGACGGCGCCATGACGCTGACCGTCACCTTCAAGATCGGCACCAGCCCCGAAGCCGCTGAAACGGCGGTGCAGAACCGCATCAACCGTGCGCTGCCGCGCCTGCCCGAGACCGTGCGGCAGATCGGCGTGACCACCGAGAAGAGCAGCCCCAACCTGACCATGGTGGTGCACCTGGTGAGCCCGGACAACAGCCGCGACGCGCTGTATTTGCGCAACTACGGCCAGCTCAACGTGCGCGACGACCTGCTGCGCATTCCGGGCATGGGCTCGGTGCTGCTGTTTGGCGCGGGCGACTACGCCATGCGTGTCTGGCTCGACCCCACCAAACTCGCTGCGCGCGGCCTCACCACCGCCGAAGTGGTTGCGGCCATTCGCGAGCAAAACGCCCAGGTGGCCGCCGGCACCGTGGGCGCACCGCCCGCGCCCACCGGCACCGAGTTCCAGCTCGCGGTGAACACGCAAGGCCGGCTCACCACCGAAGAGCAGTTCGCCGACATCATCGTGCGCGCCGAGCCCGCCACCGGCGGCTTGATCCGCGTGCGGGACATCGGCCGCGTGGAGCTCTCGGCCGGCAGCTTTGCACTGCGCAGCCTGCTCAACAACAAGGAAGCCGCGGCCATCGCGGTGTTCCAGGCGCCGGGCTCCAACGCGCTGGCCTTGTCGAACAACGTGCGCGAGACCATGGAGCGGCTCAAGGCCAACTTCCCGCCGGGCATGGACTACAGCATCGTGTACGACCCCACGCGCTTCGTGCAGACCTCCATCGAGAAGGTGGTGGTCACGCTGCTCGAAGCCATTGCGCTCGTGGTGCTGGTGGTCATCATCTTCCTGCAGACCTGGCGCGCTTCCATCATCCCGCTGCTGGCCGTGCCGGTGTCCATCGTCGGAACCTTCGCCTTCCTGCTGCTGCTCGGCTATTCCATCAACACGCTCACACTGTTTGGTCTGGTGCTGGCCATCGGCATCGTGGTGGACGACGCCATCGTGGTGGTGGAGAACGTGGAGCGCAACATCGAGGGCGGACTCAGCCCGCACGATGCGACCGTGAAGGCGATGCAGGAGGTGTCGGGCCCCATCATCGCCATCGCGCTGGTGTTGTGTGCGGTGTTCGTGCCGCTGGCGTTTGTGCCTGGCCTCACCGGCCAGTTCTACAAGCAGTTTGCCGTGACGATTGCCATCAGCACGGTGATCTCGGCCTTCAACTCGCTCACGCTGAGCCCCGCGCTCTCGGCCTTGCTGCTGCGCCCGCACGACGCGCCCAAAGACCGCCTCACGCGCGGCATGGACAAGGTGCTCGGTGGCTTCTTCGCATGGTTCAACCGCGTGTTCGCGCGCGCCAGCGAAGGCTACGGCCAGCGCGTGGGCGGCATGGTGCGGCGCAAATCGGCCGCGCTCATTGTGTATGCCGTGTTGCTGGGTGTGATGGCGGTGCTGTTTGCCCGTATCCCCGCCGGCTTCGTGCCCGCGCCCGACAAGCAGTACCTCATCGGCATTGCGCAGTTGCCCGCAGGTGCGTCCATCGACCGCACCGACGCGGTGATCCGCGAGATGAGCGACATCGCGCTCAAGGTACCCGGCATCGTCGACTCCGTGGCATTTCCCGGCCTGTCGATCGCCGGTTTCTCGGCCGCGCCGAACGAAGGCATCGTGTTCTTTGGCCTCGCACCGTTTGAAGAGCGCACCACGCCCGACCTGAGCAAGGGCGCAATCCTGGGGCAGGTGAATGGCGCGATCCAGCAGATCCAGGGCGCGCGCATGTTCGTGGTGCCGCCACCGGCGGTGGACGGTCTGGGCAACGCCGGTGGCTTCAAGCTGCAGGTGCAAGACCGCGGCGGCCTTGGTGAGCAGGCGCTGTATGGCGCGGTGTGGGGCACGCTGGGGCAGGTCTACGGCAATCCCAAGTCGAGCATCGGCACGCCGTTTTCGGGCTACGACATCAACGTGCCGCAGCTCTACGCCAACGTGGACCGCACCCGCGCCAAGCAGATGGGCATCAACCTGGCCGACATCTACGACACCATGCAGGTGAACCTGGGTTCGCTGTATGTGAACGACTTCACCCAGTTCGGCAAGACCTACCAGGTGGTGGTGCAGGCCGATGCGCCGTTCCGCAACAACGCCGAAGCCATCACCAACCTCAAGACGCGCAACGCTGCGGGCGAGATGGTGCCGCTGGGCGCGCTCATGACGGTGGAGCCGACCTTCGGCCCCACGCGCGTGACGCGCTACAACGGCTACCCCTCGGCCGACATCAACGGCGCGGCCAACCCCGGGTTCTCGTCGAGCCAGGCCGAGGGCGAGATCGAGACCCTGCTCAAGAACACGCTGCCGCGCGGCATGAGCTACGAGTGGACCGAACTGAGCTACCAGGACCGCCTGACGCGCGACATCACGCTGCCGGGCACACAGATCAAGGTGCCGATCCTCGCGGCGGTGCTGGCCATCTCGGTGCTGCTGGTCATTCTGGTGCTGGCCGCGCAGTACGAGAGCTGGAGCCTGCCCATGGTGATCGTGCTCATCGTGCCCATGGGCATCTTGTCGGCGCTGTTGGGTGTGTGGCTCTCCAGCTTTCCCCCGTTCATGCAACCGGGGGACTTGAACATCTTCACGCAGGTGGCACTCGTCGTGCTGGTCGGCCTGGCCTGCAAAAACGCCATTCTCATCGTTGAGTTTGCGAAAGAGCTGGAAGAGCGCGGCGAACAATTGTTTGCCGCCATCGTGCACGCCTGCCGCATGCGCTTGCGCCCGATTCTGATGACCTCCATCGCCTTCTGCGCTGGCGTGATCCCGCTCATTCTGGGCAGCGGCGCCGGCAGCGAAATGCGCCGCGCCATGGGGATTGCCGTGTTCTCGGGCATGTTGGGCGTGACCTTGTTCGGCATCTTCCTCACGCCGGTGTTTTATGCGCTCCTGCGCAGCCGGCGCAAGGCACGTCACAGCGGCGCCGCGCCTCAGGTGGCCGTGGAAGGAGCCCGCGATGAATAAGCGTTTTGCCTTCTCCCTGCTGTTCATTGCAGGGCTCGCGGGGTGCAGCGCGGTGGGCCCCGATTACCAGCGCCCTGCCGCTGTGGTGGACGCCCGCTTCATCAACGCTGGCGCCACCGCCGTGAACACCCAGACGCCCGCCGCCGACATCGCCACCTTCTGGCGCGGCTTCAACGACGCGCGCCTGAGCGCCCTGATCGAACGCGCCTTGCAAGTCAACGGCGACGTGCGCATTGCACAAGCCCGCCTGCAGGAGGCCCGCGCCAACCAGGGCGAGGCAGACGCTGCCGGCCTGCCCGGCGTGGGTATCGACACCAGCGTGGAGCGCTCGGTGCGCCCCATCACCCAGCAGCCCGGCACCACCCGCAGCGCACGCACCGGCACGGCGTATGACGCGAGCTTCGTCGCCAACTGGGAGATCGACCTGTTTGGTGGCGTGCGCCGCAGCCGCGAAGCCGCCGCCGCCCGCGTGAGCGCCAGCGAGGCCGGCATGAGCGCGGCCCATACCGCGGTGGCCGCCGAGGTGGCGCGCAACTACCTGGAACTGCGCGGCCTGCAAGAGCGCCTGCGCGTGACCGAGGCCAGCCTGGTGAACCAGCGCGACTCGCTGGGCATCACCAACGCCCGCGTGGACAACGGCCGCGGCACCCAGCTGGATCTGGCGCGCGCCCGCGGCCTGGTCGCCAGCACCGAAGCGGCGCTGCCGTCGTTGCAAACCGCCATCGAGCGCAGCGTGTTCCGCCTGGCCACGCTCACCGCGCAGCCACCGCGCGCTGTGCTGGCCGAGCTGAGCGCACCCGCGCCACTGCCTGGTCTGCCCGTGACCAACCTGGCCACGCTGCCCGTGGGCACCACCGAGCAGTGGCTGCAACGCCGCCCCGACCTGATCGCCGCCGAACGCGAGCTGGCCGCGGCCACCGCCAACATCGGCGTGGCCACCGCCGCGTTGTACCCGCGCCTGTCGCTCTCGGGCCTGCTCGGCCTGAATGCCGCGCGCATCGGTGATCTGAGCGACAGCCAATCGGCCCGGTACGCACTGGGTGCCGGCATCAGCTGGACCCCGTTCGATTTCGGCGCCATCCGCGCGCGCATCCGCGCCAGCGAAGCCCGCGCCCAGCAAAGCCTGGCCAGCTTCGAGCAGACCGTGGCCGTGGCCCTGGAAGAAACCGAAGGCGCCTTCAGCAGCTACAGCCGCAGCGCCCAACGCGCCGAAAAGCTGGACGTGGCTGCCCGCAGCGCCGAAGAGGCCGCAGGCCTGGCCAAGCTCAGGTACGACGCCGGGGTGACCGACTTCCTGGCCGTGCTCGACGCCGAACGCGAAGTGCTCAGCACCCGCGACCAGCTGGTGCAGGCGCAAGTGGGTACGGCCACCGCGTTGGTCACCGTGTACCGGGCGTTGGGCGGCGGATGGACGCCGCCGACCGCATCGGGCACTGCGGTGGGACAGCTCCCCGCGAGCCGCTAGCGGGCAGCTACAGAACGGTCTTTTCGCCGCTTCACCTGGCCCCAAGCGGCTATCGGCTCGCAAGGCAGTCGGTGGTGTGCGTTGTGATCCGCCGGATGCACTGTGCGGATTCCCTGAAAACCCCCAGCGGCACATGTCCGGGTGGGAGATGGCATAAACCGCTATCTCCCGTTCCCCACCCCGCACCCCCATGGACCTGACCGTTGGCGTTTTGTTGGGCACCTTCATCCTCTCGGTGTTGGCGCTGTTTGTTTTCATCGCGTCGATGGCCAAGGGGCTGTTCGGCAGCGGCGGCGCTGCGTCGGTGCAGATCTTCGACGCCGATGAAGTCGGCAAGGTCGAAGATCCGGCTGCCACGCTGAGCCAGCGCGGCAGCCTTCAGCAGGCCATGGACCCCTCGCAGATGGACACGCAGCGCAATGCGCAAGAGGTGGCCACCCGGCTGCGCGCCGACCAGAGCAGCTCGCTGGTGGTGGGCGTGTGCCTCACGATGGCGGTGGTGTGGCTGGTGCTGGCTTCGGTGGCGGGGTTGGTGGCGTCGATCAAGATGCACTCCCCCGACTGGCTGGTGGACCAGGCTTGGCTCACCTTCGGCCGCATCCGGCCGATCCACCTGAATCTGGTGGCGTATGGCTGGTGTTCCATGGCAGGCATCGGTGTGGCGCTGTGGCTGATTCCGCGGCTGCTCAAGACCGAGTTGGTGGGTTCCAGGTACGCCCTGATCGGCGGCGCTTTGTGGACCATCGGCGTGACCGCGGGCACCGTTGCCATTGCGCTGGGTTATTCCGATGGCCTCGAGTGGCTCGAGTACCCCTGGAAGATAGACATCCTGCTGGTGATCGGTGGCGCGCTGGTGGGCTTTCCGATGTGGCTGACGCTGCTGCGGCGCAAGGTCGACCACCTGTACGTGTCGGTCTGGTACATCGCGGCGGGTCTGCTGTGGTTCCCGGTGCTGTTCCTGATCGGCAACTGGCCCGATTTGCACTTCGGCGTGCAGCAGGCCACCATGAACTGGTGGTACGGCCACAACGCACTGGGCCTGTGGTTCACGCCACTGGGGCTGGCGGCTGCCTACTACTTCATCCCCAAGGTGCTGGGCAAACCGATCCACAGCTACAACCTGTCGCTGCTGGGCTTCTGGTCGCTGGCTTTCTTCTACAGCCAGGTCGGCGGACACCACCTCATCGGGGGTCCGGTGCCGTCGTGGCTCATCACCATCAGCATCGTGCAAAGCATGATGATGGTGGTGCCTGTGTTTGCGGTGGCGATCAACCAGCACCTGACCGTGCTGGGCAACTTCCGCGCGCTGCTTTACTCGCCCACGCTGCGCTTCATCGTGCTGGGCGCCATGCTCTACACCGCCGCGTCGGTGCAGGGGTCGTTGCAGGCGCTGCGCTCGGTCAACACCGTGACGCACTTCACCCACTACACCGTGGCCCATGCCCACCTGGGTCTGTACGGCTTCTTCTCGATGGTGATGTTCGGCGCCATTTACTTCATCATGCCGCGCGTGATGAAGTGGGAGTGGCCATACCCGTGGATGATTTCGGTCCACTTCTGGTTGGTGGTCGGCGGTTTCGCGGTGTACTTCATCGGCCTGTCGTTCGGCGGCTGGTACCAGGGCCTCGCGATGCTGGACAAGGACATCCCGTTCATGGACAGCGTGAAGCTGACCATCCCGTACCTGCAGGCACGCTCGGTGGGCGGCGCATTGATGACGCTGGGTCATCTGGTGTTCGCGCTGCATTTCTTCATGATGGGCTGGAAGTTCGGGCCCAGGCGACTGGGGGCCGCGCTGCTGGCTTCGCCCGGCCCGGCGCCCGAGGTGGCACAGCCAGTGGCGGCTCGGGGAGTGACAGCATGAGCCTGGGTGTGGGTAAATATGAAATGGACGAGCTGCGGCTCGTCGTGGGGACCATGGTCATCCTGTCGGTGGCCACGGCGCTGTTGGTGGTGATGCCGTATTTCTTGTTGAAGGACGTCAAGCCACCCGCCCAGCTCGCCCCGTACTCCAATGTGCAGCTCCTGGGCCGGCAGAGCTACATCGCCAACGGCTGCGTCTACTGCCATTCGCAACAGCCGCGCGACATCGCGCAGGCGCCCGACTCGCTGCGCGGTTGGGGCCGTGCATCCGTGGCGGCCGATTACGCGTACGACACCCCGCATCTGCTGGGCACCATGCGCACCGGCCCCGACCTGCTCAACATCGGTGCCCGGCAGCCCAGCCGCGACTGGCACCTGGGCCACCTGTACGCGCCGCGCGCTTACACACCAGGCTCGATCATGCCGTCCTATCCCTATCTGTTCGAGGTGCGCGAAGGCGAGGCCAAGGCGGACGAGGTGGTGGTGAACCTGCCGCCATCGCTTGCCAAGCCAGGCCAGGTGGTGGTGGCCAAGCCCGAAGCCCTGGCGCTGGTGGAGTACTTGATCGCGCTGAACCGCACCTACCCGGCCCTGCCCGCCGAAGACGACATGGCTGTTGACCGAAAGGCTCCCCGCTGATGGCCGCCGACAAGCCTCGATCAGGTTCCGACCACGACAGCGCGGGCGAAAACATCGACCCCAGCGCTTACGCGGCCATGCGGCGAGAGAACGCCGATCCCGACGAAAAGGTTCGGCCCCTGCCCTGGTTCTTCACCATGTTCCTGGGAGCGATCGGCATGTGGGGTGCCTTCTACATTGCCAGCACGCCCTCGGGCGAAGCGTCGGCCTACGGCGACCAGCGCACGGTCAGCACCCTGCGGCCAGCTGTGGTCAGTGCGGGCGCTGCAGCGGTGGACGGCAAGCAGATCTTCGGCGCCAAATGCGCCGCCTGTCACCAGGCGTCCGGCATGGGGGTGGCGGGCGTGTTTCCACCACTGGCCGGTGCCGAGTGGGTGTTGGGCGACGAGAAAGTGCTGGCCAGCATCCTGCTGCACGGTGTGGAAGGTGCGCTGGTGGTCAAGGGCAACACGTACAACGGCGCCATGCCCGCGTTCGGCAACCTGCCCGACGCCGAGATCGCAGCGGTGTTGACCTACATCCGCAGCGACTGGGGCAACAAGGCCACGCCCATCACGGCCGCCACTGTCGCGGCGCAGCGTGAAGCCACCAAGGCCCAATCCGGCCCGTACGCTGGAGGCACTGCCCTCACGGCCCTGGCGCCCTGACGGTGAAGGCGGGCACCCCTCTGCCTGCGCGCCCGTCTCTCGACGGGCTGTTTCATACGTTCGCAGCCAGCCTGCTGGTGCTGGCGGCCGGGCTGTGGGCCCTGTTCGATGCCACCGGCGGCGGCACCGCCTACACCACCGAAACCCAGCGGCGCAGCGAGGTGGCGCGCGCGGCCGTGCCGGTGCCGGATTTCCCGGTGGTCGACGCACTGGGGCGCACGGGTTCGCTGCGCGATTGGCTGGCCCAGGGCGATCGGGTCTGGATCGTCGACTTCGTCTACACGCGCTGCGCAACGGTGTGCCTGTCGCTGGGCACGGTGTTCCAGCAGTTGCAGGCGCAAGTGCTCGAACAAGGTCTGCAGAACCGCGTGGGGCTGTTGTCGATCAGCTTCGACCCGGAGCAGGACCGCCCCCCGGCGCTGGCCAGCTACGCGCAGCGCATGCGCATGCAGCCCGGCGTCTGGCAGGCGCTGAGCCTGGCCCACCCGCAGGACCGGCGCCGGCTGCTCGACAGCTTCGGGATCATGGTCGTGCCTGCACCACTGGGCGAGTTCGAGCACAACGCGGCGCTGCACCTTGTCACCGCCGATGGCCGGCTCGTGCGCATCCTGGGTCTGGAAGAAGGGCCACGGGCACTGGCGCTGGCCAAGGCACTGGCCGGCGCATCTGCGCCATGAAGGCCCTGGCGCTGGTGCTCACCGCAGGGGCTGCCGCCCTGTCGCTGCCACCGCTGCGCGTGCTCATCGAGCAGAGCATGGTCTGGCACATGCTGGTGCAGATGCCGCTGTTGGTGGCCGCGGGCGCGGCGTGGTCGGTTGTGGCGGGGGACCGCCTGACGCGCTGGAACCGGTTTGGTTTGACCGGGTTCATGCTGGCGCAATGCATCACCGCGTACTGGATGGTGCCCGCCATGATCGACCGGGCCGTGGTGCTGCCGGGGGCCGATGCGGCCAAGCTGGTCACCCTGTGGCTGGCGGGCGCAGCGCTGCGCCAGGGCTGGGTGCAGTCGAACCTGGCGGTGCAACTGTTCTTCGTCGGCTATGGCCTGCCGATGATGGCCTGGCTGGGTTTCTTCCTGGCCAGCACCGACCGGCGGCTGTGCAACGCCTATTCGTTGGAGAGCCAGTTGCAGGCAGGGCAGGGACTCGTGGCCTTGTCGATCGCCCTGGGCCTGTGGTGGGCGGCGAGTCTGTACCGACACCTGGTGCCGACGCAGGCTGCGGTGCGCTGAGCGCCCTTGCAAAGTCTGGCGGACTATTCGCCCAACAGTTTTTCTCGCAGGCGGTGAACCCCTTCCGGGCTCATGTTGACGGGCCCGCGCAGGTAGTTTTCAAGCCCACCGAATTCCTCGTCAATGCAGCGCCAGGCCGCGTGAAGGAAATCCGGCTGTACCTTCCACAGCACGTCCAACACCTCCGCTGGCGCTTCCTCCACGAGATGGTGATCCCGCCGGTAGAGCAGGTTGGTGAGCAGGTAGTCTTCCATCACGTCATCGCGGTGAACGCCCAGTGTTTCGAGCAGCAGCGCGGCGGCCATGCCGGTGCGGTCCTTGCCGGCGGTGCAGTGAAACACCAGGGCCTCGTCGTGGTCGCCGATGCGCGTCAGAAGGCGGCCAAACACCAGGCCTTGCTGCCGAACGAACGCACGGTAGGTCTCGCGCATGAGTTCCACGGCCTCGGCATGACTCGGCTGCTGGCCCCTGGCCTTCATCTCGCGCAGGCGCACCAGCACCGTGGGCTCGATGGCCAGGTGCTCTTGTTCGGCGCCCGGCAGGTGGTAGGGCGTGATCTCGCGCTCCAGGTGGCCGCGCAGATCCACACAGCGCGTCACACGCAGCGCAAGCAGGCGCCGGTGATCGGCTGCGCTGAGTCTCGCCAGGTGGTCGCTGCGGTAGACCCGGGCGCGCTGAACGTGTGGGCCTTGCGACGTTGCCAGTCCCCCCACGTCGCGGAAGTTGGAAGCACCTTGAAGTGCAACAGCGATGTCGGAGCGATCGGGTTTCATCTCAACACCAGCAATCTTGCGTCCAGCATCTGCGCAGCCTCTTGAAACAAAAGGGCCGGTGCCATTTGCTCCGGCGGTGCTTTTGATCCTTGCTCAAGCATCCTGGCGCAGCGCAACATACCCAGGGTAGCGCATGAACTGCTCAGGCGTTGCAAGGCGGCTGCGCGCGCAGCACCCTCCATTTCCGTTTCGAATTCGGCAGCGCATTCGTCCACCTTTTCGCGCAACCGCTGGGTGTGGCTGATCAACTCCTGCAGGGAAATTCCCAGCCGGTGTCGCGTGTCGACCGCTGGCTCCTCAGCGCCTTCAAGGCTCTCCCGCAACACCTTGGCCACTGCCCGCGTGACCACTGTCGATGCATAGGGCTTTGCAATGAAGCCATTGGCTCCTGCTTGCACAGCCTGACTGACCGATTGCCGGTCTGCCGCGGAAGAGATCATCACGAAGGGCATCTCGGAGAAGCGCAGATCGGCCCGGGCTCGCACCAGCAGACCCACGCCGTCCAGGTTGGGCATCATCAGATCGCAGCAGCACAGGACGGGGCGGAATCCATCCTGAAGTTTGCCCCATGCGTCTTCCCCGTCAGACGCCTCCATGACTTCACCAACCCCAGGCATCCGTCTGAGCAACGACGCCAGCACCAGCCGGGAGATTTCGTCGTCATCCACCAGAAGAATATTCATGAATCTGCATTCCTTTGCACCAACACTTGCTTGACTTGGGCACCAACGTTTTCACCCGGCACGCGACATCGACCTGCGGCGTCGCCCTTCAGCGAAGCCCCCACTCAACTGTGCTTGATGGTACCCAGTATGCGCAACGCCTGATCGAACTCCAACGACCGGACTGCCGAAAACAATTGTTCTGCTGCTGAAGCCCCAAGTTTGACGATCACAGCTGCTTGCAGTTCGTCAAACCGGTGCAGGGCTGCAAGGTCGCTGGCCTCCAGCAGACTCACGAGCTCTTGAAGCTCGGCGTCGGTGAGGCAGGGTGCAGCCGCCTGCGGCTTTGCAGCATTCCCACCCCCATCCTCGGCTGCCAGAAGGGGTTTGACCGATTCCGCCAAGGTCGCCAATTCGCCGGCAAGTGCCCGAAGGCCAGGCAGCGCCTGGGCATCGGTGCTCACCAGCAAATCCTCAAGTTCTGTGGCCCGCCGGTGCACGCCCCTGGCACCTACCGTCCCGCTGCTGCCGCGCAGCTTGTGCAAGCGCGCCGCCAGTGCTGCTCGCTCATGGAATGCCGGCTCCATGACCGGCGCGGTCATCAAGTCCCCGTACTCGAGATGGAAGCGCTTGAGAATCGACATGAAGAACTTCCAGTCCCCGCCCAGGCAGCTCTGTGCTTCAGCGGTTTCGATTCCAGCGATGACGGGCCACGTGCCCTGGACCTCTTGGACCTGATGCACCTGGGGTTGCGAGGGCTTGCGTGTGCCTCGACGTTCCACCTGCGCCCGGATCATGCGCACCAGGTCTTTCAGATCCAGCGGTTTGCTCAGGAAGTCGTTCATGCCGGCAGCCAGTGCCCGGTCGCGCTCTTCGGCCAGCGAGCCTGCGGTCAGCGCCACGATGGGCAACTCCGTGAGTCCCAGTTCACTGCGAATGCGCCTGGTGGCTTCCAGTCCATCCATGTGGGGCATCTGCACATCCATCAGCACCAGATCCAGGACCGCGAATTGCAGACCCAGAAAATCCAGCGCTTCGCGGCCGCTGCCGCAGGTATGCACCGTCGCGCCCTGGTGCTCCAGCAGCCGGCGTGCGATCTCGAGGTTGAAGTCGGTGTCGTCCACCACCAGCACCTGCACACCCGTCAGTTCGCCGGCATGCGCCGTCTCAGGCAGCGAGGCAGGCGCTCCTGGCGCCTTGATGCCATCGGGCAGCGCCACCGGGGAATTGACGGAGTCGGTCAAGCCCGGCGCCTGGACAGCCCTGTGCATAACGGGGTCGGCCAGACGGTCTCGCGCCGGCTGCACTGGGTCATCGGCAGCCACTTTGCTTGCAGGGACCAGCGGAGCAGCGACCCCGATCTCCAGCAGTGCCTGCTCGGTCCTTGCTGCCGTTTGGCGCAGCTGCGCCAGGTTGACCATCGCACCGGATCTGGCGTGTTGCCCCGCCTTCCCTGCCGCTTTTGCAAGCGCGTCAGCGCCGATGGTGGCTGCCACTCCCTTCAGTGAATGCAGCGCGCGCAGGGTCGGCTCGCGCTGCTCATCCAGCATCGTTTGCTCGCAGGTTTGCATGTAGCTCGGCAAATCAGCAAGAAACTGGGTGCTCATCCGGTTCAGCAGGCTGGTGCTGCCGCCCATGCGTTGCAGTGCGTCGGTGCGGTTGAGCAGTGCGATCTCTGGGGTCGCATGTGGTACCGGCGCTTCTGATGCTTCCGACGCTTCGGCAGCTGCTGCACCACGCGTCCACTGCAACAGGGTGGAGATCAATTGATCCAGGTTGAATGGCTTGCCAATGTGGTCGTTCATGCCGGCGTTGAGACACGCCTCACGGTCGCTGGCCATGGCGTTGGCCGTCATTGCAATGATCGGAAGGCTGCGCACACCCAGGCGCTCGCGGATCTCGCCCGCAGCGGTCAGGCCGTCCATCACAGGCATCTGCATGTCCATCAGGACCGCGTTGTAGGGTTTGCCGGTCGCCATGGCGGCCTGCACCGCTTCCACGCCTCGCAAACCGTTGTCGGCAATATCAACTGCTGCGCCCTGGCCGCTCAGCAGTTCTTCGGCCACTTGCTGGTTGATGGCGTTGTCTTCCACCAGCAGTATGCGAAGGCCTTTCAGTGGTTGCACCACCTGGGCCGTCGAGCGGACGTTTGCATTCGACGCTTT
>JBBQSX010000057.1:0-18233 GCA_038213545.1 Burkholderiales bacterium
GGCCTGCCCAAGGGCTGCATGCACACCCACCGCAGCGTCATGAGCACGCTGGTGGGCGGCGTTCGCTGGTTCGGCACCGCGTCCGACGCGGTGTGCCTCTCGGTGCTGCCGTTCTTCCACGTCACCGGCCTCACCGGCAGCCTGAACGGGCCGCTGTACGTGGGCGCGACCATCGTGGTGCTCGCACGCTGGGACCGCGAAGTGGCGGCCATCTGCATGCAGCGCTACCGCGTGACCATGTGGCAAGCGATCTCCACCATGGTGATCGACTTCCTCGCGCACCCTCGGCTCGACCGATTCGATTTGAGCAGCCTGCGCTGCGTGCGAGGCGGCGGTGCGGCCATGCCCGAAGCCCTGGCCGCGCGCCTCAAGGCCCTCACCGGGCAGGACTACATCGAGGGGTACGGCATGTCCGAGACCATGGCCGCCACCCACATCAACCCCACCCACCGGCCCAAGCGCCAGTGTTTGGGCATGCCGGTGTTCGACGTGAACGCGCGTGTGGTCGACCCCGACACGCTGGCCACACTGCCCACAGGTGAAACCGGCGAGATCGTGGTGCACGGTCCGCAGATCATGCAGGGCTACTGGCGCAACCCACAGGCCACGCAGGAGGCTTTCGTCACCATCGACGGCATGTGTTTCCTGCGCACCGGCGACCTCGGTCACGTGGACGAAGACGGCTACTTCTTCATGACCGATCGCCTCAAACGCATGATCAATGCGAGCGGCTACAAGGTCTGGCCCGCCGAGGTGGAGGCGCTGATGTACCACCACCCTGCCATCCAGGAGGCCTGCGTGATCGGCATACGCGACGCCAGACGTGGCGAAAGCGTGAAGGCGCTGGTGGTGCTGCGGCCCGAGCATCGCGGCCAGGTGACCGAGCAGGACGTGATCGACTGGTCGCACGGCCACATGGCCGCCTACAAAAGCCCCCGCACCGTGGAATTCGTGGAGGCTTTGCCCCGCTCGGGCAGTGGCAAGGTGATGTGGCGCGAGCTGCAGGAACAGCAGGCCGCGCGCGATGCCACCGCCCCTCCCCCTCAGCAGATATCCCCTTGATCACCCGCGCGGCGCACCCAGCGTCGCAACCACCGCCAAAACGGCATCCCCCCAGAAGGAGACCAGCATGAAAAACACACCATCCACCCCCCGCTCCAACGGCCGCCGCGCGCTGCTGCTGGCCGCCGTCACCGCCACGGCCGCCGCCGGCGTGGCGCCCTGGAGCGTGGCCAACGCGCAAGCCCAGGCATACCCCAGCCGTCCGGTCACGCTCATCATTCCGTGGCCCGCCGGCGGCTCGACCGACCGCCATCTGCGCACGCTGGCCGAGCTCGCCTCCAAACACCTGGGCCAGCCCATCGTGATCGAGAACAAGCCCGGCGCCGGCGGCACGCTGGGCCCAAGCACCATGGCGCAAACCGCCAAGCCCGACGGCTACACCATCGCCCAGTTTCCGCTGGGCATGCTGCGCCTGCCGCACATGCAGAAGACCAACTGGAATCCGCTGACCGACTTCAGCTACATCATCGGCGTGTCGGGCTACACCTTCGGCCTCACGGTGAAGGCCGACTCGCCCTACAAGACCTTCAAGGACTACGTGGAAGCCGCGCGCAAGGCACCCGGCACGATCAACTACGGCTCCACCGGCACCGGCAGCAGCCCGCACCTGCTGATGGAAGAGGTCGCCGACAACGCGAAGGTGCAATTCATCCACGTGCCGTTCAAAGGCAACGCCGACCTGCAGTCCGCCCTGCTCGGTGGCCACGTCATGGCCCAAAGCGACGCCACCGGCTGGGACAAGTTTGTGGACAGCGGCGAGATGCGCCTGCTGGTGACCTTTGGTGAACAGCGCACCAAGCGCTGGCCCGACGTGCCCACCGCGCAAGACCTGGGCTACAACGTGGTGTCAACTTCGCCCTACGGTCTGGTGGGCCCCAAAGGCATGGACCCGGCCATCATGAAAACGCTGCACGACGCCTTCAGGAAGGCCATGGATGAACCCAAACACCTCGAAGTGCTGGGTCAGCTCAACCAGGCCATGTGGTATCGCAACGGCGACGACTACCGCAAGTGGGCTGCAGAGACTTACACCAAGGACAAGGCGCTGATCGAACGCCTGGGGCTGGCCGCCAAATAAGGGGTCGCTCTGGGGCTCGCCAACTTGCGATAATCCCCCGGAATGGTTCAAAGCCCGTTGGCTGTTCAACGGGCTTTTTTCTTGTCCCGCCTTTCTCCGATCCGATCATGACCACTGCCCTGCACACCTCGGCCCTCACTTCCCTGCCCCTGCTCGCGCGCGGCAAGGTGCGCGACAACTACGCGGTGGGGGACGACCGCATCCTGATGGTGGCCAGCGACCGCATCAGCGCCTTCGACGTGATCATGGGCGAGCCGATTCCCGGCAAGGGTGAGCTGCTCACCCGGCTCTCGTTGTTCTGGTTCGACAAGCTCGGCCCCAACGGCCTGGCCATCTGCCCGATCCACCTGACCGGCGACGTGCCCGAAAGTGTGGTGTCTGCAGCAGAAGCGCCCCAGGTCACTGGCCGTTCGATGCTGGTGCAGCGTTTGAAACCCATTCCGGTGGAAGCCGTGGTACGCGGCTATCTGGCCGGCAGCGGCTGGAAGGAATACCAGGACAACCAGGCCGTGTGCGGCGTGAAACTGCCCGCCGGTTTGCAGAACGCATCGAAGCTGCCCGAGCCGATCTACACGCCCGCGGCCAAGGCCGAGATGGGCGAGCACGACGAAAACATCACCTTTGAGCAGACCGTGGCCATGATCGGCGCCGAACTCGCTGCACAGATCCGCGACGTGTCGATCGCGCTGTACAAGGCCGCGGCCGAAATGGCGCTTCAGAAAGGCATCATCATTGCCGACACCAAGTTCGAGTTTGGTCTGGACAAGGCCGGGAAACTGGTGCTCATGGACGAGGTGCTCACGCCCGACAGTTCGCGCTACTGGCCGGCTGAAAGCTACGTGGTGGGCCAGAACCCGCCGAGCTACGACAAGCAGTTCCTGCGCGACTGGCTGGAAACCGCGCAGGTGGGCGGCAAGCCATGGGACAAGACGCCGCCCGCGCCGCGTTTGCCCAAAGAAGTGATCGAGAAGACCGCTGCGAAGTACCAGGAAGCACTGACCCGGTTGATGGGCTGAGCCCCTCTCCGTTCGGGCTGAGCCTGTCAAAGCCCTTCCACACCACGGTGCGGGTGAGCCCTTCGACAGGCTCAGGGCGAACGGGGTTGTCTCAGCTCAAGACAACCGAAGAAAGGCGGCGGCGGTAAGTCGCCACCGTCGGATCTTCCGGCGGCACCTGGCCTTCGGCCACCTTGGGCTTGGGCGGCTCGATGATGTCCAAAATTGCAATGAAGGTCTTGCGCGCGAGGTCTTCGCTCCAGGCCTTGTCGCGCATCAAGATTTCCAGCAGCTCGTCCATGGCAGGCACCCACTGGCTGTGCGCCATGAGCAACTGGGCGAGCGCGAAGCGCGAGGGGAAGTCGCGTTTGTTGGCGGCAATGGCGGCCTGCAACTCGGCCGCGCGGGCCTGCGGGTCGGCCACGTCGATGTTGACGTCGCGCGCCGCCATCCAGCGCTGCAGCGAATCGAGTCGTCGCACAGCCGCCGCCTTGGCGATCACGGGCGCAAACGCGACCTTGGCGTCGTCGTCCAGGCCCAGCTCCAGCTGCAGCTTCACGAGGTCGAAGCGCGCGTCGTCGTTGTTCGGGTCGGTTTTCACCGCCTCCTGCAGTTTCTCCAGCGCGCCTTCGAGGTCGCCCTCGGCGATGGCATCCAGCGCTTCTTCTTCCACCGCCACGGCTTCGAGCTCGTTGGCCGCGGGCAGGTGCTTGTCGAGGAATTCCTTGATCTGGCCTTCGGGCAGCGCACCCATGAACCCGTCAACCGGCTGGCCGTTCATGAGCAGCACGCAGGTGGGGATGCTGCGGATGCCGAAGGCGGCGGCGAGTTGTTGCTCCTGGTCGGAGTCGATCTTGACCAGCTTGAAACGCCCGGCGTAGGCGGTCTCCACCTTTTCCAGCAGCGGGCCGATCACCTTGCACGGACCGCACCACGGGGCCCAGAAGTCGACCAGCACGGGCGTGTGGTGCGAAGCCTCGATGACCTCGGCTTCAAAATTGGCGATGGTGACGTTGATCATGGGGAGAGGGCCTGAAGGAGAAGCGGTGCGAGGCGGCCGGTGCGCGGGGCACGAACCGTAAAATCGACACTTTACCGGAGTGCGCCATGCCCGTTCATGCGCGCCACCGGGCACCGCTCCCGTCGGGGGCGCATCGGCCAAAGGCAACACATGAACCCCATCCAGGTGGGCGTGGTCATGGGCTCCAGCAGCGACTGGGACACCATGCAGCACGCCGTGCAGATCCTGCAGGATTTCGGCATCTCCTTCGACGCGCGAGTGGTTTCGGCCCACCGCATGCCCGACGACATGTTCAGCTACGCCGAGAGCGCGGCCGGGCGGGGCATGAAATGCATCATCGCGGGCGCGGGTGGCGCGGCCCACCTGCCGGGCATGCTGGCGGCCAAGACGGTCGTGCCGGTGCTCGGCGTGCCGGTAGCCAGCAAACACTTGAGTGGGGTGGACTCGCTGCACAGCATCGTGCAGATGCCCAAGGGTGTGCCGGTGGCCACCTTTGCCATTGGCGCAGCCGGCGCGGCCAACGCCGCACTGTTTGCCGTGGCCATGCTGGCCAACGAAGACCCCGCGCTGCGCGAGAAGCTGGAAGCCTTTCGCGCCCAACAGACCGCCGCCGCACGCGGCATGACCCTTCCTCTTTGACACCAACTCCATGAGCCTCAAGACCATCCTTCCCGGCAGCACCTCGCCCACCGGCCAGCAGATCACGCTCGGCGTCATGGGCGGCGGCCAGCTAGGGCGCATGTTCGTGCAGGCTGCGCAGGCCATGGGTTACTTCACCGCCGTGCTCGATCCCGATCCGGCCAGCCCGGCCGGCCTGATCAGCCACTTCCACATCCAGACGCCTTACGGTGACGAGCAGGGTCTGGCGCAGCTGATGCAGCGCTGCGAGGCCATCACCACCGAATTCGAGAACGTGCCCTCGCCCGCGCTGGTCACGCTCGGCGCGCACCGCCCGGTAGCACCCTCAGCCGCCTGCGTGGCGGTGGCGCAGGACCGCATCAAGGAAAAGGCGCATTTCGTGCAGTGCGCCCCGGTCAGCGGCGTGTTTCCCGCGCCTTACGCCGCCATCACCACCGACGCCCTGCTCGCCGCCGTGCCGGCCGATCTGCTGCCCGGCATCCTGAAAACGGCGCGCCTGGGCTACGACGGCAAGGGCCAGGTGCGCGTGGCCACCCGCGAAGAGCTGGCCACCGCCTGGGAAGGCCTGAACAAGGTGCCCTGCGTGCTGGAGAAGCTCATGCCGCTGCGCGGCGAGTGCTCGGTGATCGTGGCGCGCGGCGCCGACGGACAGACCGTGTGCTTCCCGGTGCAGAAGAACACGCACCACGACGGCATCCTGGCCATCACCGAGGTGTACGAAGGCGCGCTGGACCCGGCCCTGGCCGCGCGCGCGCAGGCCAGCACCGTGGCCCTGGCGAACCACCTCAACTACGTGGGCGTGCTGTGCGTCGAATACTTCCTGGTCGACAGCGCCAATGGCGTGGATCTGATCGTCAACGAGATGGCACCGCGCCCACACAACAGCGGCCACTACACCCAGAACGCCTGCGACATCTCGCAGTTTGAAGCGCAGGTGCGCACGCTCGCCGGCTTGCCGCTTCCCACGCCGCGCCAGCACAGCCCGGCGATCATGGTCAACCTGCTGGGCGACCTCTGGTTTGCGCCCAACGCCGTTCGCGAAAAGGTGAGCGAGCGCGGTGTGTCACCGCCCTGGGCGCAGGTGCTGGCCTTGCCCGGCACCCACCTGCACCTCTACGGCAAACTGAGCGCCCGCCCGGGCCGCAAGATGGGCCACCTCAACATCACCGCGCCCACCGTGGCCGAGGTGCGCGAAACCGCAGCCAAGGTGTTGACGCTGCTTGGCCTGCCCCCACTGGGCGCCTGACCCTTCCATGCCGCTGTTGTTGAAGGCCACCGACGCGTCTGCCGTGGAGCAGGCGGCACAGCGACTGGCTTCGGGCTCTTTGGTGGGCATGCCTACCGAAACCGTGTATGGCCTGGCGGCCGACGCCGACAACGCCACCGCGGTTCACCGCATCTTCTCGGCCAAGGGCCGCCCTGCCGACCACCCGCTGATCGTGCACCTGGCGCCTGGCTCCGGGGCGCAAGGCTGGCGCTCAGGCGTCGAGCACTACGCGCGCGATGTGCCGGCCTTTGCCACCGCGCTCATGAACGCCTTCTGGCCCGGCCCGCTCACGTTGATCCTGCCGCGCCGCGTGGGTGTGGCAGCGGTGGCCGCCGGCGGGCAGGACTCGGTGGGATTGCGCTGCCCGGCTCACCCGGTGGCACAAGCGCTGCTCACAGCGGCCGCCGCGCACGGCGTGAGCGGTGTGGCCGCGCCCAGCGCCAACCGCTTCGGTCGCGTGAGCCCGACCACCGCTGCCCACGTGCTTGAGGAATTTGCCGAGCTGCCGGATGCCGACCTGCTCATCCTCGATGGCGGTGCCTGCCCGGTGGGTATCGAGTCCACCATCGTCGACGCCACGCGCGCCTGGCCGGTGCTGTTGCGCCCCGGCATGGTCACGGCGGCGCAGATCGAGGCCGCGTGCAACCAGTCCTTGCGCGAACGCGACGAGGCCGCACCGCGCGCGTCGGGCACGCTCGAATCGCACTACGCGCCTCGCGCCAAGGTGCGCCTGATGGACGCCAAGCTCTTGCAGACCGCGCTGGACCTGCTGGGTCCGGACGCGCAGCACATTGCGGTGTATGCGCGCACCCAGATCAAGGCCGCGCGGGGTGTGGCCGTGCGCCGCATGCCTCTGGACGCGGCGCGCAGCGCTCAAGAACTGTTTGCGGTGCTGCGCGAACTCGACGCCACCGGCGTGCGCCTGATCTGGGTGGAAACACCACCAGCCGATGCAGCCTGGGACGGGGTACGAGACCGGCTGGTGCGGGCCGCGGCCTGAGCGGGTCGTTCAGCGCCGGAATCGGCGCTGCGTCAGTTTGAAGATGGGCGCCCGTAACGCAGCTTCATCACCAGGATCGACAAGGCCAGCATCAACGTGATGGTGTTGGCCACCACCACGGGCCAGGCACCCAGCGTCAGCCCATAGACCAGCCACAGCGCCACGCCCAGCGTGAACGCGCTGTACATGCCCAGCGAGATGCCGCTCACGTCGCGGGTCTTGAAGGTGAGCCAGGCTTGGGGAACAAAACTGGCCGTGGTGAGGAAGGCGGCGCAGAAGCCGATGATGTCGCCGTGTTGCATGCGCTCGATGATATGGACGGGTGTCAGTCGGGTTGCGACGCCGCCCACTCCACCAACGCCTCCAGAGCGGGCCGGGCGGCAGGTGCGTTGGGGTGGTTCACGAAACCCACCACCACATAACGCGCACCATTGGCGGCGTTCACATAGCCGGCGATCCCGGTCACATCCCTGAGCGTGCCGGTCTTGAGCTGGGCATTGCCGCGCGCCGCGCTGCCGGGCGCGCGGGCCATGCGCGCCGCGGTACCGCTGACGCCAGCGATGGACAGTGAGTTCGCAAAGCGCTCGCCCTGCGGGTGGCGACTGGCGTGGCGCAGCAGGTTGGCCAGGGCCTCGGGCGTGATGCGCTCGTCGCGCGAGAGCCCCGAGCCGTTGTCCATCACCGGCATGGCGCTGCGGATGCCGAAGGTGCGCCTCCACCAGTTCTCGATCACTTCGCGCGAGCGTTCGAAGCGCGCGGGTCGCATGGGAATCAGGCCGCCAGCCGCGCCTTGCGTCATGCCCGGTTGTGGCGCCGGCGTGGGCACCAGCCGGCCCAGCGTGAGGTACACCTGCTGCGCCATCACGTTGTTGCTCCACTGATTCACGTCCGTGATGATGTCTGCCAGCGGCAACGACGTGGCCTCGTGCAACAGCGTGGTCCCGGGTGGCGTGAGACCGGAGCGGGCGTGGCCGGTGATGGCGCCGCCGCTGGCGCGCCACAAGCCTTCCATGGCGCGCGCTGCGTAGCTGGCCGGGTCTTGATACGCCACGGGCCACTTGAGTTCGCCGCAACTCTGGGGGTATCGACCTTCAAAGCGGATGCTGTTCGCGTCGTCAAAGCGGGCCTGCAGGCCGCCGCGCCAGTCGCCGCAGCCAGTTCCCACGCGGGCCAGCGGCACCGTGGCGTCGATCGCGAGACCGGCCATGGGCGGCTCGCTGATCACCCGCGCCACGCCGTTGGCGCCATCGGGCTGGAAGGTGAGCACGACCGACTTGAAGTTGACCAGGAGCGCGTCGGGCGTGGTGTTGTAGGGACGGAGCGATTCGCCATCAAATGCACCGGGGTCGGTCGGCGCGATTTCGAAGGCGCTGTGATCAAGCACGATGTCGCCCATCACCAGGCGCACACCCTTGTCCTGCAGGGCATAGAACGCGCTCTGAATGCGTTCGAGCACGAACTTCGGATCGCCATCGCCGCGCACGTACAGGTTGCCGCGCAGCACACCTTGATCGATCGTGCCGTCGGTGTAGAAGCGGGTGTTCCAGGTGTAGTCGGCGCCCAGCAGGTCCATGGCGGCGTAGGTGGTCACCAGCTTCATCACCGAGGCGGGGTTCACAGGCACGCTGGCGCGAAAACGCAGCCGCTCCTCGGCCCTGTTGTCGACCGACACCACCAGGGCCGACAGGGCACTCGGCGGCACCTGCGCGCGCTTGAGCGCGGCCACCACGGTGGGGGGCAGAGCGCCGTATTCGCCTGGCAGCTGGGCGCAAGCGGGCAGCGCCACCACGGCGGTGGCCAGCAGGGCAAACAGGGATCGGGACAAGGACATGCGTTTCATTATGAAACGCCACCACGGCCAGAGCGGCATTGCCCTTCTTCAAGGGGTCGCAGGACGGACGACCGGCACGCTGGCCGATAATCCTGCGATGCCCTCCACACAGCCCCCTCAACAGCGTCTGCTGGCCATTGAAACCAGCACCGACGCGTTGTCGGTGGCGCTGGGCACGGGTGAACCCGGCTCACCGCTATGGCAGTGCGGCGGCCCGGGCGGCGCGCAGGCTTCTGGCACGCTGCTGCCCAAGGTGCGCAGCTTGCTCGATGAGGCCGGCTGGTCGCTGGACACGCTGGCTGCCGTGGTGTTCGGGCGCGGACCGGGCTCGTTCACCGGCCTGCGCACCGCCTGCTCGGTGGCCCAGGGCCTGGCTTACGGCGTGCAAGGTCTGAGGCGCGCCGGTGGCTTGCCGGTCCTGCCGGTGGACACGTTGCTGGCCCTGGCCGAAGAGGCCAGGCAGGCGCGGGTGAACGCCGGTCAGCCGTTGCCGGGCGCGATCGTGGCGCTGCTCGACGCCCGCATGGGTGAGGTTTACGTGGCGCCCTACGCCTGCCGCGCGGGCGGGCCGTCTGGACTGACGCCGCTGGCGCCGCCCCGCTTGTGCACCCCCGCCAACCTGCCGGCCTACCTGCAAGACCTGACCCCGGGCGGTCGCCTGCTCGCCGGCAACGTCTTTGAGATGGACGCACTGGCAACCCTTGAGGGCCAGCGCCACAGCGCCCTGCCCACCGCCGCGGCCCTGCTGCGTCTGGCCCCAGGCCTGCTGGCAGCGGGCCACGCAGTGGCCGCGCAAGACGCACTGCCCCTCTATGTGCGCGACAAGGTGGCGCAGACCACGGCGGAGCGCGAAAGCATCCGCCTGGCCGCCGGGGCGGGCGCATGAACGCACCCGAACCCGCCACCACAGCGCTGCGGGCCGCGCTGCCAGACTGGGCCAGCGGCTTGTGGCCCGCGCCCACCGAACCGCAGGTGCAGCCGCGCACGGCGTCGCGGCCCGAACGCCTGATCGTGTTCGAACCCATGCTGGAGTCCGACCTGGACGCGGTGCAAGCCGTGGAGTCGCAGGCCTACGCCCACCCCTGGTCGCGCCGTCACTTTCACGACTCGCTCAAGGCAGGCTACCCGGCCATGCTGTTGCTGGCCCAGGCATTGCCAGGTGAAGCGGCGCACCCACCGCGTGCCGACGGGCGCGTGCTGCTGGGCTATCTGGTGGCCATGCCCGGCGTGGAAGAAGTTCATCTGCTCAACATCACCGTGGCCCCCGCCCACCAACGCCAGGGCTGGGCGCGCTTCATGCTCGACGCGCTCGCACTGTGGTCGCGCGGCCAGGGTGCGCAATGGCTGTGGCTGGAAGTGCGCCAGAGCAATGCACCTGCTCGCGCGCTGTACGAGCGCTGCGGTTTCGCGCAGGTGGGCTTGCGCAAGGGCTACTACCCGGCGGGCCACTTCCAGCGTGAAGACGCGGTGGTGATGAGCCTGAACCTCGTGGCGGCTGCCGCCGTGGAGGTCTCGCGATGAGCGAAGCGCCGGGCCGTTCCCAAGCAAGCTCGCACCGCAGCCCGCAGGGCGAAGGCACTCCATGAGCGACACGCCCGACACCTCCTTCGTGCCCGAACTCGACGCCCGCCAGCGCGCCATGCTGGCCGAGATGGGTGTGCGGGTCTGGGCGCCGAAACCTGCGCCAGCAAAGACCCCGGTCGTTGTCAAGGAGCCCACGCCCACGCTGGGCAGCCCCGCCGCACAGGCGTCCAGGCCCGTGGCAGTGGCTGCTCCGGCAGCGGCACATGCGCCAACCGCGACTGCACAGCCAGGACCTGCCAGCGCAGTCGCCACGCTCGACTGGCCCGCCCTGCGCGACGCCGTGGCCGGCTGCCAGGCCTGCGGGCTGTGCCAGGGCCGCACACAGACTGTCTTTGGCGTCGGCGACGAACAGGCCGACTGGATGGTCGTGGGCGAAGCCCCGGGCGAGAACGAGGACCTGCAGGGCGAACCCTTCGTGGGTGCCGCGGGTCAGTTGCTCGACAACATGCTCAAGGCCGTGGGCCGCAGCCGCACCGGCCAGGGCGCACAGGGCGCCTACATTGCCAACGTGATCAAGTGCCGCCCGCCCGCCAACCGCAACCCGCAGCCCGACGAGGTGGCTCGGTGCGAGCCCTACCTGGCGCGCCAGGTGGCACTGGTGAAGCCCAGGGTCATCGTGGCCATGGGCCGCTTTGCGGTGCAGGCTTTGCTCAAGACCAACGAGCCCATTGGCCGCCTGCGAGGCCAGGTGCACCACTACGAAGGGGTGCCGGTGATCGTGACCTACCACCCCGCCTACTTGCTGCGCACACCCACCGACAAGGGCAAGGCCTGGGCCGATCTGTGCCTGGCGATGGAAACTTTGGAAAACACCCCCCTGCGCCGCTGATGCGGCTTCCCCCCGCTCTGGCGCGGCTGCGCCGCTGGGCAGGGGGACGCACCCAGTGGCCCGGCGAAGCCGGTTCCACGGGTGCTCTTGACGGGCTGACTCCGGTCAGGTTCTGCCTGGTTCAGCGGCGGAACGTGGGGGCCATAGAACAGAAGCGATAGCGACCATCACAAGCGCCACCGCGGCCCAGTCCTGCCAGTGCAAGACCTCGTTGAGCCACCAGGCACCGCTGAACACCCCCAGCACCGGGATGAACATCACCGACAAGGTGGACGCCACGGGCGGCAGGTCGCGCGCCATCATCAGCCAGGCCACCTGCGCGAAGGCAAACACGCCCAGTGCGTTGTAAATGATGGCGCCCCAGATCGCGGGTGTGGGCGCCACCCACGCCGCTCGCTCGAACAGCACCGCAGCGGCGGTCATCCACAGCGTGGTGAACAGCGTCATCCAGAACGAGATGGCCAGCGTGGGCTGGGGCAAGGTGGTCCGGCGCAGCATCTGCGTGCCCAGCGCCCAGGCAGCAGCGGCGGTGAGCATCATCACCACACCCACCGGTTTGCCGGTGAGCTGTGTGAGCTCGTGCCACAGCAGCAGCACCACACCCAACGCCGCTGCGCCCACACCGCCCCAGGCGCGCGCGCCCAGCTTTTGCCCAAACCACCACGCGCCCACCATGGCCGAGAACACCGGCATGGTGTAGCCCAGAATGGCCGCGCGGCCGCTGGACAAGGTCTGGATCGCCAGCACCGCCAGCGTGTGCCAGATCAGCATGTTGAACACCGTGAGCACGGCCAGCTCGCGCCAGTGTTCGCGGCCGATGCGAAACGGCACGCGGCGCCACACCAGCACCAGCGCCAGCACCGGCAGCCCGATCCACATGCTGATGGTGCGAAAGGTGAGCGCAGGGAAACCGGTCACACCGAGCTTCATGATGGGCCAGTTGATGCCCCACACCAGCGTGAGAAGAACCAGCAGGACGAGTTGTCGGCGCGAGAGGGCTTGCATGGGTGGCGATCTTAGGGCCGGGCCAACGGGCTCCCACCTAAAATCTCCGCATGACCTTTATCGACATGCTGCGCGGCGCCGAGCGCCAGAACCGCTCCCTGCTGTGCGTGGGCCTCGACCCCGACCCGGCGCGTTTTCCCGCCAAACTCAAAGGCGATACCAGCCGCATTTATGACTTCTGCGCAGCCATCGTCGACGCCACAGCCGACACGGCCATCGCCTTCAAACCCCAAATTGCCTACTTCGCAGCGCACCGCGCCGAAGACCAGCTGGAGCGCCTCATGGAGCACATGCGCCGCACCGCGCCACAGGTGCCCACCATCCTCGACGCCAAGCGAGGCGACATCGGCAGCACGGCACAGCAGTACGCCATCGAAGCTTTCGAGCGCTACGGCGCCGACGCAGTGACGCTCTCACCCTTCATGGGTTTCGATTCGGTGCAGCCGTACCTGCAGTACCACGGCAAGGGCGCGTTTCTGTTGTGCCGCACCTCCAACCCGGGCGGTGACGACCTGCAGAACCAGCGCCTGGCTTCGGTAGAAGGGCTACCTCTCCTGTATGAGCACGTGGCGCGGCTTGCCCAGGGGCCATGGAACATCAATGGCCAACTCGGTCTGGTCGTGGGCGCCACCTACCCCGCCGAGATCGAACGGGTGCGGACGATTGCAGCAACGCTGCCGCTGCTGATTCCCGGTGTGGGCGCACAGGGCGGAGACGCCGTGGCCACGGTGCGAGCGGGCCTGCGCACGCAGGGCGACAACACCACCGGGCCCATCATCGTGAACTCGTCGCGCGCCATCCTGTACGCGTCCGACGGCGAAGACTTTGCGGCGGCCGCGCGCCGCGCGGCCCTCAAAACGCGTGATGAATTGCACGCTGCCCGCATCTGAATTTCGACCGATGGCGCGGCAAATACCCCCGGACGGTATGGCCGTTGGGCGGGTGCCGTGAGCGCGCCACAGCAAGATGTAACTGATTGAAACCTGGCCAGGCCGGCCGAAAGTGGCTGCCTAGACTCGCGCTCGTTCACTGGAGGGGAAGTCCACATGACGAACGTTGAAATGCCTGACCAAGCCGCACCATCGGCTCTTGCACCTGGGCCTGCCGATGCGGCACCCGACCACCCCAAGGCCCTGCTCGCGTCGGCCGCGGCGGCCACGGCATTGCTCGCCGCCTGCGGGGGCGGCAGCGAAAGCGGCGGCAGCGGCAGTGGCAGCGGCGGCTTTGCTGTCACGGTCGACTTCACTGCGACCGGCTACGCCAACCCCACGCCCACCACCGATACCGATGCCGCCCGATTCCTGCAGCAGGCGCAGTTTTCATCCACGGTGGAAGAGATCGCTTCGGTGCGCAGCAACGGTTATGCGATGTGGCTGGCCACCGAGTTCTCGCGCCCGCTGGGCCCCACCGGGTGGGACTGGCTGGAAGCGCGCGGCTACGGCGTGGCCAACACCCACAGCTACTACTTCAACATGTACCCGGCCGAGTTCATGATCTGGCAGCAGCTGATCAGCGGGCCGGACCCGGTGCGTCGGCGTGTGGCCTTGGCGCTGTCGGAATTCTTCGTTGCATCCATGACGTCGGCCGAATTCACCTGGCGCAGCCATGCTTACGCGAGCTGGTGGGACACCCTCACGCGCAACGCCTTCGGCAACTTCCGCCAGCTGCTCGAAGACGTGACGTTGCACCCGGCCATGGGCTGGTTCCTCAACACCAAGGGCAACCAGAAGGAAAACACCGCCACCGGGCGAGTGCCCGACGAAAACTATTCCCGTGAGGTGATGCAGCTCTTCACCATCGGTCTGTACGAGCTCAACCTGGACGGCACGCTCAAGCGCAACAACGGCCAGCCCATCGACAGCTACACGCAGTCGGATGTGACCAACCTGGCGCGTGTGTTCACCGGCTACGACTTCGACACCTCGGACGGCGTGCGCATCCCGGTGGACAGCTACACCATCGAGTCGCGCGCCTTTGCGCGCAAGCCGATGTCGCTCAACGCCAGCCGCCATTCCACCCTGGCCGCCACCTTTCTGGGCACCACCATCCCCGCCAACACGCCGGGCAAGGCCGCGCTGGGCACCGCGCTGGACACGCTGTTCAACCACCCCAACGTCGGGCCGTTTTTTGCGCGCCAGATGATCCAGCGCCTGGTGACCAGCAACCCCAGCCCGGCTTACGTGGCGCACGTGGCCGCCGCCTTCAACGACAACGGAAAAGGCGTGCGAGGCGACCTCAAGGCGGTGTGGGCGGCGATCCTGCTGCACGACGAAGCGCGCGGGCCGCAAACACTGGCCAGCAACACCTTCGGCAAGCTGCGCGAACCCATGCTGCGGTTCATCCAGTGGGCACGCACCTTCGGGGCGCAGTCCGCAGCCGGCAGCTGGAAGATCTTCGAACTCAGCAACCCTTCGGACAAACTGGGCCAGAGCCCACTGCGTGCGCCCTCGGTGTTCAACTTCTTCCGGCCAGGCTACGTGCCCCCCAACACCACGCTCACCGCCTCGGGCGCGACCGCGCCGGAGTTCCAGCTGGTCAACGAGACCACCGTGGGTGGCTACTTGAACTTCATGCAGGACGTGATCGAACGCGGTATCAACTGCCCCAATCCAGCCGTACCCGAAGCCGCGTGGAACAACTACCAGTACGACGTCAAGGCCACCTACTCCCGCGAACTCTCGCTGGTGACCGACGCCACAGCGCTGGTGCGCCACCTCTCGCTGGTGCTGACCGCAGGGCAGATTGCGCCCAACTCGGACAACGAGCTGTTGATGGTGAACGCGCTGAACGCCACAGCGGTCACCGCCAACAGCAGCGCCGACGTGAAGCTGCGGCGCGTGTGGGCCGCCGTGCTGATGATCATGGCGTGCCCGCAATACCTGATCCAGAAATAAGGGGCGCACCATGCACTTCATCCGACCCGATCTGCACACCCGCCGCGCCTTCCTGCGCCGCTCCGGCCAGCTCGCCCTCACTGGCGCGGCCTTGCCCACCGCCATCAACCTGGCCGCCATGGGCGAAGCGGCAGCCTTCAACGCCACCGACTACAAGGCGCTGGTCTGCATCTTCCTCAACGGGGGCAACGACTACGCCAACACGGTGGTGAACTACGACCCGACCACCCACGGGCTCTACAGCGGCATTCGCACCAACATCGCGCTCACCCGCGCCGCGCTGGCCAATACCGTGCTCAACCCCACCAACCCCTTGCCGGGTGGCGTGCAGTACGCGCTGCACCCGTCCATGACGGGGCTGACCGGCCTGTTCAACACCGGCCGGGCCGCCGTGCAGCTCAACGTGGGGCCGCTGGTGATGCCCATCACGCGCCAGCAGTACAACGCGCGCAGCGTGCCCACACCGCCCAAACTGTTCTCGCACAACGACCAGCAATCGGTCTGGCAGTCGTCGGCGCCTGAGGGTTCACCCTCCGGATGGGGCGGGCGCATCGGCGATCTCGCCCTGTCCAACAACGCCAACAGCACGTCGCTGTTCACCTGCATTTCCGTCACCGGCAACGCGGTGTTCCTGGCCGGCAATTCGGCCTTGTCTTACCAGGTGGGCACCGGCGGTCCTGTGCGGATCCGGGCCCTCAACGACACCAGCGTGTACAACTCGCAGATGGTCCGCGCCGCCATCACGGCGCTGGCGGTGCAGGAACGCACACACCGGCTGGAGAAGGAATACAACCTTGTCACCGGTCGCGCCAACGGGGCCTTCACCCAGATCTCCAACGCCTTGGCCAGTGTCCCCGCCACCGGCCCGGCCTACGCCACCTTCCCCACCGGCAACAACCTCGCAGACCAGCTGAGGATCGTGGCACGGCTCATCGCCGCCCGGGGCGACCTGGGCACCAGACGCCAGGTGTTCTTCGTCTCCATGGGCGGCTTCGATCTGCACGACAACCTCATCAACGGACAAGCCACCTTGATGACCCGCCTGAGCACCGCAATGACAGCGTTTTACGAGGCCACCGCGGCCTTGGGCGTGGCTGACAAAGTGACCGCATTCACCGCCTCCGACTTCGGGCGCACGCTCACCTCCAACGGCGACGGCTCTGACCACGGCTGGGGCAGCCACCACCTGGTGGTGGGCGCTGCGGTGCGCGGTGCTGCGTTCTACGGCAAGGCCCCCCCGGTGAGCGTGACCAACAGCACCACCGACGCGTTCGACCAGTGGCACGTGGGACAGGGTCGACTGCTGCCCAGCACCTCGGTGGACCAGTACGCCAGCACGCTGGCGACCTGGTTCGGCGTGCAGGGCACCGAGATGAACGCCATCCTGCCCAACCTGGGCAACTTCAACTCGTCCGACTATCCACGCGACATGGGCTTCATGTTGTAGCCCCCGCGCCGGGCCTGCGACGCGCCTGCGACGCGTCACCTCCCCAGGGGGCAACACCTGCGGCCTGTCCTGAGCATGTCGAAGGGCAGTTCCGCGGTGTTCCCGACCAGACAGCGCGTTCCTGCGAACTCTCTAAGATGGCCCGAACTCTCCAATGGGCCACTGCATGATCGATCTGTACACGGCGGCAACGCCCAACGGACACAAGGTGTCCATCGCGCTCGAAGAGCTCGGACTGCCCTACACGCTGAAGGTGCTCGACCTCGCGAAGAACGAGCAGAAGTCACCGGCGTTTCTGGCGATCAATCCCAACGGCCGCATCCCGGCCATCGTGGACCATGAGGCCGGTGGATTTGCGGTGTTCGAGTCGGGCGCCTGTCTGGTCTACCTGGCCGAGAAAACAGGCCGGCTGATGCCCGCCGACGCACAAGGCCGCTCGCTGGTGATGCAGTGGCTAATGTTCCAGATGGGCGGGATCGGGCCGATGATGGGCCAGGCCAATGTTTTCTTTCGCTACTTCCCCGAGAAGATTCCGGCGGTGATCGACCGTTACCAGGGTGAGAGCAAGCGCCTGTTTCGTGTGCTCGACGCGCGTCTGAAAGACCACGAGTTCCTGGCGGGCGACTATTCGATTGCCGACATCGCGAACTGGGCCTGGGTGCGCACTCACCGGTGGTCGGGCGTGGAGGTGGATGACTTGCCGCACCTGGTGCGCTGGCGCGACACGATCCGCGCGCGAGCCGCGGTGCAGCGCGGCATCGAGCAACCCGCGTCCAGGGTGGACCTCACGCGCGATGGGGACGAAGGCGCCCGCAAGTTCGCTGAAGAAGCCCGCACCATGGTCGAGATGGGCCAGAGCCTGAAGGCTTCCAAGCCCTTGAGGGACGCACCATGAAGCTGTATGTGTCGACACGCGCGCCCAACCCCCGGCGGGTGCAGATGTTCATTGCAGAGAAGGGCATCGAGGGCATCGAGCAGGTGGTGGTGGACTTGAATGCCCAGGAGCACCGCACGCCGGCCTTTCGGGCCAGGAGTGCACTGGCGCGCATCCCGGTGCTGGAACTCGACGACGGCCGCACGCTCAGCGAAACCCGAGCCATCTGCACCTGGCTGGAGGGCCGCTACGAACAACCCAACCTCATGGGCGAGACGGCGGAAGAGCGGGCATTCATCGAGATGGCCGACCGGCGCATGGAGTGGTACCTGATGCTGCCGCTGGCCAACGCCATCCGCCACACGCACCCCGGTCTGGCCCCGCTGGAGCAGCCGCAGTTCCCCGACTTCGGCCAATCGCAACGGCTCAAGGCCATGGAAACGGCGGTCTGGCTGGACGCCGAGCTGCAACGCCAACCCTGGGTGGCCGGGGACCGTTTCACCATCGCCGACATCACCGCTTTCTGCACCGTGGAGTTCGGCAAGCTGATGCGTTTCAAACCGGCCGAAGAGGGCCTGCATGCGCTGCAGGCCTGGCGCGACAAGGTGGCCGCACGGCCCAGCGCCGGAGCCTGACGGGCCGCGCCGACCTCAGGCGAATTGCGGCGAGCGGTAAGCCTCCAGCTGTGTGCGCACGGCCCGCGCCAA
>JBBQSX010000058.1:0-17889 GCA_038213545.1 Burkholderiales bacterium
GGGCGAGGTACGGCTGCCGTTCGACGCGCTGATCTGTGCGGTGGGCCGCCGCGCGCGGCTGGAAGGCTACGGGCTCGAAGAGCTCGGCATCCCGGTGAACCGCACGGTGGAGACCAACGAGTACCTGCAGACGCTCTACCCCAACATCTTTGCGGCCGGCGACGTGGCCGGGCCCTACCAGTTCACCCACGTGGCGTCGCACCAGGCCTGGTACGCGGCGGTCAACGCGCTGTTCGGCGACTTCAGGAAATTCAAGGCCGACTACCGCGTGATCCCCTGGGCCACTTTCATCGACCCCGAGGTGGCGCGCGTGGGCCTGAACGAGCAGGAGGCGAAGGAAAAGGGCATTGCGGTGGAGGTCACGAAGTACGGCATCGACGACCTCGACCGCGCCATTGCCGACAGCGAAGCCCACGGCTTCGTGAAGGTGCTCACCGTGCCGGGCAAGGACACCATCCTGGGTGTGACCATCGTCGGTACGCACGCGGGTGATTTGCTGGCCGAATACGTGCTGGCCATGAAACACGGGCTGGGCCTGAACAAGATCCTGGGCACCATCCACACCTACCCAACGCTGGCCGAGGCCAACAAGTTCGCGGCGGGTGAGTGGAAACGCGCGCATGCGCCGCAGAAGCTGCTGGCCTGGGTGGGCAGGTTTCACGACTGGAGGCGCGGGTGATGGCGCCGGCCCGCACACTCGCGGCGGCCCTGCTCGCCACCAGCCTGAACGCCTTGGCCCAGGCGCCCCTGCCCGCGCTGGTGCAAACCGATGGCGCGCTGAACCCGGCCTGGCGCTTCGTGGGTTTCCCCAAGGCCAAGGCCGACCTCCCGCCCACGCGCTTTGAAGCCGGCCGCGGGGACGGCGTGGCCGCCGTGCAGGTGCTAACCGCTTCGAGCTATGGCACGCTGGTACAAGACTGGACGGGCCCCGCGCCCGCCCGGCTGCAATGGCGCTGGCGACTCGACGCACCTCTGTCAGGTGGCAAGACACCGGCCGACATCCTCACCAAGGCCGGTGACGACGCCGCGCTCAAGGTCTGCGTGATGTTCGACCACCCGCTGGACCGCGTGCCTTTTGTGGAACGCACCGTGCTGCGCATCGCGCGCAGCGTGAGCGGCGAGGCGCTCCCAGCCGCCACCGTCTGCTACGTGTGGGACAGCACCCACCCCGCCCTCACCCAGGGCCCCAACCCGTACACGAAACGCGTGCGCTTCATCAGCCTGCAGGGGCGCGGTGCGCCGCTGGCGCGCTGGGTGGACGAGTCGCGCGATGTGGCACAGGACTTTGCTGCGCTGTTCGCCGACGAATTGACCGCAGGGGCTCCCACGCCACGCATCACCCGCGTGCTGCTGGGCGCAGACAGCGACAACACCGCCAGCACCAGCAGCGGCTGGGTGGCTGATCTCCGGTGGACCGAACGCGGGCCTTGACACGGCACGTACCATCGGAGCCCATGCACCACGGCATCAAAAAACTTCTCCTGCTCGGCGCTGGTCATGCTCATGTGCATGTGCTGGCCAGCCTGGCCCAGCACCGCCCCGCTGATCTGGACGTGACGGTGCTCACCCCCTTTGCGTACCAGTCCTACAGCGGCATGACGCCCGGTTTTGTGGCCGGGCGTTACAGCGAAACAGACTGCCGCATCGAACTGGAGCCGCTGGTGCGTGCGGCCGGCGCGCGCTGGGTGCAAGGCCGCTGCAACGGCATCGATCCCCTGGGCAACACGGTGAGCATCACGGCCGCCGGCGGTGCGCAGGGCGTGCCCGCCACGCTGGGGTTTGACGAACTGTCCATCGACACCGGCGCCGTGATCGACCGCACCCGGCTCGAAGCCGACATGCCGGGTGCGGCCACCCATGCATTGGCTGTGCGCCCCATCGAGGCCTTTGCACAGCTTTGGCCTCAGGTGATGGAACTGGCGCGACAAAAACCGGTGTCGCTGGCAGTGGTCGGTGCGGGCGCAGCCGGCATTGAACTCGTATTTGCCGCCGAGCAGGCCGTTCGAGAGCACGGGATGCCGGGCGCGCGCTTCACGCTCATCACCGGTGGACCCGAGGTGGCCGAGAGCTACCGCCCCGCCGTGCAGCACAAGGTGCTGCGCCAACTCAAGCAGCGCGGCATCACGGTGCTGCGCGAAGCCTGCGTGGGCGTAGGCGCAGGGGAGGTGGTGCTGGGCAACGGCGCGCGCCTGGCCTGTGATGTGCCGCTGCTGGCCATCGGGACCCACGCGCCACCGTGGCTGCGAGGCAGTGGCCTGGCCCTGTCGGAATCCGGACACGTGTTGGTCAACACGTTTCAGCAGAGCACCAGCCACCCCCATGTGTTTGCCGCGGGCGACGTGGCCAGCCGCGTCGACGCGCCGCACGCCAGAAGTGGCGTGTACGCGGTGCGCGCAGGCCCACCGCTGGCGCACAACCTGCTGGCGTTTCACCGGCGCAAACCGCTCAAAGCACACCAACCGCCCACAAACACACTCAACCTGCTGTCGTGCGGCACCGGTCACGCCATCGCAAGCTACGGGCCGCTCAGTCTGGAGGGCGCCTGGGCCTGGCGCTGGAAGGACCGCATCGACCGCGGTTTCATCGAGCGCTACCGCGTGGGCTCCGGCCCGCGTCACGCCTCCGGCGAACCGGTGTCCTGATCACCACGCTCCAGGTCCTTGCGGGCCACGCTGGCCAGCAACTGGTAGCGGCGGCGAAACTCCTCCAGATCTTCCTGCTCCAGTTCCTCCAGGTCCAGGAGTGCGTTGTGTGCACCTTTGGTGGCACGAATCAACTCATCGATCTTGATCTGCAGGGCCTGGGAATCGCGGTTTTGCGTGTTCTGAATCAAGAACACCATGAGAAACGTGACGATGGTGGTGCCGGTGTTGATCACCAGCTGCCAGGTGTCGCTGAAGCCGAACAGAGGCCCGGTGATGAGCCATACCGCGATCACGGCAGCAGCCAGCACAAACGCTTTGGGACGTCCGCTCAGCCGGGCAATCTGGTTGGCAAACTTTGAATAACCGATTCGACTGCCCATGCGCCTTCTCCTGCAATGCCCTGTGTGCGACCCATGCTACGCGCAAGGGCACAGAGGGCCAACGCGTTCTTCAGCAGCCGAGCTGCTCGGCCAGGTGCACCAGGCTCATCGCATGAAAAGTGTTGTCCGCATCGGGTGAAACATCCTTGGGATGTTTCGCACCGAACTCCAGCGGGCGCTCGATGTAGGCGGTGCGCAAACCGCAGGCCCGCGCCGCAGCGAGATCGTCCTGATGCGCTGCGACCAGCATGACCTCGGAGGGTTGAACGTCAAACACACGGGCCACACCCAGGTAGGTGGCGGGGTCGGGCTTGTAGGCGCGGAACACCTCGGCCGAAAGCACGCAGTCCCAGGGCAATCCGGCGCGTTTGGCCATGTTGGTCAGCAGACCGATGTTGCCGTTGGACAGGCTGCAGATGGTGTGCTTCGCCTTGAGCCGCGTGAGCCCGGCCACCGCGTCGGGCCAAGGGTCAAGCCGGTGCCACACCTTGTTGAGGTGCTGCTTCTGCGCCTCCGCCATGTCTGTCAGTCCGAACCGCGGCAACAGATCGTCGAGGATGAGCCGGTGCAGGTCGTCAATGAGTGTCCAGCCCAGTTCGCCCGAACGCACGCGCTGCATGGCCGGCTGGTAACCGGCACGCCAGGCGAGCGCAAAGGCGTCGGCGTCGACCTGCGGATAGAGTGCCGCCACCTCGCGCTGAATGCTGCCGTGCCAGTCGACCACGGTGCCGAAGATGTCGAAAGCGAGGATGGGGGCGTGGGCCATGTGGATTCAGCGCTGTTTGAGCGCCGTGACCTCGATCTCGATCTTCATGCGCGGATCGAGCAACCCAGCCGTGATCATCATCGCCGCCGGGCGCGCCGTGCCCAGGTGTTTGCGCAGCACCGGCCAGCAGGCTTCGAAATCGGCACCATCGGGCAACACGTAGGTCACGCGCACCACGTCGTCGAGGCTGGCGCCGGCCTGCTTGAGCGCGGCGGCGATGTTTTGCAGGCACTGCTCGGCCTGCTCCACCACGCTCTCGGAGATGGTCATGCTGGTGTAGTCAAAGCCGGTGGTGCCGGAGACGAAGACCCATTCGCCCGCCACCACGGCGCGCGAGTACCCGATCTGCCGCTCGAACGGCGAGCCCGAGCTGATGCGCCTGCGCTCCATGGCTCAGATCACTTCGAGGCGCACGCCTTCGGCGGCGGGTGCCACGATCTCGCCGATGTCGGCGGCGCCGGCAAAGCCGTGTCTCTCGAAGATCGCCAGCACCGCGTCCACCGCCTCGGGCGCGCAAGCCACCAGCAGACCGCCGCTGGTTTGCGGGTCGGACAACAGGGCCTGGTCCACCGGCTGCAGGGTGCTGGCCAGGCGAACTTCATGGCCATAGGCCGCCCAGTTGCGGCCTGAAGCACCGGTGACCATGCCGGCTGCTGCGAGTTCGCGCACGCCGCCAATCAGCGGCACCCGCGCCATGTCGATGCGCACGGTGGTGTTGGCGCCGCGCGCCATTTCCATCACGTGGCCGGCGAGACCAAAGCCGGTGATGTCGGTGAGTGCGTGCACCCCGTCCAGCGCCGCGAGATCGGGGCCGGGCGTGTTGAGCTTGGTGGTGTTCTCGATCATCTGCGCGTAACCCTCGGGGCTCAGCGCGTCCTTCTTCAAGGCGGCCGAGAGCACACCCACACCGATCGGCTTGCCCAGGATCAGGCGGTCGCCCACCTTCGCGTCGGCGTTGCGCTTGACGCGCTTGGGGTGCACCAGGCCCAGGGCCACGAGACCGTAGATGGGCTCGACCGAGTCGATGGTGTGGCCGCCCGCGATGGGGATGCCGGCGGCGCGGCAGACGTCCTGCCCGCCTTCCAGAATCTTGCCAATGGTGGCGGTGGACAACACGCCGATGGGCATGCCCACGAGTGCCAGCGCCATGATGGGTGTGCCGCCCATGGCGTAGACGTCGCTGATGGCGTTGGTGGCGGCGATGCGACCGAAGTCGTACGGGTCGTCCACGATGGGCATGAAGAAATCGGTGGTGGCGATCAGCGCCTGCTCGTCGTTGAGCTGGTACACAGCGGCGTCGTCCGCCGTCTCGATACCGACCAGCAGTTCCTTCGGCATGGGCATGGCCGCCGTGCCTTTCAAGATTTCGCTGAGCACGCCGGGCGCGATCTTGCAGCCGCAGCCGCCGCCGTGCGAGAGACTGGTCAGGCGGGGCTGGGTGGCGGCGGTGGGGCTGGGTGCGTTCATGGGAGTCTCCGGGGGAAATGGGTTCGGTGGCGCGGGTTCAGCGCAGCTCTTGCAACACGGCCAGCAAGTTGGCCTGCTCGGTGCGTGGATCGAACAGCGGCGCGCGGGCTTCACATTGTGCTTGCAGGGCGGCCAGCCTGCCAGAGGGCTGGCCCAAGCCCGCACAGCAGTCGCGCAGGGCCCGCGCCAGCGCGGGCGCATCACCGGGCGGAAAGTAGCCGCCGTAGCCGGTGCCCAACATGCCCACGTTGCCGTCGATCTGCGACGCCAGCACCGGCGTGCCGCAGAGCACCGCCTCCAGCAGCACATGGGCGCCACCTTCCATGCGGCTGGTGTGCACCAGCACATGCGCGCGCTGGATGCGCGCGCGCGTCGCAGCGTGTGGCAGACCACCCAGCCAGCGGTAGTGCGGGCAGGCTTGCGCGGTGACCTGCGCGGCTTCGCCCAGCGCGGGGTCGAGCGCAGCGCCGATGTGGTCGATGTGGATACCCTCGTCGGGGTGCAACAGTCGCGCGGCTTCAAACAGGGTCTGCGGCCATTTTTCGTCGCGCAAGTGGCCCACCATCACCGCCCGCAGGTGGGTGGTGGTCTTGGCCAGCGTCTGGCGTCGCGTGCCCGACTGGAACACCACGCGGCACTTGCCGCGCAGCGCCTCGGGCAAGGCCAGCGGCCCCTGCGCCTGCAACACGATGAGGCGGTGTGCGAGCGCCAGCGAACGCTGGGCAGTCGCATCGGTGGCAATGTCGCGGTAGAGGTCGGTTCCGGTGAGCGCCAGCACCAGCGGACGATCGGGATGCTCGCTTGCCCACGCGGCCACCGAGGCGGCCGAGCGGCGCGCGTGCAGGGCCAGCAGCACATCGCCGCCCTCCCCCGGTACCCACTCGCGCGCCACCCTCACCCGATAATGGCCCGAGAGCATGCTCGCCCAACGGCGGGCGGTTTGCCAGTTGCCGTTGTTGGCATCGGCCAGGGCTGGCGTGACGATACAGAGGGAAGGTTTTTTCATGGGCATGAGCGGGTCAGCGATTGTGGGCGAAGCGCCTTCGGGCGGGTGGTCTGCGGCCGACATGGCCCGCCATGCCGACCGGGCAACGCTGGCCAGCGCGTTGACCGAGGCGCGCAAGCGCACGCTCGAGCAGTTCACGGCCTTCGAGCGAGCACTCGGCCCAGATCTGCGCGTGCCTTGCACGCACGAGCTCAACCTGCCGCTGTGGGAGCTGGGTCACATCGGCTGGTTTGCCGACTGGTGGATCGCGCGCAACCCGCATCTGGGCCGAGGCCTGCTGGCGGACCCTTTGGTGACCCGAATCCCCGCACGCCAGGCGGCACGCGGCATCGACGCCGACGCGCTGTACGACTCCAGCGCGGTGGCGCACTATCGGCGCTGGCAACTCGACCTGCCGGACGCCGACACCACACGCGCCGACCTGACGGCGGGCCTGGACGAAACGCTTGATCGCCTGCGAGACGCACCCGACGACGACACCGGTCTCTACTTCTTCCGCCTCGCCCTCTTCCACGAAGACATGCACACCGAAGCGGCGGTCTACATGGCACAGGCACTGGGCATCGATGCAGGCCATGCCGATCCATCGCCGTCCGTGCGGACCGGGCCTGTCGAAGTCTCCACGGTCCACGTACCGGCCACGCGCTGGACCCAAGGCTGGTCCGGCCCCGGCTTCGCTTTCGACAACGAACTCGGTGCCCACACCGTGGACGTGAATGCCTTTGAGATCGACACCAGCCCCGTCACCTGGGCGCGCTATCTGCCGATGGTGGACGCCGGCCTGGCCAGCGTTCCCCGTTATCTGCGGCGCGCACCCCATGGTTGGGAAAAGCAGCGCTTCGGCGTCTGGCAGGCGCTGGACCTGCAAGCCCCGGCCTGCCACCTGAGTGCGACCGATGCGCAAGCGTGGTGCCGCTGGACCGGGCGGCGCCTGCCCACCGAAGCCGAGTGGGAAGTGGCGGCGCACACCTCACCGGGCTTTGCCTGGGGCGAGGTCTGGGAATGGACCGCGAGCGCCTTTGCGCCCTTCCCCGGCTTCGCACCCCACCCGTATCTGGATTACTCGCAGCCCTGGTTCGACGGCCGCCCGGTGCTCAAGGGCGCCAGCAACGCGACCCACCCGCGCATTCGCCATCCGAGGTACCGCAACTACTTCCCGGCGGCGCGCAACGACATCTTTGCCGGTTTTCGCAGCGTGCGCGCCTGAACGCGCACGGGGCAACAGCCACAATCGGCGCCTCACTTTTCAACAAACGCCTCTGTGGACACCCGCCTATCCCTCGACGCCCGCGCCATCGGCCTCATGGTCTTGCTCTGCCTCACCTGGAGCCTGCAGCAGATCGTGTTGAAGGCGACCGCGGCCGACTTCTCGCCCGTCCTGCAAATTGCGGTGCGCTCAGGGATCGCAGCCGCCCTGGTGGGTCTGCTCATGTGGCGCCGGGGCGAAGGCTCGCTGCTGGCCGACGGTGCCTGGAAACCCGGGGCGGTGGCCGGGGCCTTGTTCGGCCTGGAATTTCTGCTGGTGGGCGAAGGCCTGGGCCACACCTCGGCCGCGCACATGGTGGTCTTCCTCTACACGGCGCCGATCTTCGCGGCGCTGGGGCTGCAGTGGAAGCTGCCGGCCGAGCGGCTGGCACCGGCGCAGTGGCTGGGCATCCTGTTGGCCTTCACCGGCATCGCCATTGCGTTCCTGTTGCGGGACACGCAGGGCAACCAGGACTGGGGCCGCATGCTCTGGGGCGACCTGCTGGGCTTGCTCGGCGGTGCGGCCTGGGGAGCCACCACCGTGGTCATCCGCACCACGCGCCTGGGCAGCTTGCCGGCCACGCAGACCCTGCTCTACCAGTTGCTGGGCGCCTTCGCGCTGCTGCTGCCGGCGGCCTTCTTCATGGGCCAGACCACCTTCAACCCCACCCCGGTGGTGTGGGCGAGCCTGGCATTCCAGTCGGTGGTGGTGGCCTTCGTCAGTTTCCTGGTCTGGTTCTGGCTGATGCGCCGCTACCTGGCGTCGCGGCTGGGGGTGCTGTCGTTTCTCACGCCCTTGTTCGGCGTGGTGCTGGGCGCGTGGCTGTTGGGTGAGCGCATTGAAGCCAGCTTCCTCACCGGCGCCCTGCTGGTGCTCGCCGGCGTGGTGATGGTGAGCGGTCACGAGCTCTTCGCGCAGTGGTGGCGCAACCTCAGGCCGGCGCCCAGAACACGCTGAACCAACCTTGCGCGTCGGTCCAGTGGCGCGACTGGCCGAAGCCGGCGTCCTGCAACACGGCTTCAAACGCGTGGGGTTCCCACTTGTACGAACTCTCGGTGTGCAGCCGCTCACCCTCGGCAAAGACGCGCTGGCCGCCGGGCCAGCGCACGTTCTGTTGCGTGGTGGCCTCCAGGTGCATTTCGATGCGCGAGCGCTGCGTGTTGAACAGCCCCACGTGGCGCCAGGCGGCCGGTGCGAAATCGGCCCCCAGCACGCGGTTCACGTTGAGCAGCAGGTTGCGGTTGAACGCGGCCGTGACCCCCAGCGCGTCGTCGTAGGCGGGCTCGAGCACGGCCTTGGGTTTGACCCGGTCCACACCGATCAACAAGCCCCCGCCCGCACCTCCCGAGCGGCACACCGCATGCGCCTGCCTGAGCAGTGCCAGGGCCTCTTCCGGGTTGAAGTTGCCGATGCTGGAGCCGGGGTAAAACACGACGCGCGGTGCCTGCGGCGCGGGGCCGTCGGCCAGCCAGTCGGCCACCTCGGCACCCAATGCAAAGCGAGCCGAGAAATCCATGCCCAGGCCCAGCATGGCCAGCGCAGGGTGCTGTTTCTGCAGTTGCTGCAGCGTGTCGCGCAGGTAGTCCACCGAAATGTCGATGGCCACATAGGCGGCGGGGCGCAGCACCGGGAACAGGCGCGCGGCCTTGGCGCAGCTGCCTGCGCCAAGGTCGAGCAGGATGGAGCCGCCGGGCACCATGGTCGCCATGTCGGCGCCATGCTGTTGGAAGATCGACGCTTCGGTGCGCGTGGGGTAGTACTCCGGCAGCTCGGTGATGGCGTCGAACAGACGCGAGCCCAAGGCGTCGTAGAGAAACTTGGGCGCGATGTTCGCCGGAGTCTGAAGCAGACCGGCCACGAGCTCAGCGCGCAAGGCGGCGTGGTCCTCGTGGTGGAGCTGAATGAAAGGCGGCGCTGCGGTCTGGTTGTTCATGGGGGCTTTCAGGAAGCGTCTTTATAGCGGAGACGTCTTTCAAAGTCGGTGTGGTGACCCACTTTCTTGCAGGGGCTTGCAAAGCTGCCGGGCACTGCCCCGACGCGGCACGCGGTTGAAGCAGGTCGGGTCTAATACTCCCTCCCCAATCCCTCTTCACTGGATGACCCATGTTCAATCCTTCATCACGCACCCTGCGCGCACTCTTCACCTGCGCCGTGCTCAGCCTCACCGCCGCCGCCCACGCGCAGACCGTGTTCCGCGTCACCACCATCCCGGAAGAAGCCGCCACCGAGCAGATCCGCAAGTTCACGCCGCTGGCCACCTACCTCGAAAAAGAGCTGGGTGTGAAGGTCGAATTCACCCCGGTGAGCGACTACCCCGCCGCGGTGGAAGCCCTGGTGAACAAGAAGGTCGATCTGGTGTGGTTCGGTGGTTTCACATTTGTGCAGGCCAACATCCGCTCGGGTGGCAAGGTCGTGCCGCTGGCCCAGCGCGAAGAAGACACACGTTTCCAGTCGGTCTTCATTGCCAAGACCGATTCGGGTATCAAGACCCTGGCCGACATGAAGGGCAAGCAGGTGTCGTTTGGTTCGCAGAGCAGCACCTCGGGCCACCTGATGCCTCGCAGCTTCCTGCTGGCGGCCAACATCGAGCCTGAAAAAGACTTCCGCCGCATCGCCTACAGCGGCGCGCACGACGCCACCATCGCCTCGGTGGTCAGCGGCAAGGTCGACGCGGCCGCGCTCGACATCACCGTGTGGAAAAAATTTGTCGCCGAGAACAAGGTCGACACCAAGGCTGTCGACGTGTTCTTCACCACGCCCGGTTACTTCAACTACAACTGGTCGGTGCACGCCGACACCCCGGTGGCGATGCAGCAGAAGATCAAGGCCGCGCTGCTCGGCCTGTCGCCGTCCAACCCCGAGCACGCCGAGATCCTCAAGCTGAACCGCGCCACGCGTTACATCGAAACCAAGCCCGAGAACTACAAGGGCCTGGAAGCCGCAGCGCGCAGCGCCGGCCTGCTCTGATCGCCAGGTCGTCCGGTTGAAAATCGAACTGCAGGGCGTCTCGGCCCGCCATCCGGCGGCGCGCGCGGGCCACGCGCCCGCGTTGCGCTCACTCGACCTCACCATCGACTCGGGCGAGCAGGTCGCCGTGATCGGCCCATCGGGCGCGGGCAAGACGACGCTGCTGCAGGTCATGGCCTGCGCGCTGCCGCCCTCGGCTGGGACAGTGCAACTCGATGGTCGTGATCCGTGGACACTGCCGCGCTCTGCCCTGCAACGCCAGCGCGGCCAGCTTTTCCTGGCGCCGCAAGTGCCGCCGCTGCCCCCGCGCCAGCGCGTGGTCACCTCGGTGCTCGCCGCGCGTTTGCCCGCCATGGGTTTGCTGGCCAGCCTGCGCTCGCTCTTCTACCCCAGCGACATCCCGGCGGCGTTTGACGCGCTGGACCACTTTGACCTGGCCGACAAACTCTTCGAGCGGGTAGACCGCCTCTCGGGCGGCGAACGCCAGCGCGTGGGCCTGGCGCGCGCGCTGCTCGCCCCAGCCCGCCTCTGGCTCATCGACGAACCCTTGTCGGCGTTGGACCCCACACGCTCGAAGCAAGCCGTGGCCGCGCTGCAGGACGGCGCCCGCGAGCGCGGTGTGACGCTGGTGGCCACGCTCCACCAGGTGGACGTGGCGCTGGCCCACTTCCCGCGCATCGTCGGTTTGAGAGATGGCCAGCTGGCCTTCGATTTGCCGGCCGCCGATGTCACGCAGGACCGCCTGGCGCGCCTGTACGACCAGTTCGAGCACGAGCTGCGCGGTGAGGTGCCGGTGGTGGTGGCCGAGCCGCAGGCCACACCGCAACCCGCGGTGATGCACTGCCGCTGAACATGAACACGGCGGCGACCTCTTTGCGCAGCGCCCCCGCGCGAGACCCCGCGTGGGTCGGCCGCCTGTTCTGGTTCGGCTTGGGAGCTGTGCTGCTCTGGCCGCTCATGGTGGCCACCGAGTTCCAGCCCTGGATCTTTCTGGAGCCCGACAACCTCAAGGTCACCCGCCAGTTCCTGGCCACCTTCTGGCCGCTCGTGGTCAACGCGGAGTTCATGGGCATGGTGGCACGCGAGACCTGGCGCACCGTGGCCATGGCCACCGCCGGTGTCACGCTCGCGCTGGTGGTGGCGATCCCGCTGGCGCTGATGTCGGTGCGCCTGCTCTCGGTTTCGGCTCTGTCGGGCCGGATGGCGCGCGGGCCGTCCTGGTTCAGGCAGCTCGTTCGGTGGTTGCTCATCGTGCTGCGCAGCGTGCCCGAGCTGGTGTGGGCGCTGGTATTCGTGCGCGTGGTCGGCCTGGGCCCCACGGCCGGCGTGCTGGCGATTGCGCTCACCTACGGCGGCATGCTGGGCAAGGTGTATGGCGAGATCCTGGAAAGCGGTGAATCACACGCCACCGAAACACTCTTGCGCAACGGGAGCGGCCGCCTGCAGGCTTTCTTTTTCGGTCTGCTGCCGACCAATGCCGCCGAGCTCACCAGCTACACGGTGTACCGCTGGGAATGCGCCATCCGCTCGTCGGTGGTGCTGGGCTTCGTGGGCGCCGGTGGCCTGGGCCAGCAGCTCGACAACTCCATGAAGATGTTCAACGGCGGCGAGGTTGCCACCATGCTGCTGGTGTTCGTGCTGCTGGTGGCGCTGGCGGACCGGGTGAGTTCGTGGCTCAGGAAAGCACTCGGATGACCCCCCTGCGCCGCTTCGCGTCTTCCCCCCTCATGAGGGGGGACCCCCCCTGCGGCCTGGCGAAGCCAGTTCCGCGGCGGGTGCTGGCTCGCTTCCCCGCAACTCGAACAACGGTGCGCAAAGGAGGCTTGGCATGAGGTCCAACCAACCAAGCGCTGCCAACCCACCCTACAAGCTGCCGCCGCGCCTGTTCGACGCCCGCTGCAAGGCTTGCTGGTTTGTCGCGGGCCTCGTCGTGCTGGTGGTCGCCAGCTTCGCTTCGCTGGACCTGCAGTGGGCGCAGTTCCTCTCGCTGGACGCCGCGCGCAGCATGGGCCGCTTCGTGGCGGAGTTTTTCCCGCCCGACCTCTCGCCGGTGTTCGTGAAGAAGGTCGCCATCGGCGCCTGGGAAACGCTGGCCATGTCGGCGCTGGGCACGGCGCTGGCCGCTGCGGCCGGCCTGGCGCTGGCGCTTCCGGCGAGCCGCCTGCACCCGGCCGACGCAGCCTGGGTCCGAGGGCCCACACGCTGGGTGCTCAATGCGCTGCGCAGCATCCCCGAGCTGGTGTGGGCCGCGCTGCTGCTCATCTCCGCCGGCCTGGGCCCGTTCGCCGGCACGCTGGCGCTGGCCTTTCACACCACCGGTGTGCTGGGCCGCCTGTTCGCCGAAGCGATCGAGAACGCACCGCCCGGCCCCGGCGATGCATTGCGCGTGCAAGGCGTGGGCAACGGGCGCACGTTCCTGTTCGCCACGCTCCCCCAGGTGCTGCCGCAGCTCATGAGCTACACGCTGTACCGCTGGGAAAACAACATCCGCGCCGCCGCCGTGCTGGGCGTGGTGGGTGCAGGCGGCCTGGGCCAGCTGCTGGCCTTCCACATGGGCCTGTTCCAGATGAACAAGACCGCCACCATCCTGGGCGCCATGCTGCTCATGGTGGCGGTGGTGGACGCGGCCAGCCACGGCGCGCGGCGCCTGCTCACGCGCTGAAGACCCGCGCCCCCCTCAGAGACTGCGCGCCAACCGCAGTCCACTGAACTGCCAACGCACATCGGTCGGAAAAAAATTGCGGTAGCTCGCGCGGATGTGCGAGGCCGGCGTGGCACACGAGCCGCCGCGCAGCACCATCTGGTTGACCATGAACTTGCCGTTGTACTCACCCACCGCGCCTTCGGTGGGCTGGTAACCCGGATAGGGGCTGTAGCTGCTGGCGGTCCATTCCCACACATCGCCAAACATTTGCAGCAGGCCGCTGCCCGCCGTGCGCGCGGGCATGGGGTGCAGGGCGCCGGTGTCCTGCAGGTTGCCCTGCACCGGCAAGCTGGCCGCGGCGGCCTCCCACTCGGCTTCGGTGGGCAGGCGGGCACCCGCCTGGTCGGCGTGGGTGGCCGAGGTCCAGCGGGCAAACGCATCGGCCTCGAAGTAGCTCACGTGCACCACCGGCGTGTGCGGATCCAGCGGCATGTCGCCGTGCAGGGTGAACACGGTGGGCAGGGTGTGGGTGTCCTGGTGGAGCGTCCAGTACAGCGGCGCACGAATGCCTTGTGCACGCACCCAGTCCCAGCCGGCGGCGAGCCACCAGCGTGGGTCGGTGTAGCCGCCGTCGCGCACGAAGTCCAGCCACTCGCCGTGCGTCACCGGGCGGTTCATGAGCGCGTGCGGCTCCATCCACTGGCGGTGGCGTGGGGATTCGTTGTCGAACGAAAACCCTTCGCCGTGGTGACCGATGTCGGTCAGTCCGCCTTCGCGTTCGATCCATCGCGCTGGTACGGGCGCCACCGACACCAGCGGCCAGGCCCGCTGGTACACCGGACTGAGTGGATTGACGGAGAGCAGGTGCTTGATGTCGGTGAGCAGCAGTTCCTGGTGCTGCTGTTCGTGGTGCAGGCCCATCTCGATCAGGCGCAGCGCATCGAGGCTGTCGGTGTGCGAGATCAGCCGCACAACGCGCTCGTCGATCTCTTCGCGCCAGCGCCACACCTCGGCCAGGTCGGGCCGCGTGACCAGCCCGCGCCGGTGCCGCGCAAACTGCTCACCCACGCCGTTGTAGTAGCTGTTGTAGAGCACACGAAACGCCGGATTGAACGGCTTGAATCCGGGCTCGAAGGGCTCCAGCACGAAGGTCTCGAAGAACCATGTGACATGGGCCAGGTGCCACTTGGTGGGGCTGGCGTCGGGCATGGACTGGGCCTGGCAATCCTCGGGCGAGAGCGGCGCGGCGAGCACTCGCGTCCGTCCACGAACGGACTGGTAGCACAGCACAAGGTGCGCGCGGTCGGCATCCAGACAAGGGCTCGTGTCGGTTTGCGGGGAGGCGTGTCGCATGGTGGCCTTTCAGCGCCCGGGCAACAGGCGCAGCAGCTGACCATCGCGGTCGTCGGTCAGCAGGTAGATGAAACCGTCGGGGCCTTGGCGCACGTCGCGCACGCGCTGGTTGAGGTTGGGCAGCAGTTTTTCTTCGCGCACCACACGGTCGCCGTCGATGACCAGACGCGAAAGGTAGCGGAACTTGAGCGATCCCGCCAGCAGGCTGCCCTGCCAGGCTTTGCCGTACCGCTCGCTCGTCACGAAGGCCAGACCGGACGGCGCGATCGAAGGGGTCCACTGGTGCAGCGGCTGCTCCAGCCCGGGCTTGCTGGTGATGCCGTCGCCGATGGCGCCGCCTCCGTAGTTCTCGCCATAGGTGATGACGGGCCAGCCGTGGTTCTTGCCGGGCTCAGGCCGGTTGATTTCGTCGCCGCCTTGCGGGCCGTGCTCCGAGGTCCAGAGGCGACCGTCGGGCGCGAGCGCTGCACCTTGCACGTTGCGGTGGCCGAAGCTCCAGATCTCCGGCAGGGCACCCGCGCGACCCACGAAAGGGTTGTCCGGGTGAGCGCCACCGGTGGCCTTGACCCGCACCACCTTGCCGTGGTGGTTGTCCAGGGTCTGCGCATCGTTCATGCGCGAGTAGCGGTCGCCCAGCGTGAGAAACAGGCTGCCGTCGGTGGCTTGGGCGATGCGGCAACCGAAGTGCGACCGGCTGCTCACCTTCGGCGCCTGGCTGAAGATCACTTTGACGTCGTCCAGCCGGGCGGCGTTGTCAGAGAGCCTGGCCGATGCCATGGCGGTGGAGTTGCCGCGCCCACTGGCCGCCGGCTCCGAATAGCAAAAATACAGTGTGCGGTTGCTGGCGAAGTTGCGGTCGGTGATCACGTCAAGCAGGCCGCCCTGCCCGCCCGCGTCCACCGCTGGCAGTCCCGCCAGAGGCTCGCCCAACTGGCCATTGGCACCCACCACCCGCATGCGCCCGGGCCGCTCGGTCACGAGCATGCGGCCCTCTCCGATGAAAGCCACACCCCAGGCGTTTTGCAGACCACTGGTAACCAGCTCGGTGGTCTGGGCGTGCGCCGGCGACGGCACGAGGCCGACCATGGCCAGACAGGTTGCGAAGGAAAGGGCGATCGAGCGTGTCATCAGCGGCATCTCCGGTGTCGTTTCAACAAGGCGACCCACTTGGTGCGCTTGTGCGCACCAAGGTTCCCCCCGACGACCTCAACCAAAGGGCCGCACGCCAATGAGCCAGGCGTGTGCCCACACCACAAACAGGACATAGAGCCCCAGGCCGCCAACCAGCGCGATGGCGTCGTTGGCCTTGCTGCCGGGCAACACGGGGCCGGGGCGCAGCAGGCCAGCGGCGGCGCGCTTTTTCACCGAAATGCGGTCCACCACGGCCCAGGCCAGGAAGCCCCCGAAGAGCAACACATCGGCCAGTGTCCCGTTGGCCAGCAAGTGGGCCAGGGCCCACAGCTTCACGGCCAGCAGCATGGGGTGTTTGGCGGCGCGCTGAATGCGCCCGGGCAGGTACGCCGCAAGCAACAGCACGAACACCGGCAGCATCAACACGGCCGCCAGATGCCGGAAGCCGTTGGGCAAGGTGTAGAGCACCACCGGCGCTTCCCGCGCAGCGCCGTAGCCCACCACGATGAGCACAAAGCCCGCCAGCGAGGCCAGCGAATACAGGCCTTTCCAAGGCCCCTCCCCCATTTGCTGCACCAGGCGGTTGCGCCCACTGGCCGAGACGATGGACACCGAATGGATGCCCAGAAACAAGACGAGACCCAGGATCAACAACAACATGAAACCACTCCTGTGCACCCGGCCACCCGCCACCAGGCAGCCCGAGGACTGCGCAGACTCTACCGGTGTTTCATGTCTGAGCCAGTCGGCCGGCCTTTGGGGAGGCGCTCTGCCTGCCCGCTGAAAAACATGACAGAGTCCGCGCATGCCGCGCCTGCAACGCATCTCCGCCGTCCGCAACTGGACCGAGCGCCACGCCCAACGGCCACTCAAGCTGGCCGAAGACGACGAAGGTCGCATCTGGTTGCGGCTGGACGATCTGCGACAGTGGATGCCCGGACTGCCCCAGGATGGCGACCTTGCGCTGAAACACCCAGGGCAGGTACGGCTGGCAGACGCATCCTCGCGCCCCTACCTGGAGGCCAGCGCGTTGGCCTGGCTCACCCGCAAAAGCACCAATGCGCCCACGCTCAAGCTGGTGGCGTGGCTGGAGCAGAGCGTGCTCGCACCCGCCCGCCGCCGCCACGCCTGGGCCGACTACCAGGGCCACGACGGCATGGCGAAGTACCGCGACGTGCTGCCCGCCAACGTGGAGAAGATCGTGCGCAGCGTGGAAGGTGCACCCTGGTGGAAGATGGAGCTCGACCCGCGCTTCTGGGTCATCACGCAAGGGCACTGGGGCCTGCTGAACACGCTGGTGACCGGCTTTGCGCTGGCACTGCTCGCACTTGGCGTGGCAGGCTGGCTGGAAAGCAAGACGTGGGACGTGGAGTACAGCTACCTGACCTGGCTGTGGGCCGCAGTGGCCGTGACCCTGTGGGCGCTGGTGTGGAACGGCGCATGGATCGTGGGGGCGGTGCGCACAAGCGCCCGTCGGGTGCATGAAGGCGTGGCGCCGTGGCTGGCGGTGGCGGGTCTCGTGGGCAACATGCTGGCCGCGCTGGCGATGGCCTTTGCCGTGACCACCAGCCTGGGCACGCTGCTGCAGGGCTGGTGGTCTCTGTATGTGAGGGGACTCGATACGGTCTCCATCACACCGGTTCGAGCAGACAGTGGCGAGGTGACACGCCTGAAGATCGAGGGCGAAATGGGGGTGGGGAGCACACGAGCACTCATGAGCGCATTGGCTCGACACCCTCAGGTTCGCGTGCTGGAGATCACCAGCCCCGGCGGTTTGCTGACCGAAGGCCACGGCATGGCTCGCGTGGCGCTGCAGCGCACACTCAACACCCAGGCCAACGGCGTGTGCGCCAGCGCATGCACCCTGGTGTTTGTGGCGGGCGAGCGGCGTCTGCTGGCACCCCAGGCCAGCCTGGGCTTTCACCGGAGCCACCGCCTGGGCGAGGGCTTCAGCACAGGGTGGTCATCGGTGGACCATTTTGTGGCGAACTTTTACCGCAACCGGGGCGTTCCTGAGGACTTCATCCAGAAGGCGCTGGGTACGCCGGGCTGGGATCTTTGGGAGCCTGGGCACGAGCGGCTGATCAACTCAGGCGTGGCCACCGACGCGGTCCGTTCTCTGGAGGGATCGGCGCCGGGGGGACCCACCGCAGATGACAAAGAAAAGGACGAAAGCACTAACCGCTGACAGCGCTCAGGGATGGGTGGAGTCATCCCGTTTGGCGCACTCGGGCGGCTCGCCATAACCGGCCGAGCGCACGGTCTGGTCTTGCGCGATTTCGAT
>JBBQSX010000059.1:0-17469 GCA_038213545.1 Burkholderiales bacterium
TGCCGTCTCCTCCTTGACCCCGCTGCGCAGAACGCCATGCCCGCTCGATCCGACGTGGCAGGTGCGCGGCCATCTTCTCGAATGCGAGGCCCGCAGTGGCTTGAAGCCCTGGGGTGTCCACCGCAGCGAAGTCAAGGAGGAGGGGCCGCAGGCCCCGGGGGACATTCGCGGAGGTGGGCGCCCCAGGGCTTCCAGCCACGGAGCAACCACCAAGAACGAAGGAGAAAGACATGGGAAAACTAGCCCTCGTAGCCAAAGTCACCCACGTCCCCTCGATGTACCTCAGCGAACTCGACGGACCGCGCAAAGGAACGAGGCAAGACGCCATCGACGGCCACAAGGAAATCAGCCGCCGCTGCCGCGAACTCGGTGTGGACACCATCGTCGTCTTCGACACCCACTGGCTCGTCAACGCCAGCTACCACCTCAACTGCGCGCCGCATTTTGAAGGCCGCTACACCAGCAACGAACTGCCGCACTTCATCAGCAACCTGCCGTTCGAGATCCCGGGCAACCCCGAACTCGGCCAACTGCTCGCCAAGGTCTGCAACGAACACGGCGTGGAAACCCTTGCCCACCACGCCACCACCCTCGGCCCCGAATACGGCACCCTCGTGCCCATGCGCTACATGAACGCCGACCAGCACTTCAAGGCCATCTCGGTCTCGGCGCTGTGCCAGGCCCACTACCTCAACGACAGCGCGCGCCTCGGTTGGGCCATGCGCCGTGCGGTGGAAGACCACTACGACGGCACCGTCGCGTTTCTGGCCAGCGGCAGCCTCAGCCACCGCTTTGCGCAGAACGGCCTCGCACCCGACTACGCCTTCAAAATCTGGAGCCCCTTTCTCGAAACGCTCGACCGCCGCGTGGTGCAGATGTGGGAGCAGGGCGAATGGAAAGCCTTCTGCGAGATGCTGCCCGAGTACGCCGCCAAAGGCCACGGCGAAGGCTTCATGCACGACACCGCCATGATGCTGGGCGCGCTCGGCTGGAGCGATTACGAAGGCAAGGCCGAAATCGTCACACCCTACTTCGGCGCTTCCGGCACTGGCCAGATCAACGCCGTCTTCCCAGTATCGCCACAGACGGGCGCCGCCATTCCTGCCGCACAGGCCTCGGCCGCGCAGGGTTACCAAACCGTTTCCCGACTCTGACCACCATGCCCCACCTCGTCGTCCTCTACACCTCCAACCTCGACAAGCCCGAATCGCAAGGCGGCATCGACATGGGCCGCCTGTGCCGCGCTCTGTGCGACGCCATGCTCGCCGTGCGCGATGAAGCCGACAAGCAGGTCTTCCACACCGGCGGCACGCGCGTGCTCGCCTACCCCGCCGCGCACAGCGCCATTGCCGACGGCGGTGCGGCCGGCGAGGCCGCCGGGCTGGGCAGCGACTATGCGTTTGTCTACATGAACGTGCGCATGGCCCAGGGCCGCAGTTCGCTCACGCACCAGCGCGTGGGCGATGCGCTGCAAGCCTGCGTGAAAACCAGCTTCGCCGCGCAGCTCGCCGCACGCCCCATCGGCATCACCGTGCAGGTGGACGAAGGCCATGAGGTGTTCGACGCCAAGAACAGCTCCATCCACCCACTCTTCAACCGGACATGAACCCGTTCTCCACCCGACCTTGGCACGGACTTCGACAGGCTCAGTCCGAACGGACTGGATGGGCGTTCGTGTGTTCTGGCTGCCCAACCACCAACCCCGTTCGGGCTGAGCTTGTCGAAGCCCTCGCACACACCCATGCTTGACGACACCCTCATCCAGCAACTCGCCGCCGAGCTCGAGCGGGCAGAGAAGACCCGCACGCCGCTGGAGCATTTCTCCAAGCGTTTCCCCGGCATGACTGTGGAAGACGGCTACCGCGTCGGCCGCGCCTGGGTCGCGCTGCAGATGGCCGGCGGCAACCAGGTCATCGGCCACAAGATCGGCTTGACGAGCCGTGCCATGCAGATGGCCAGCCAGATCGACGAACCCGATTTCGGCACCCTGTTGCAAAGCATGCTGTTCACCGCGCCCGCCGGTCAGGTGCTGGAGATCCCGGCATCGCGCTTCATCGCGCCGCGCGTGGAGGTGGAGCTCGCCTTCGTGCTCAAGGCGCCGCTCAAAGGCACGGGCGTGACGTTGGCCGACGTGATCAACGCCACCGAGTACGTGACGCCCGCCATCGAGATCATCGACGCGCGCATCGAGCAGTTCGACCGGCACACCAAGGCCATGCGCAAGGTGTTCGACACCATCAGCGACAACGCGGCCAACGCCGGCATCGTGCTGGGTGCGGGCGACGACCGGTACCGCGCCGACCCGCTCACCACCGACCTGCCGTGGTGCGGCGCCGTGCTCACGCAAAACGGCGTGGTGGAGGAAACGGGTCTGGCCGCCGGTGTGCAGGGCCACCCCGCCATCGGCATTGCCTGGCTGGCGCACAAGCTCGCGCCCTGGGGCGAGTCGCTGCGCGCGGGCCAGATCGTGCTGGCCGGTTCGTTCACGCGGCCGGTGGCCGCCAAGGCGGGTGACCTGTTCGAGGCCAATTACGGCCCGCTCGGTTGCCTCAAGTTCAAGTTCGTCTGAGGTCTTCATGCACACCCCCATCAACACCTTCAAACAAGCGCTGGCCGCCGGCACACCGCAGATCGGCCTGTGGGCCGCGCTGGCCAGCGCCTACAGCACCGAGCTGCTCGCCGGCATCGGTTACGACTGGTTGCTGATCGATGGCGAACACGCGCCCAACGACGTGCGCAACACACTGTCGCAATTGCAGGCCGTGGCCAGCGCGCAGCAGGCATTTCGCGACGCTCGATCACACGCCATCGTGCGCGTGCCGGTGGGCACAGGCGACGTGGGCGTGGCCCTCATCAAGCAGTACCTCGACATCGGCGCACAGACACTGCTCGTGCCCATGATCGACACGCCCGAGCAAGCTGCGCTGGTGGTCAAGGCCACGCGCTACGCACCCGCCGGCATCCGCGGCATGGGCAGTGCGCTGGCGCGGGCTTCGCGCTGGCAGGCGCATGCGCGTTACGTCTTTGAGGCCAACGACCAGGTCTGTGTGCTGGTGCAGGCCGAAACCGTGGAGGCCATGAAGAACCTCGATGCCATCGCCGCCACGCCGGGAGTGGACGGTGTTTTCATCGGCCCGGCCGACCTCAGCGCGTCCATGGGGCACCCGGGCAACGCGGCGCACCCCGAGGTGCAGGCCGTCATCGCCGATGGCGTCAAACGCATCCGCGCCGCCGGCAAGGCCCCCGGCATCCTGGCCACCACCGAGGCGGGTGCGAAGCAGTGGCTGGCCGCCGGTGCCTTGTTCGTGGCGGTGGGCGCCGACACCATGCTGCTGGCCGCAAGCGCTTCGCAATTGCTTGCCCAGTTCAAGGGCTCGGTGGCCACTGGCCCCGACACCTATTGAAGGAGACCGCCATGAACCCCACGCTCAGAGCCACCACTGTGCTGCCGGCCGGCATGCACCCTGATGAGTGGGCCGCGCGCCTGGAGCTGGCCGCCTGCTACCGCGTGTTCGCCATGCTGGGCTGGACGGAGATGATCTACAACCACGTCACCTTGCGGCTGCCCGACTCGGTGGCCGGAAGTGAAAAGCAGTTTTTGATCAATCCCTTCGGATTGCACTACAGCGAAGTCACCGCCAGCAACCTGGTGAAGATCAACCTCAAGGGTGAGATGCTTGACGGCTCGACCCACCGCGTCAACCCGGCCGGGTTCACCGTGCACGCCGCCATTCACGATGGCATCGCGGGCGCGCATTGTGTGATGCACACCCACACGACGGCTGGCGTGGCCGTGGCCTGCCTCAAGGACGGCTTGCAGCAGACCAACTTCTACACCGCGCAGCTGCACGGCATGCTGGCGTACCACGCGTTCGAAGGCATCACCATCCACGCCGAAGAGGCGCCGCGCCTGCTCCAGAGCATCGGCGACAAACCGGCGGTGATCCTGCGCAACCACGGCCTGCTGGCCTGGGGCGCCACCGTGCCGCAGACCTTCGCCATCCTGTGGACGCTGCAGCGCGCCTGTGAAATCCAGCTGGCCACCTTCAGCATGGGAGGCGCCGCTGCCGCGATCCCTGTGCCTGAAGAGATTGCAGCGAAATGCACCCGCGACGCGCTACAGTTCAGCCCCAACCACGGTGCAGGCCGTGACGTGTTCGACGCGCTGGTGAGGCAGGTCAATCGCCTGGACAGCAGCTACCTGGAGTGAACGTTTGAGCCACCCGGATTTCCAGCGCGTTGCCATCGTCGGCGCCGGTGCCATCGGCGGCTGGCTGGGCGTGCTGCTCTCGCACACCGGCTGCATCGTCAGCGCGCTGGCCCGGGGCGAAACGCTCACCGCACTCCAGCGCGAGGGCCTGCAACTGCACGAGAACGGCCGCCTCATCGGTGCGCCGGTGGAAGCCTCCAGCAGCGCCGTGGCCCTGGGCGTGCAAGACCTGGTGATCGTGGCGGTGAAAGCGCCCGCGCTGGCCGAGGTGGCGCGCAGCATCGCGCCCCTGATCGGTCGCCACACCATCGTTCTCACCGCCATGAACGGCGTGCCCTGGTGGTTCTTCAACGGCTTTGGCGGCGAGCGCGCGGGTACCCGGCTGCAGTCGGTCGACCCCACCGGCGCCATCGACCGCGCCGTTCCCGCGCGAAACGTCATTGGCGGTGTGGTGCACGCCAGCTGCTCGGTGGACGCGCCGGGTGTGATCCGCCACCATTTCGGCAATGGGCTGATCATCGGCGAACCCTCCGGCCAGGCCACCGAGCGGGTGGCCGCGCTGGCTGCCCTGTTGCAGCGCGCCGGGCTCAACGCCAGTGTGTCGCCGCAGATCCAGAAAGACGTCTGGTACAAGCTCTGGGGCAACATGACCGTGAACCCGGTCAGCGCACTCACGGGCGCCACCACCGACCTCATCCTGGGCGACGAGCTGGTGCGGGCCTTCATCAGCAGCGTGATGCTCGAAGCCAAGGAAATCGGTGCCAGGGTCGGCATTCCGATCGACCAGCAACCCGAAGACCGCCACGCGGTGACGTTCAGGCTCGGCGCCTTCAAGACCTCGATGCTGCAAGACGTGCAGGCGAAGAAGCCGGTGGAACTCGACGCGCTGGTGACGGTGGTGCGCGAACTCGGTCAACTCACCGGCGTGGCCACGCCGTTCACCGACGCGCTGCTGGGCCTGTCGCGCCTTCAGGCCCAGACGATGGGCTTGTACCCGTCAGCCCAGTAACACGGGAAACAGTTTCACCAGTCCGGTGGCCATCACCTCGACCGACAGGGCCGCGAGGATCAGGCCCATCAACCGCGTCATCACGTTGATGCCGGTCTGCCCCAGAAAACGAGCGATCGGCTCGGCCAGGGTGAAGCAGATGGCGGTGGCCAGCGCGATCACCACGCCGTAGCCCACCAGCGCGGCGTGCTGAAAGAAGGACTTGGCCTGGTCGGCGTAGATCACCACGGTGGACATGGTGGCCGGGCCAGTGAGCAGCGGAATGGTGAGCGGCACCACAGCGATCGAGGCGCGGGCCGATGCGTCGCTCACCTCCAGCTCGTTGGTCTTGGCTTCAGCCGGTTGCGCGTTCAGCATGGACAGCGCCGAGGTCAGCAGCAGCATGCCGCCGCCCACCTGAAAACTCGCCAGCGAGATGCCGAAGAACTCAAGGATCTGCAGACCGATCAGCGCACAGATGGCGATGACGGAGAACGCGCTGATGGAGGAGATGAGCACCGTGCGCTGGCGCTGCTTGCGGCTGAAGCCCTGTGTGTAGTGGATGAAAAACGGCACGATCGCCAACGGGTTGACGATGGCCAGCAGGGTGATGAGCGGCTTGAAATCCATACTGGATTGTGGCCCACCCCCGCCGCGCTTTCGCGCGTCCCCCTCAAGGGGGCGCACGCTGGGACCGGCGGAGCCGGATCCTCGCGAGCCCTGGAAGAATCACATCGCGCCGGAGAGGCTATTTCTGCCAGCGGCGAAGCAAGGATGTTATGGGTTGCCCGGCTCGCGCCTCCTGAACATGCCGTAGCCTTCCATGAACAACACCTTGTCCCCATGCTGGTTGAACATCTCCCAGGTGGTGCGCACCAGGCCCACGTCCAGCCGTTTGCTCATGGGGCGTTTTTCCAGGATGGTGTGTTGCAGTCGCAGCGTGTCACCGGGAAACACCGGCTTGAGCCACTTCACGCTCTCCAGGCCAGGCGAACCCAGGCTGGAGCTTTCGTTCAGGAAGTTGGTCACCATCAGCCGCATGGCCATGGCACAGGTGTGCCAGCCGCTGGCGCTCAGCGCGCCGAACACCGAGGCCTGGGCGGCTTCGTGGTCCAGGTGAAAGGGCTGCGGATCGAACTGGCGCGCGAAAGCGATGGTCTCTTCCTCGGTGGGGGTGATGGTGCCGAGGTCGCGTGTGCTGCCTACCTCAAGGTCTTCCCACCAGTACTTGATGTGTGATGTGTTCATGTTCAGCGGCCTCCGGAGACATCGATCAAGGACATGGTGGTGTAGCTCGCCGCGTCCGACAGCAGCCACACGATGGCCTGCGCCACCTCGTCGGCCGTGCCGCCGCGCTGCATGGGCACGAGGTGCTGCAGGTCGTGCACCCGGGTGGGCAAGCCGCCCGAGGCGTGAATGTCGGTCTCGATCAAGCCCGGGCGCACCGCATTCACCCGAATGCCTTCGGCCGCCACTTCCTTGGCCAGGCCGATGGTGAAGGCATCGATGGCGCCTTTGGCTGCGGCGTAGTCCACGTACTGGCCGGGCGATCCCAGGCGCGACGCCGCGCTGGACACGTTGACGATCGCGCCGCCTTCGCCGCCGTGGCGTGTGCTCATGCGGCGCACCGCTTCCCGCGCACACAACATCGAGCCGATCACGTTGATGTCGAACATGCGCTTCATGCGCGCCACGCTCATCTCGTCGACGCGCGCGCTCACATCCACCACGCCGGCGTTGTTCACCAACCCGGTGAGGCGGCCCAGCTTGGCGTCGATCTTCTGAAACATGGCCAGCACCTGGGCCTCGTCGGCCACGTTGGCCTGCACCGCGATGGCTGTGCCTCCGAGCTCGCGGATGCCGCGCACCACCTCGTCGGCGGCCAGCGAGTTCGCGGTGTAGTTCACCGCCACCGCCCAGCCTTGCGAGGCCGCCAGACGCGAGGTGGCCGCGCCAATGCCTCGCCCGCCGCCGGTGACCAACAGCACCCGCCCAACCGCCTTGTTCATAACCCGTCTCCTGCAGAAAGTGGTGGCATCGCGTACAACACGGGCTCGCCGCCTGCCGGCCATTACAACAGCGCGAGGAGATCGTCATGCGTCACACAGTCGACTACTTTCTGGCCCCGCAGAGCCCCTGGACCTACCTGGGCCACGAGCGCTTTGCCTCGCTGGTGCGCGACACAGGTGCGACCGTGCGGGTCCTGCCCATGGACCTGGGCAAGATCTTCCCCCTCTCCGGCGGCTTGCCGCTGCCCAAGCGCGCACCACAGCGTCAGGCTTATCGGCTGCTGGAGTTGCGCCGCTTCAGCGAGGTGCTGGGCGTGCCGCTGAACCCCGAGCCGCGTTTCTTTCCGGTGGCCGGTGATCCTGCCGCGCGCCTGATCACCGCCGTGTCGATGCACGACGGAGCAGACGCTGCGATGAAGCTGACCGGTGCAGTGACCACCGCCGTGTGGGTCCAGGAACGCGACATCGCGTCCCTGGACGTGCTGGCGGAATTGCTCACCGAGTGCGGCTTGAATGCGGCGCGGCTGGGGCAGTCGCAACAGCCTGATGTGCAGGTGCGCTACGACGAACAGACGCAGTTGGCGATCGACGCCAGCGTGTTCGGCGCGCCGAGCTATGTGATCGACGGCGAGCTGTTCTGGGGACAGGACCGGCTCGACTTTGTGGCGCGCAAACTGCGCGCCTGAATTTTTCAACCAACAACAGGAGCACCCCATGGGACACATGATCGAACTCAAGGCCGCCGACGGCACTGCCTTTCCCGCCTACGTGGCTGAACCCGCCGGCAAACCCAAGGGTGGTGTGGTCGTGCTGCAGGAAATCTTCGGTGTGAACTCGCACATCCGCTCCGTGGCCGACGGCTACGCGGCCGATGGCTACTTTGTCGTTGCACCCGCCACCTTCCACCGCGTCCAGCCCGGCGTGGAGCTGGGTTACACCGAAGCCGACATGGGCACCGGTTTCGGTTTCAAAACCGCCGTGGATGGTCTGCCCGCGCCCGGCGTGATGGCCGACATCCAGGCCGCCATCGATCATGCCTCGCAGGCCGGCAAGGTCGGTATCGTGGGCTACTGCTGGGGTGGCCTGCTCACCTGGCGCGCGGCCTGCACCCTCCAGGGGCTGTCAGCGGCCGTGCCTTATTACGGCGGCGGCATGACGGCAGCGGCTGACGCGGCGCGCGAACCGACCGTGCCGGTCATGGTGCACTTCGGCGACCAGGACCACTGGATTCCCATGGACACCGTGGAAGTTTTCAAGAAGGCACAGCCCGATGTGGCGGTGCACGTCTACGCGGCCAACCACGGCTTCAACTGCGACCAGCGCGGCTCGTACAACGAAGCCGCTGCCCAACTTGCGCGCGAACGCACGCTGGCATTCTTCTCGCAGCACATCGGCTGAACGGCCATGCAGCGTGCCGGTCTGTTCAGCTTCCTGGCGGCGGTCTGCACGGCCGCCGCAGCGGCCGACTACAGTGGACCGCTGTTCGACGCCCACTTGCACTACAACGACGAGGCCTGCATCCACGACACGCCGGCCCCGGGCTGCCCGCACCCCGTGGCCGATGTGCTGGAACGCATGCAGAAAAGCGGCGTACGGGCCATCGTTGCCAACTCGCGACCCAACGACGGCACCAAGGCCCTGGCCACCGCACGCGAGCAAACCCGTGCCGCCGGCGTGACCGTGGTGCCCTTTGTGCGCCTGTATCGAAACCGAGCCGACTACAGCAACTGGTTCCGGGACCCCACCATCGTGGAGATGGTGAACGCCGAGCTGGCGCGGGGCACGCCCGCCGGGCCCTACCGCGGCCTGGGCGAATTCCATCTCTACGACAGCGCGAATGCCAACGGCCCGGTGGCCAAACAGCTCATGGCGCTGGCCGAGGAAAAAGACCTGGCCATCCTGGCGCATGTGGATGATGTGGCGATCGACCTGCTGATGGCGAACACCCCTTCCAAGGGGCAGAAATCCAGGTTGATCTGGGCGCACACAGGCATTGGTGGAACGCCCGCTCCGCGGGTGGACGCGCTGTTTGCCCGTTACCCGAGGTTGATGGGAGAGTTGTCGTACCGCCCGGGCCTGACCTGTGCCGATGGTCAGCTCTGCCCCGAGTGGCGCGCACTGCTGCTCAAGTACCCCGACCGTTTCATGATCGGCTCCGACACTTGGGTCAACCAGCGCTGGCAGTACTACGGCGAGCTCATGCAGGGCTACCGCACCTGGCTCGGCGGCTTGCCGGCCGACGTGGCGCGGCGCATCGGTTGGGACAACGGCGCCAGGTTGTTCGGGGTGGCCAACCCCACACCCTGAGGGCGTCTCAGCGTGCGGTGCGCGCCAGGTAGCGCTTGCGCCAGAACACCACGCCCAGCACCGCGGCCGTGAGCACCATGGATCCCATGGCCCACCAGAAACCGCTCTTCAGGTGGGTCAGCGGGATGAACTCGAAGTTCATGCCGAAGATGCCCGCGATCAGGTTCAGCGGCAGGAAAATCGCGGTCAGCGCCGTGAGCGTGCGCATGATGTCGTTGGTGCGGTTGCTCTGTGCCGAAAAGTGCATCTGCACCGCGGTCTCTGCGTTCTGCTCGAGCCGGCGCACGTGGTGCACCACGCGCTCGATGTGTTCCAGCACGTCGCGCGAGCGCACCTTGAGCAGCTCCAGCCCGCGCTGGCCGCCGTTGTGCTCATTGGGCTCCCAGGTGTTCAGCGCCTCGATCCAGTCCTGGATCGCGGAGCGCTGGTCTTCGCAGATTTCGTCGAGGTGGTGCAGCGAGATGCGGGCGTCCAGCAGCGAGCCCCAGTTGTTGAAGCGCGCGCCCGGGCTCAGCAGTTCGGCTTGCCAGTGGTCCAGCTGGCGCGTGAGTTCGCGCCGCAGGTCCAGGTAACCGTCCACCATCTGGTTGACGATGCGCAGCATGAGGTCGGCCGGACCGGGCGGCAGGGCAATGCCGGCGGCGCGCGAGGCCGCAGTGGTGGCTGTCATGAGTCGGTTGGCGTAGTGGTCCAGCACCAGACAACCGGCGGGATGGACGGTGAGCAGCACGCGGTCGAACACCGCAAACCCGACCGGGCTGGTATCGATGCGACGCAGCACCGGGGGGCCACCGCGCTTGATGGTCTGCGTCAACACCTCGCCCGGGTGCGCCAAGTCGGTTTCGCTGTGCCCCGTGGTGAGGCGCCTGAACACCAGGATGTCGTATTGCGAGGTGTAGTCGTAGTGCGAAGGCAACTGGTTGTTGAGCAGGTCAGAGATGTGCAGGTCCACCAGCGTCATGCCCGTCATCACTTGCAGGGTGGATTGCACGGCACCCTGCTCCAGCTCAAACTCGCGCCGTCCGCACGCGATCCATACGTAGCCCTTGGCGGGCAGCACCATGGGCAGGCTCGCGGACTCGCTCACCGAGCCGGGCAGGATGTGGAAAACGCGCATGGGGTGAGGTTCAGCCGCGCAGCAGGCGGGCAGCGTCGCGCGCAAAGTAAGTAAGCACGCCATCGGCCCCGGCTCGCTTGAAGGCCAGCAGGCTCTCCATCATCACCGCGTCGTGGTCGAGCCAGCCGTTGATGGCCGCCGCCTTGAGCATCGCGTACTCGCCGCTCACCTGGTAGGCGAAGGTGGGCACGGCGAACTCGTCTTTGACCCGGCGCACGATGTCCAGGTACGGCATGCCGGGCTTGACCATCACCATGTCGGCGCCTTCGGCCAGGTCCAGCGCCACCTCGCGCAATGCCTCGTTGGAATTGCCCGGGTCCATCTGGTAGACCTTCTTGTCGGCCTTGCCCAGATTGGCGGCCGAGCCCACCGCGTCGCGAAACGGGCCATAGAACGCGCTGGCGTACTTGGCGCTGTAGGCCATGATCTTCGTGTGCACCAGGCCGTTGGCTTCCAGCGCCGCGCGGATGGCACCGATGCGCCCGTCCATCATGTCGCTGGGCGCGACCATGTCCACGCCCGCTTGCGCCTGCGTCACCGCCTGCTTCACCAGGATCTCCACGGTCGGGTCGTTCAGGATGTAGTTGTGTTTGTCGAGCAGGCCGTCCTGGCCGTGGCTGGTGTAGGGGTCGAGCGCCACATCGGTCATCACGCCCAGTTGCGGGAAACGTTTTTTCAGCTCGCGCACCACGCGCGGCACCAGACCATCGGGGTTCAGCGCTTCCTGGCCATCGGGCGTTTTCAGCGACTGGTCGATCACCGGAAACAGCGCCATCACCGGAATGCCCAGTGCCACGCAGTCCTCGGCCACCGGCAGCAGCAAATCGAGGCTCAAGCGCTCCACGCCCGGCATGGAACCCACGGCCTCGCGCCTGCCAGCTCCGTCCAGCACGAACACCGGGTAAATCAGGTCGGCAGGACTCAACCGGTGCTCACGCACCAGATCGCGGGTGAACGTATCCCGGCGCAGGCGGCGGGGGCGGCTGAAGGGGTGGGGGGCTGGGTTGTGCATCGGCCTATTGTGGCAAACCGCCACCGCATGCGCGTGTCGCGCCGGTCGCTGGCGCCCTGCCGGCTGCCAGCCACCCCTGCGCGAAAGATGGCGGCATTGTGTTGAACTCCACGGTAAGAAGAAATGATTGATACCTCCCCACGGTTCCTGTTTGACCGATGGTGATAATTTCAAGCCGCAGTCTTTGCGCGCCGCTTTTTGAACGCTTTTGATTGCTCGGCGCACTCCCCAGTCACCTGCAGCGCAACGCACACGCCCGCCCCACCGAACCTGTTCCATCGATCCATGCAGTCCGTCAAAAAGAACCATGCCAGCGCTTCTGCAGCAGCAAAGCCGGGCAGCACCACCGAGCAACCCTGGTCGCTGGACGAGCATTGGCCCGACCTGGTGGCCAGCTTGGCCGATCAGATCACCGTGGGGGTGAGTTCGCTGCAGAACGGCCTCGACCTGCTCCTGGCCAAGGGACGCATCACGACGCTGGAGCACCGCGCCCTGAGCATCCCAACCGAACGCCTGAAGATGGCCGGCATCAGCACGCAGCAGATCAACCGCTTTTACGGCGGTCGCATCCGCCAGTCGCACGAGAAGGTCGAAATGGCGCAGCTGGTCGAGGGCATCTTGCAAGAGCGCAAGAACGAACTCGGCGTACTCGGCATCGAACTGCGTCGCAAGCTCAAGCCGGTTGAAGTGCTGATCGACCCGACGGTGGCCTACACATTCGCCAATGCGGTTCTCGACTGGGGCCTGCCGTTCGGCAACCGCATCGATGTGCGCATGGACATGAACGCCTGGCCAAAACATGCCCGCCTGCAGGTACGTGTGTCCAACGACGGTGTGCCTCCCTCGAGCTCTGCCATGCTCGACAGCCTGAGCTGGGTGCTCATTCGCCAGATTGCTCAGACCGCCGGTGGCATCGAGATCGATCGCGAAATCACCGATGAAGGTGTGAGTTTCACGGCGATGTTCACGCGAACCGTTCAGGCGGTGGACGGCATCTCCGCAGTCGAGCTGTCTGACGATCACTCGTCGATGTTCAAGTCGCTCTCCGGCATCTATGTGCTGACGGTGTCCCCGGCGCTGCAGATCCGCGCCGATGTCCGCGACGCGTTGCGCGAAATCGGCGTGCTGTCCGACAGCGTGGTCGATTTTGAACAAGCCCGCCAGGCGGTGCGAAGCCGCATGCCGAACCTGATCATCGTGGACTCGGAGATCAAAGGCGATGCATTCGAGTCGTTCCGCCGCGAACTCTTGCGCGAGGTGTTCGAGTTTCCGTTTCTGGAAATCTCGCCCGACGACAGTTCCTTCGACATGTCCGGTTTCGACGAGCTTTCCATGGCCAAGGTGGGACGCGGCAACATCCGTGAAGCGCTGGGCACGGCGGTCATGTTCGAACTCGCCAAGATGATGTAGTCACGCTCCGAGGACCAGTTTTTGTGACTGGTGGGCGGGCTTACTGTCAGATCTGACAGGTCAAAGTTGGATATCCGAGTAGATTGGTGTACGATTACGGCGGGCTGCCGCAAGGTGGCTCCCCGCTTTTCCTCCCTGAGCGGGCGCCTTAGTGTGTGACAGCAAAAAGGCTTCCCAACCCGGCCCAACTGGCCGGGTTTTTTTTGCCCTGCTGCAGGCTGGTCATGCTTGACGTTGCTCCCGCTCCCGAGGGAGGCGGGCGCTACACTGACCGCATGCTCTGGGTCAAATCCTTTCACATCGTCTTCGTGGCCAGCTGGTTTGCGGGCCTTTTCTACTTGCCGCGCATTTTCGTGAATCTGGCCATGGTGCCGCCCGAAAGCGTCGCTGAGCGTGAGCGCTTGCTTCTCATGGCGCGCAAGCTGATGCGGTTCACCACCCTGCTGGCTGTGCCTGCGCTTGCGCTGGGTTTGTGGCTGTGGCTGGGCTATGGGATCGGCCGGGGCGCCGGCAACGGCTGGATGCACGCCAAGTTGCTGGTCGTGTTGCTGGCGCTGGCCTACCACCACACCTGCGGGGTGATGCTCAAGCGGTTTTCGCAAGGGGCCAACCACCGCAACCACGTCTGGTACCGCTGGTTCAACGAGGCGCCCGTGATCCTGCTGGTGATCGCCGTGATTCTGGTGGTCGTCAAACCGTTCTGATGCTTTGAAAGCGCGTTCATCCGCTTGGCCGCTGGCGTTTCTGTTCGCCGGCATGGTGGCATATGCCAGCTTGTACCCGTTCAGCGGCTGGCGCGATCAAGGTGAGGTTCCGCTGGCGTTCCTGCAGGCGCCACTTCCCCAGTACTGGACTGGATTCGACATCGCTGCCAACCTGGTTGGATACGCGCCGTTGGGGTTTCTGCTGGCAGTCGCCTTGCGGCGATCGGGTGGTGGGCGATGGGCCTGGCTGGTGGCCTGGGCGCTGCCCGTGTTGCTGTCACTGGTGGTGGAAACCTTGCAAAGCTACTTGCCCATGCGCGTTCCCTCCAATGTCGATTGGGCGCTGAACAGCGTCGGCGCCGCAGTCGGTGTCCTGCTGGCGCTGTTGATCGAACGGCTGGGGGCGCTGCGACGCTGGAGCCAGATTCGCGCCAACTGGTTTGAGCCTTCGGCCCATGGCGGCCTCGTGTTGTTGGCGTTGTGGCCTTTTGCGCTTTTGTACCCACAGCCAGTGCCGTTTGGTTTGGGTCAGGTCTGGGACCGCCTGGAATCGGGCCTCACCACCCTGTTGATGGACACACCCTTTCTGGAATGGGTGCCAGTCCGCCAGGCCGAGCCCGCTCCATTGAGTCTTCTGGCCGGGGCGTTCTGCATTGGTTTGAGTGTCCTGTCTCCTTTGCTCATGGGTTATGCCGAAATGCGTTCGCGGGGCCGCCGACTGATATTTTGTGGGCTTCTCGTGGGTGGCGCCGTGGCTGTGGCAGGTTTGTCGGCCGCCCTGACCTACGGTCCAGACCACGCCTGGGCCTGGCTCACGCCGCAGGCGCAACTGGGACTCGTTCTGGCCCTGATTGCCGGGGTGTTTTGTGTTCTCATGCCACGCCGGATGTGCAATGTGCTCATGCTGCTGTGTCTGGCTGTGTCGCTGAGCCTGCTCAATGGCGCGCCGCTCAGCCCTTACTTTGCCCAGTCGCTGGAGGTCTGGGAACAGGGCCGTTTCATCCGCTTCCATGGTCTGTCCCAATGGCTGGGCTGGTTGTGGCCGTTCGCTGCGCTCGTCTTTGGCCTGCTGTCGGTCTCCCGCTCGAACATCGCGTCCACAAGCGCCACCTAGAATCCCACCATGGCAGACAACAAGTCTTATTACGAGCGTCACATCTTTTTTTGCCTCAACCAGAGGGAAAACGGCGAAGCCTCTTGTGCGCAACACAATGCCCAGGCTGCGTTCGACCGGTGCAAGTCGCAGGCCAAGGCACACGGGTTGCTGGGCGCGGGCAAGGTGCGTGTGAACAAGGCGGGCTGCCTGGATCGCTGCGCTGGCGGGCCGATCGCCGTGGTGTATCCGGAAGCGGTTTGGTACACCTACGTGGACGAACACGACATCGACGAGATCGTTCAGTCGCACCTGCGCGACGGCGTGGTTGTCCAGCGGCTCGTGACGCCTTCCGATGTGGGTCGTTGACCCTGCAAAGCCGGCAGTTGCCGCGGTGAACTGAAATGAACGCCCAGACCGAAACCCTCACCATGTCGGGCCCCGCTGGCCTGATCGAGCTGGCCATCGACCGCCCCGAATCGGCCACTCTCGGCACAGCAGTCATTGCGCATCCCCACCCTCTGCACGGCGGCACGCTGACCAACAAGGTGGTGCAGACGTTGGCACGTGCCTGCGTTTTGGCCGGCTGGACCGCTGTCCGGTTCAACTTTCGGGGCGTGGGCGCCAGCGAAGGTTTGTATGACGAAGGGCGCGGCGAGCTCGACGACCTCTTGGCCGTGGTGGCAGCGCAAGCGGGCGATGGCCCTTTGTGCCTGGCGGGATTTTCCTTTGGCGCCTTCGTCACCAGCCATGCGGCCGCCCGGCTGCATGCATTGCGCGATATCCAGCGCGTGGTGTTGATCGGCACAGCTGCCAGCCGGTTTGACGTCGCCCCGGTGCCAACGGAACTCCACGCCAGAACCCTGGTCGTTCATGGGGAGCAGGACGACACCGTTCCCTTGTCCAGCGTGATGGACTGGGCTCGACCCCAGGTGCTGCCCGTGGTGGTGGTGCCCGGTGGTGGTCATTTTTTTCATGGCCAGCTCCCGATGTTGCGGGAACTGGTGCTGCGTCATCTGCGAGCCTGAAAGGCCGCGCAGAGTTTTTTTGACACCCTTTCAAGGACCGGATTTTGTTGCGTCGTTTTGCTTCCCTCTTCCTCTCTGCTTTCCTGGTTGCCGGCTCGGTTTTGCCCGCTTCAGCCCAGATGCCCCAGGCCCCCGACGTGGCGGCCAAGGCCTACCTGTTGATGGACGTGACATCGGGTCAGGTGCTGGCTTCGATGAACCCCGACCAACCCGTCGAACCCGCATCGCTGACCAAGCTGATGACGGCTTACATCGTCTTTGACGCCCTCAAGGCCGGCAAGATCAGTCTCACGCAGACCTTTGGCGTCAGCGAGCGCGCCTGGAAAATGCCGGGCTCGCGCATGTTCATCGACCCCAAGATGCAAGTGCCGGTGGAGGACCTGATCAAAGGCATGATCGTGCAGTCGGGGAACGACGCCACGGTAGCGCTGGCCGAAGGTGTGGCGGGCTCGGTGGAGCGTTTTGTGGAACTCATGAATGCGCAAGCGAAGTCCCTGGGAATGAAGTCGACCGGTTACCGAAACACCGAGGGGTTGACCGAAGCCGGGCACACCACGACCGCCCGTGATCTGGCCACCCTGGCCAACCGTCTGATGACCGATTTTCCGCAGTACGTCCCGTATTACGCAATCCAGCGTTACCGCTATCCCGGCACGCCAGCGACCAACGACACCAACCGCAACCTGCTGCTGTTTCGCGACCCCAGCGTGGATGGCCTCAAGACCGGGCACACCAGCGCTGCCGGCTATTGCCTGGTGGCCACGGCGCGCCGTCAGGTGCCCGGGCTGGGCGAGGGCGCCCAGGGCCAGCGCCGCCTGATCAGCATCCTGCTGGGTGCTTCCAGCGAGAATGCACGGGCTGCCGAAACCCAGAAGCTGCTGAACTGGGGATACACCGCGTTCGACGCTGTGCGCCTTTTTCCCGCAGGGCAGCCCGTGGCCACGCCTCGGGTCTGGAAGGGGAAGGCGGAACAAGTACGACTGGGACGGCCGGAGGGCGTGATCGTTTCTGTGCCCGCCGGCGAAGGTGCCAAGCTGAAAACCGAAGTGGTTCGTCCCGATCCACTGGTCGCCCCGCTCAATCGCGGTGACGCGGTCGGCACGCTGCGCGTGACCCTGGCCAGCGGCGCGACCGTGGCCGAGGTTCCGCTGATCGTCATGGACACGGTCGAAGAGAGCGGTGTCTTCGGCCGCGCCTGGGACGCCATCCGACTCTGGATTCAGTGACACGGCGGGCCCCTGCATTGCCAGGGCCCTACCCCCGTGCTACATTAGCTGGCTTTTCGGAATTTTCCGAAGAGCTTTCCGTTTTCGCTTTTTTCAAACGTTTAGGGACGTTTTCAATGCCAACCATCAATCAACTCGTGCGCCACGGCCGGGAGGTCGAAAAGACCAAATCCAAGAGCCCGGCCATGGAAAACTCTCCGCAGCGTCGCGGTGTGTGCACCCGCGTGTACACCACGACCCCCAAGAAGCCCAACTCCGCTCTGCGTAAAGTCGCCAAAGTGCGCCTGACCAACGGTTTTGAGGTGATCTCCTACATCGGCGGCGAAGGCCACAACCTCCAGGAACACAGCGTCGTGCTGGTTCGC
>JBBQSX010000060.1:0-17440 GCA_038213545.1 Burkholderiales bacterium
AGTCGATCCAGATCGGCAGCGCGATGCGTCCACCCGACTCACCGCCGCCCAGGCTGCGCGGCTTGTCGTAGCCCACCCACACGGCGGTGGCCAGGCTGGGCTGGTAGCCAGCGAACCACGCGTCGACCGCGTCGTTGGTGGTACCGGTCTTGCCGTACACATCGGGTCGCTTGAGCGTGGCCTGCGCACGCGCGGCGGTGCCGCTGCGCGTCACCTCGTTGAGCAGGCTGGACATCACGAACGCGTTGCGCGCGGGAATTGAGCGGTTGGCCTCGGTGAGCGCCTCGGGCGGCGGCGCTTCAAACAGCACCTTGCCTTGGGCGTCGGTGATCTTCTCCACCACCACCGGCGCCACCTTCCAGCCACCGTTGGCCACCGTGGCATAGGCCTGTGCCATCTGCAGCGGGGTGACGCTGCCGGTGCCCAGGGCGAGCGTGAGGTCGTTGGGCTGGCGCGCGGGGTCCAGGCCGAAGCGCGCGGTCCAGTCGCGCGCCACTTGCGTGCCGGTGTGTTGCAGCACCCGCACGCTGGCGATGTTGCTGGAGCGGGCCAGCGCATCGCGCAGCGTGATGGGGCCGGCGTATTGCCCGTTGCTGTTCGTGGGGCTCCAGCCATTGGCGGCGGTGAATGGCAGGTCGTCGATCAGGGTGCCGGGCATCACGCGCGCTTCGAGCGCAGCCGAGTACAGCAAGGGCTTGAGCGCCGAGCCCGGCTGGCGCCAGCCCTGCGTGACGTGGTTGAACGGTTGCTGCGTGAAGTCGAAACCGCCGACGAGTGCGCGCACGCGGCCCGTGTGGCTGTCCATGGCCACCAGCGCGGCTTCGGCCTCGGGCCACTGCGAAATGGCCCACGTGGGCTTGCCTTTGGTCTTGCCTGCGCTCACCACGCGCACGATGGCGCCGCGCGCGGTCTTCAGCGGTGCCTTGGCCTTGGGGTCCAGGCCCTTCTGCGCCCAGCGCAGGCCCTCGCCTTGCAGGGTGATGCGTTCGCCGCTGGACAGCTGCACCTGCATGGCCTTGGGGCTGGCCGCCAGCACGATGCCCACGCGCAAGGTCTCGTCGTCGCGGTGGTCTTTCAGAACCTCGGCGGCTGCGCGTTCGACCTCGGCGCCGTCGCCCGAGGGCAGGGTTTCCATGTCCTCCGGCCCACGCCAGGCGCCACGTCGGTCGAAGTCCAGCACCCCACGCTGCACGGCGGCGTGGGCGGCGCGCTGGTCGTCCGCGCGCAACGAGGTGGTCACACGCAGACCGTTCGAATAGGCCTCTGTACCGAAGCGCTCCACCACCACGCGGCGCGCCATTTCGGCCACGTGGGCCGCGTGCACGCTGCGCAGTCCAGGCGTGCGCAGCACGAGCTTCTCGGCGCGCGCGGCGGCCAGTTGGGCATCGGTGATGGCATCGGTGGCTCGCATGCGCTCCAGCACCACGCGCTGGCGCTGTGTGGCGCGCTCGAAATTGGCCACCGGGTTGGCGTAGTAGGGGTTCTGCGGAAGGCCGGCGAGCATGGCGGTTTCGGCCAGCGAGAGTTTGTCCAGCGGCTTGCCGAAGTAGGTTTGTGACGCGGCGGCAAAGCCGTAAGCCCGCTGGCCGAGGAAGATCTCGTTGAGGTAGATCTCCAGGATCCGATCCTTGGAGATCTCGTCTTCCAGTTTGAGCGCGAGCCAGATTTCCTTGGCCTTGCGCTCGGCGGAAAACTCACGCGTGAGCAGCATGGTGCGCACCAGTTGCTGCGTGATGGTGGATGCACCTTGTTTTCTTCCACCTGTGACCACGGCCAACAATGCGCGCGCCATGCCCTTGGGATCGACGCCGTTGTGCTCACGAAAGCGCGCGTCTTCCACCGACAGCACGGCGTCCTGCAGCAGCTTGGGTGTGCGCGACAGCGGCAGGTACTCGCGCCGCTCGGTGCCGAACTGCGCGATCTCCACGCCGTCGGCGGTGAACACCTGCAAAGGCAGCTTGGGCTGGTACTTGACGATGCTGTCCAGCGGCGGCAGATCGAAGGGCGAGGCCTGCAGGTTGGGGGCCATGAAGGCGGTGGGCATCACGGCCAGCGTGAGCACCGCACGGCGAAGGTTGAGCTTGGGCATGGGGAGGCATTGTCCGGGATCGGTGTGCGCTGCATGTGCAGCGGGTGCGTGAGGGTGGTAACCAGCTGTGTCCGAACCCGCAGTTAAGATGGTTCGATGCACCTCGGGAACCCGTCCACACGCAAGCGCATCCTGCTGCTGGAAGACGAACACGCCATCGCGGACACCTTGCTTTATGCGCTGCAGAGCGAGGGCTTCGAGGTGCAGCATGTGCGCCTGGCCAGCCAGGCACTGGATGCGTTTCGTGAGCAGCCACCTCACCTCGCCATCCTCGACGTCGGTCTGCCCGACGGCAGCGGCTTCGATGTGTGCCGCACCATCCGCAAGACCAGCGAGCTGCCCATCGTGTTCCTCACGGCGCGCCATGAAGAGATCGACCGCGTGCTCGGCCTCGAGCTGGGCGCCGACGACTACGTGGTCAAGCCGTTTTCGCCGCGCGAGGTCTGTGCCCGGGTGCGCGCGATCTTGCGGCGCAGCGCGGTGGCGGCGGTTGCGCCATGGCTCTTGCAAGCCCCGCAGGGCTCTTTGCTGCAGCTCGACGAAGCCGCGCAACGCGTCAGCTGCGGTGGCGAGTTCCTGCCGCTCACACGCTACGAATTCCAGTTGCTCGCCACGCTGCTGCGCCGGCCCGAGCGCATCTTCTCGCGCGTCGAGCTGATGGACCTGGTGTGGGGCGGTGCGCTGGACACGTCGGACCGCACGGTGGACGCGCATGTGAAGCTGCTACGCGCCAAACTTCGCGCGCGGGGTGTCCAGGCCGAGCTGATCCAGACGCATCGCAACATGGGCTATTCGATCCGCCTGGTGGGCTGAGCCATGCGCATCGGTCTGCGGCTGCTGCTGGGCTTTTTCCTCATCCTGGGCGTGGCGCTGGCGGTGGTGCTCAACGTGTTCCTGCAGGAGGTCAAACCCGGCACGCGCCTGGCCATGGAAGACAGCCTGATCGACGCCGCCCACGCGTTCGCCCAGCTCGCCGCGCCCGACATGAAGGCTGGCACCATCGCCACTGGCAGCTTTGCGCAGGCGCTGCAGGCCTACCCGGGCGCGCAGCCCGGCGCCAGCATCTGGGGCTTTCAGAAGAACAGCGTCGACTACCGCATCACCATCACCGACGCGCAGGGCATCGTGCGCTTCGATACGCGGCAGGAGGCGGTGGGGCAGGATTTTTCGCGCTGGAACGATGTGTTGCGCACGCTGCGCGGCGAGTACGGCGCACGCTCCAGCCTGGCCAATCCGCAAGACCCCAACAGCACGGTGATGCACGTGGCCGCCCCCATCCGCGATGGCGATCGCATCATCGGCGCGCTCACCGTGTCACGGCCCAACCGCAGCCTAGAGCCTTACATCGAACGCAGCCAGCAGCGCATCCTGCGCTGGTCGTGGGCACTGCTCGGGCTGTCGCTGTTGATGGGTGTGCTGCTGAGCTGGTGGATGGCGAGTTCGCTCTCGCGCCTGCGGGGCTACGCCAACGCGGTGGCCAGCGGCGAGCGTGTGGCCCTGCCGCGGTTCGGGCGGCTGAGCGGCAACACCGAGTTCAACGACCTGGCCCAGGCGGTGGAGCGCATGCGCGTGAAGCTCGAAGACAAGGCCTATGTCGAGAACTACGTGCACACGCTGACCCACGAACTCAAGAGCCCGCTGGCCGCCATTCGTGGCGCCGCCGAGCTGCTGGAAGAAGACCTGCCCGAGCCGGACCGGCAACGCTTCGCCGGCAACATCCAGCGCCAGACCGAGCGCTTGCGCCAGCTGATCGACAAGCTGCTGCGCCTGGCCGAAGTGGAGCAGATGCGCGCCTTGAGCAAGCTGGAGCCGGTGGACCTGAGCGCCTTGACGCGCGAACTGTTGCAGCGCGCCGAACCTCGCCTGCGCCTGAAAGGATTGCGCGCGCACGACGAGCTGGGCGCCGGTCTGACCGTCCGCGGCGACCCCTTCCTGCTCGGCCAGGCGCTGCAGAACCTGCTGGACAACGCGATCGACTTTTCACCGGAGGGCGGAGAGCTGTGGCTCCGCCTGCAGAAGGATGGCGCTGCGCGGGTGTGGTCGGTGCGCGACCAGGGCTCGGGCGTGCCCGACTACGCGCAGGCGCACATCTTCGATCGCTTCTACTCGCTGCCGCGTGGCGAGTTGCAAGAGAAGAGTTCGGGCCTGGGCCTGTGCCTGGTGAAGGAGGTGAGCGACCTGCACCACGCAGACATCCAGGTCGGCAACGTGAGCGACCCTCCCGGTTGCCTCGCCCGCTGGCGCCTGCCGCTCTGAGCCTTTTCACATTCACTGCACAAATCGCTGTGGCAGCGCACGCCCGCTGCACACCCGCTTGAGAGACTGGAGCCGTCCCCCACACGGAGCCTACCTTGAACAAACACCCCCTGCTGAGCAAGTTGCTCGTCATCTTCGCCCTGATGCTGCTGTTGTCGATTCCGCTGCTGATGGTGTTCGACACCATCCAGGAGCGCAGCGCCTACCGCGCGGAGGCCGCCACCGAGGTGGCGCGTGCCCACGCTGGTGCTCAGACCATCACCGGCCCGGTGCTGCATGTGCCTTACACCGAAACGTTCACGCGCACCGTGCCGGTGGAAGGGGGGCGCGGCGAAACGCGTCAGGAGCAGGTCACCCAGGCGCATGTGGCGCTTCGTTTTCCGAGCCGCCTGCACACGCGCAGCCAGCTGGACACGCAAACCCGCTGGCGCGGCATCTTCCCGGTCACGGTCTACACCAGCACCCACCAGAGCACGGGGCGGTTTGTCTGGAGTGGCGTGGAGCCGGTGGAGAAAAACGGCCAGATCACGCTGGGGCAGCCGCGTTTGATCCTGGGCGTGAGCGATCTGCGGGGCCTGCTCAGCGCGCCGCGGCTCACTTTAGCGGGACAGGCCACGACCATGGGGCCAGCACCCGCCGCGCAAAAGCTGCCGCTGCCGCTGGCCGCTCCGGTGGATGCAGAGCTTCTCAAACCGGGCGCAGCGTTCGACATCACCCTCAGCGTCGAACTGGCTGGCACCGGCCGCATCGGTTGGGTACCGCTGGCCGACGAGAACACCGTGAGCCTGACATCAAGCTGGCCGCATCCCAACTTCGGTGGCGACTTTTTGCCGCGCACGCGCAACGTGAGCGAGTTGGGATTTGATGCCACCTGGAGCGTGCCGTCGCTCTCCACCCAGGCGCAGCAGGTGTTTGCGCACCAGGGCGAGCTGAGCTCCGCCCCCGACAGCTTCTCGGTGTCGCTGGACAACCCGGTGGACGTGTACCGCCTGACCGAGCGCGCCACCAAGTACGCGCTGATGTTCATCGTGCTGACCTTCGCTGCCTTCTTCGTGCTGGAGATGGTCAAGCGCTGGCGCATTCACCCCATGCAGTACCTCATGATCGGCGCCGCGCTGGTGCTGTTTTTCCTGCTGCTGCTCTCGCTCTCGGAGCACCTGGACTTCGCTTGGGCGTATGGCCTGGCGAGCGCGGCTTGCATCGGGCTGCTGACGCACTACCTGCGCCACGTGCTGCGCGGCTGGCGTCCCGCGCTGGGCATGAGCGCCATGTTGGTGGCGTTGTACGGCGTGCTCTACGGCATCCTGGTGTCGGAAGACAACGCCTTGATGATGGGCTCGCTGCTGCTCTTCGGCGTGCTCGCAGCCATCATGGTGGTCACCCGCAAGGTGGACTGGTACAGCGTGATGGGTCCATCGCAACAACCACTTCAGCAGACGACTCAATAGCCTTCGATGGCGAACAGCGTGCCGGTGGAAGCGCTCTGGCGGATCTGGATGAGGCGCTGGTAGTCGGGCGAGGTGTAGAAGGCCTGCAGGTGCGCCATGTCGGGAAACTCCAGGATCACCTGGCGGTGCGGCACACCGCTGCCCTCCAACACGCTGACCGCGCCGCCGCGCACCAGGTAACGCCCACCGTGCGCAGCGATGAGGGCAGGCACGTCGCGGCGGTATTCCTCGTACAGGGCGGGGTCGGTGATTCAACGTTGCCGTAGATGTAGGCTGGCATGGTGTCTCCTGGTGGGCTGAAGGGGCGGGCGAGCGCGTGGCGAACCCTGCCGAGATTGTGAACGTGGCCCGTCAGCTGCTGCCGCGCACCATCATTTCGAACCCCAGATCCACCGAGTTCCTCGCCGGCACCTCTCCGCGCATCAAGCCCAGCAGCATCTGCGCACTCGCCTCGCCCATCGCCTTGCGAGGGGTGCGCACGGTGGTGAGCGGCGGCACCATCTGGTCGCTGCCCGACAGGTCGTTGAAGCCGGCCACGGCGATGCGGCCGGGCACGTCCACGCCCAGGCGCAGCGCGGTGAGCAGGCCGCCCTGGGCCAGGTCGTCGTTGCAGAAGAACACGGCGTCCACCTCGGGGCGGGTGCGCAGCAAGTCTTCAAACAGTTCACCGCCCAGCCGCATCGACGAGGGCTGCGGGCTCAGCAGCTCCAGCCGTGCGTCGTACAGTCCGTGCTCACGCAGGCAGCGGCGGTAGCCTTCCGCGCGCTGCAGGGTACGCGGGTCGAGCTGGGCGGCCACGAAGGCGATGCGTTGTCGACCGCGTTGCACCAGGTGTTCGGTGATGGCGTGCCCAGCTTCCGTTTGTGAGAAGCCCACGCAGTACACGTTGGGCGCCTGCGTGAGTTCCATCAAATACACGCAGGGCACGCCGCTGGCCGCCACCATCTGGCGCGCGGCTTCGGTGCGGTCAAACCCGGTGAGCAGCAGGCCGGCGGGGCGGTGCGCCAGGTAGCTGCGCAGCAACTGTTCTTCTTCTTGCGGTTCGTAGTGGGTGACGCCGATCATGGGCTGGTAGCCGTGCGGCAACAGCGTGCGGTGCACGGCTTCGAGCACGTCGACAAACAGCGCGTTCGACAACAGGGGAACCAGCACCGGCACCTGCGTGCTGCGCTGCGAGGCCAGCGCCCGCGCGGCGGGGTCGGGCACATAGCCGAGCTGCTCGGCCGCGCGCTTGACGCGCTCCACCAGATCGGCCGCCACGCCCCGCTCGCCGCGCAGTGCGCGAGACGCTGTGATGGGGCTGACCTCGGCGGCCAGCGCCACGTCGCTCAGGGTGGTGCGGCCGCTGTGACGGCGTTTGCGTTCGGTCGGTTCCAAGGGTTTTCCCGGTATTTGGTGCGGATCTTGTGGCGTTAGGATAGCGCTGTCCAAAGCCTTGCGCCACCCGAATTTACCCCATCGTCGGTTGTTCTGGTAAGCAGCTAGTCAATGGGCGGCGGCGATGTCACCACGGTGCGTCGCCTCTTTTTTCAGTCGAATGGGACAGCGCTACCAAATGACCATCCAACTCGAAAACAGATCCCTCGTCGTCATGGGCGTGGCGGGTTGCGGCAAATCCAGCCTGGGCCAGCGGTGCTCTGAGGCGTTGGGTCTGCCGCTCCTCGAAGGCGACGATTTTCACTCCGAGAGCAACGTGACCAAGATGCGCAGCGGCACACCGCTGAGCGACGACGACCGCGCGGCCTGGCTCGACAGCCTCGCCAAGCAGTTGCAGGCGCACCCGCAAGGGGTGGTGTTGACCTGCTCGGCGCTCAAGCAGCGCTACCGCGAGCGCCTGCGCGCAGCCGCGCCCGGCCTGCGCTTTGTGTTTCTCGACCTCACGCAAGAGCAGGCGCGCGAACGCGTTGCGGCCCGGCCGGCGCATCTGTTCCCGGTGAGCCTCGTGGCCAGCCAGTTCGCTGCGCTGGAAGACCCGCGCCTGGAGCCCGGCGTGTTGCACCTCGACGCCGTTGAACCGCTGGAGCAATTGGCGGATTCGGTCGCGCGCTGGGTGCGCAACGCGGCAGCCCCTGTCACTCTGGAGAGTCGCTCATGAAACCGGGCCAAATCTTGAAGCACGGGATCGAAGCCCTGCTCGCGCTGTGCCTGCTCGGCATGGTGATCTGCGTGTTCGGCAATGTGTTGCTGCGCTATTTCTGGGGCACCGGCTGGGTGGTGTCCGAAGAGCTCTCGCGCCTGTTGTTTGTGTGGCTGGTGTGCCTCTCGGCCATTCTGGCGTTTGGTGAAAACAAGCATCTCGGCTTCGACCTGATGACGGCGCGGCTCAAGGGCCCGGCGGCCGCGTTGTTTCGCTGGCTCACGCGCGGCCTGATTGCCCTGGCGCTGTACTACCTCATCGACGGCTCGTGGTCGCAGGTGCTGGTGGGGCTGGACAGCCGCAGCCCGGTGATGAATACGCCGCTGGCCGTGGGTGCGGCGGGCACGCTGGTGATGGGGGTGTGCATGGCGGTGCTGCTGGTGTTGCAGGCTTGGGACGATTTGCGTGGCAATGCATCGCAGGCGATGTCGCAGGGAGAGCAGGCATGACCATCGCGATTTTCCTGCTGGTGCTGTTCGCCACCATGACGGTGGGCGTGCCCATTGCGTTTGCGCTCATGCTCACCGCGCTGGCGCTCATGGTGCACCTGGACTTTTTCGACGCCCAGCTGCTCGCGCAAAACGTGCAGGCCGGGTTCGACAGCTTCCCGCTGCTGGCTGTGCCCTTCTTCATCCTCGCCGGTGAACTCATGAACGCCGGTGGCCTGAGCCGGCGCATCATCGACCTGGCGCGCTCCCTGGTGGGGCATGTGCCTGGCGGTCTGGGTTACGTGGCCATTGCCGCATCGGTGTTGCTGGCGTCCATGAGCGGCTCGGCGATCGCCGACACCGCTGCGCTGGCCACGTTGCTGTTGCCCATGATGCGGCGGCAGAACTACCCCGACGGTTCGAGTGCGGGCCTGATCGCCTCGGGCGGCATCATCGCGCCCATCATCCCGCCGTCCATGCCCATGGTGATCTATGGCGTGACCACCAACACCTCCATCAGCAAGCTGTTTCTGGCCGGCATCGTGCCCGGGTTGATGATGGCCACCGGTCTCGTGATGGTGTGGCGCTGGGTTGCGCGCACCAAGCAACTGAGCGTGGCCGAGAAAACCACCTGGCCCGAACGCCGCCGCGCCCTGACCGGCAGCGGCTGGGCGCTCATGATGCCGGTCATCATCATCGGCGGCCTGCGCATGGGCTTCTTCACGCCCACCGAAGCGGCCGTGGTGGCCGCTGTCTACGCCTTGATCGTAGCCACCTTCGTTTACCGCGAGCTGAACCTGCAAGGGGTGTACCGCGTGCTGGTGGACGCATCGCGCACGACTGGCGTGGTGATGTTCCTCTGCGGCGCAGCCACGGCGGCCTCCTACATGATCACGCTGGCCGACCTTCCCAATGAACTCGCCAAAAGCATCGGCCCGTTGTTGTCCGAGCCCATGCTGTTCATGGCGGTGATCTGTCTCTTCCTGCTCGCCGTGGGCATGGTGATGGACCTCACACCCACCATCCTGATTCTGGCGCCGGTGCTCTCTCCGCTGGCGGCCAAGGCGGGCATCGATCCGGTGTACTTCGGCTTCGTGTTCATCTTTGTCGGCTGTCTGGGGCTGCTCACGCCGCCGGTGGGCACAGTGCTCAACGTGGTGGCAGGTGTGGGGCAGGTGCGCATGGAGACCGTGATCCGCGGTGTCACGCCCTTCCTGCTGATGTATTTCGCCATGCTGGCCCTGCTCATCCTGTTCCCGGCCATCGTACTGTGGCCCCTCAAGCTGATGTTCTGACGCGCAGCGACCCACGCAAATCCCTTTTCACCCCCGCGGCACGTTGCCGCATTCCAACCTGAGGAGACTCCACATGAAATTCAGACAACTCGCCATCGCCGCCGCGGTTGCGCTGGCCACCCTGGGTGCCGGCATCGTCCAGGCGCAGGACATCAAGCCACGCCTCATCCGTTTCGGCTACGGCCTCAACGAGGTGTCCAACCAGGGCCGCGCCACCAAGGTGTTCGCCGAAGAAGTGGAGAAGGCTTCCGGCGGCAAGATGAAGATCCGCGCCATCGGCGCCGCCGCGCTCGGCTCCGACGTGCAGATGCAGCAGGCCCTGATTGGCGGCGCGCAGGAAATGATGGTGGGTTCCACCGCCACGCTGGTGGGCATCACCAAGGAAATGGCGATCTGGGACACGCCCTTCCTGTTCAACAACGCGCAAGAGGCCGACGTGGTGCTCGACGGTCCGGTGGGCCAGAAGGTGATGGACAAGCTGCAGGAAAAAGGCCTGGTGGGTCTGGTGTACTGGGAAAACGGTTTCCGCAACCTCACCAACAACAAGCGCGCGGTGACCAAGCTCGAAGACATGGACGGCATCAAGTTGCGCGTGATGCAGAACAACGTGTTCATTGACAGCTTCAAGACCCTGGGCGCCAACGCCGTGCCGCTGCCGTTCTCCGAACTCTTCACCGCGCTGGAAACCAAGACGGTTGACGGCCAGGAGAACCCGTACAACACCATCCTCTCCAGCAAGTTCTACGAAGTGCAGAAGTACCTGACGGTGACCAACCACGTCTACAGCCCCTGGATCGTGACCGTGAGCAAGAAGTACTGGGACCAGCTCAGCAAGGACGAGCAGAAGGTGCTGATGGACGCTGCGAAGAAGAGCCGCGACTTCGAGCGTCAGGACACGCGCGCAGAAGCCGACAAGGCGCTGGCCGACCTCAAGGCCAAGGGCATGCAGATCAACCAGCTCTCGCCGGCCGAGGCCAACCGCATGCGCGACAAGCTGGCCGCCGTGAACACCGGCATCGCCGCCAACGTGGGTGAAGACCTTTGGAAGGAAACGCAGGCCGCCGTGGCCAAGGCGCGCGCTGCGAAATAAGGAAGCCTTCCCTCCATCGAAAAAGTCCGGCCTCACAGCCGGCCTTTTTCGTTTCAGCCTTTGGCTTCCATCGCCTTCGCCATGGTCTTGCCCAGCTCCACACCCCATTGGTCAAAGGCGTTGATGCGCCAGATGGCGGCCTGGGTGAAGACCTTGTGCTCGTACAGCGCGATCAGCGCACCCAGGCGCATGGGGTCCAGGCGGTCCAGCCACAGCACGTTGCTCGGAATGTTGCCTTCAAAGGCGCGGTGGGGCGCCATGGCGGCTGCATCGGCGGCGCTCATGCCGTCCTTCACCAGCGCGGCCTGCGTGTCCTGCAGCGAGCGGCCGCAGGCCATGGCCTGGGCCTGCGCGCGCAGGTTGAGGTTGACCACGCCGTGGTGCGTGGCGGCCATGGGCAGCGGCGTGTCTTCGTTCTGCACACCAATGAAATCCACCGGCACCGTGTGGCCGCCCTGGTGGATGAGCTGGAAGTAGGCATGCTGCCCATCAATGCCCAGACCGCCCCAGACGATGGGGCCGGTGTCCACCGTGGCGGGCGTACCGTCGATGTGGGTGCGTTTGCCGTTGGACTCCATGTCCATCTGTTGCACGAAGGGCGTGAAGCGCACCAGCCGCGAGGCGTACGGCACGATGAGGTGCGTGGGCATGCGCAGGAAGTTGCGGTTCCAGATGCCGTTGAGGGCCAGTTGCAACGGCAGGTTCTGCGCCGGCAGGGCGGTGCAGAAATGCTCGTCCATGGCGCGCGCGCCGGCGAGGAAGGCGCGGAAATTCTCCGCACCAATGGCGATGGCCAGCGGCAGGCCGAGCGCCGACCACACCGAATAACGCCCACCCACCCAGTCCCAGAACAGGAAGGTGCGCGCGGGTGGATAGCCCAGTTTGGCCGCCTGCGCCGGGCTGGCGGTGATGGCCACCAGGTGTTTGGACAAGGCCTCGGGCGGGCAGCCATGGTCGGTCAGCCAGCGCTGTGCGCTGGCGGCGTTGGTGAGCGTTTCCTGGGTGGTGAAGGTCTTGCTGGAGACCACGAGCAGGGTGCGTTTCGCATCGAGCCCGCGCAGCACGCTCCACAGCGCCCACGCGTCGGGGTTGGAGACACAGTGCACGCGCACGCCGGGCACGGCCGGGGCGGCGAGGTGGGCGAGGGCCTCGATGGCCATGCGCGGGCCCAGGTCGGAGCCGCCGATGCCGATGTTCACCACGTCGGTGATGGCCTCGCCGGAGAAGCCGAGCACGCCACCGGCGTTCAAGGCCTGCGCGAAGTCGCAGACCCGCGCCAGCTCGCGTTGCACGTCGGCTTGAACGGCGTTGCCCCAGAGCCCTGCGTGCAGCGGGTCGCCGCGCAGCGCCACGTGCAGCACGGGGCGGTCTTCGGTGGTGTTGATCACGTCGCCACGGAACATGGCATCGCGCTGCGCGGCCACGTCGGATTGTTCGGCCAATGCGAGCAAGGCCTGCTGGATGGCCGGTGTCAAACGCTGGCGGCTGGCGTCCAGCGTGATGCCGGCGGCGCTCGCGGTCATGCGGTGTTCGCGGTGTGTGTCGGTGAGCAGTTCGCGCAGGTGCGGCGTGGGGCTGGCGGCCAGCGTCTGCAGCTGTTGCCAGGCGGGCAGGGTGGTGGGCAGTTTCATGGGTGGGGCTTTCGGTTCAATGGGGCGCAGCCAGCGCGGTGGCCTCGCGAGCCAGGTTTGTGATGCCAGCCCAGTCACCATGGCGCATCAGGTCGGCTGGCGTGAGCCAGGAGCCACCGGCCATGGCCACATTGGGCAGTTTCAGGAAATCGCGCAAGTTCTCCACGCTCACGCCACCGGTGGGACAAAAGCGCACATCGGGCAGTGGCGCACCCAGCGCCTTGAGCATGCCCAGGCCACCCGCCTGTGAGGCGGGGAAGAGCTTCATGAGGGTGAAGCCGTGGTCGCGCGCGCGCATCACCTCGCTGGGGGTCATCACGCCCGGAATGAAGGGCAGGTTCGCCTCGCGCACGGCGTGCACGAGATCGTCGGTGCAGCCCGGCGACAGGGCGAAGGTGGCGCCGGCAGAAATCACCTGCTTGACTTCGGCCACACGCGTGACGGTGCCCGCACCCAGGCGCATCTGCGGCACGGCGCGCGCCACCGACTCGATGGCCTTCAAGGCCACGCCGGAGCGCAGGGTGATCTCCATCACGTCGATGCCCCCTTCGAGCAGGGCGTGGGCCAGCGGCACGGCGTGGGCCGCGTCGTTGAGCACGATCACAGGGACCACGCGGGAGGTGAAGGTGGGTCGGGTGAAACAGGTGGTGGTCATGGAGTTCCCTGGGGTTCAGCCAAACAGAGGTGACGCGCCCAGCTCGGCCACGCTGGCGTGCTGGCGGAACAGGCCGAAGAGTTCACGGCCGGTGCCGTGCTGGTTGGCGCTCAGATCGGGGTGGTGCAACTCGCGTGCTGCCAAGGTGGCAGCGTCCACCTCCAGTTCGAGCACACCGCGCTCGCAGTCCAGCGTGATCCAGTCGCCATCGCGCACACGCGCAATCGGCCCGTTGGCCAGGGCCTCGGGGCTGAGGTGGATGGCGGCAGGCACCTTGCCCGAAGCGCCGGACATGCGGCCGTCGGTGACCAGCGCGACCTTGAAGCCTTTGTCTTGCAGCACCGCCAGCGGCGGCGTGAGCTTGTGCAGCTCGGGCATGCCGTTGGCGCGTGGGCCCTGGTAGCGCACCACGGCGATGAAGTCGCGCTCCAGCTCGCCCGCGTTGAACAGCGCCAGCAGGTCTTGCTGGTCGCTCACCACCACGGCTTGCGCGCGCACCAGGCGGTGCTCGGGCTTCACGGCAGACACCTTCACCACACTGCGACCCAGGTTGCCCTGCAACAGGCGCAGACCGCCGTCGGCGCTGAAGGGCTCGGCCACGGGGCGCACCACCGAGGTGTCGCCGCTCTGCGCGGGCACGGGACGCCAGGCGAGCTGGTCGCCGTCGAGCCAGGGCTCCTGTGTGTAGGCCTGCAGACCGTATCCCATCACGGTGGCCACATCGGCGTGCAGCAGGCCGGCGTTCAGCAGCTGTGTCATGAGGTAGCCCATGCCACCGGCGGCGTGAAAGTGGTTCACGTCGGCGCTGCCGTTGGGGTACACACGCGCCAGCAGCGGGATCACGTGCGACAGCTCGGCGAAGTCGTCCCAGTCCACCAGCACACCGGCGGCGCGCGCCATGGCCACCAGGTGCAGCGTGTGGTTGGTGGAGCCGCCCGTGGCGAGCAGGCCGATGATCCCGTTGACCAGGGTCTTCTCGGTCACGATGTCGGCCATGCAGATCGCTGTTTCGCCGGTGCGGCCGGTGTTGGCCACGGATCGACGCACCGCCTCGGCGGTGAGCGCATCGCGCAGTGGTGTGCCGGGGTTCACAAACGACGCGCCGGGCAGGTGCAGACCCATGATTTCCATCAGCATCTGGTTGCTGTTGGCGGTGCCGTAAAAGGTGCAGGTGCCGGGGCTGTGGTAGGCCTGCGCTTCCGATTCGAGCAAGGCCTCGCGCCCCACCAGACCCTGGGCGTACTGCTGGCGCACCTTGGCCTTGTCGTCGTTGGACAGGCCCGTGGTCATGGGGCCTGCGGGCACGAACACGGTGCTCAGGTGGCCGAACTGCAGCGCGCCCATGAAGAGACCGGGCACGATCTTGTCGCAGATGCCGAGCATGAGCGCGGCGTCGAACACGTTGTGCGAGAGCGCCACGGCGGTGGACAGCGCGATCACGTCGCGCGAGAACAGCGAGAGCTCCATGCCGGCTGCGCCTTGCGTCACACCGTCGCACATGGCGGGCACGCCACCAGCCACCTGCACCGTCACACCCAGTCCGTGGGCAATGCCGCGGATCTGCTGCGGGTAAGTCTCATACGGCTGGTGGGCCGAGAGCATGTCGTTGTAAGCGGTGACGATGCCGATGTGCGGCGCGCGCTCGGCGTGGATCTTGAGCTTGTCGGCTGCAGGCAGCGCGGCGGTGGTGTGGGCCATGTTGGCGCAGCCCATGCCGGCGCGCTGGGTGCCGGTCTTGCGTTGGGCGGCCATGGCAGCCAGGTACGCTGCGCGGGTGGTGGTGCTGCGTTCGGTGATGCGTTCTGTGACGCGTTGCAGCGTCGGGTGCAGGGTGGTCATGATGTGTCCGTTTCAGTTCAAGTGAACACCGCGGAACGGGCATTGCCCGGCCGCAGGTGTGCCCCCTTGAGGGGGGATGCGGCTACACGCAGTGAGCAAGCGACGGGGGAGTTCATGGCGCTAGGCCAGCCACACACTCACAGGCGTCTGGTGCTGGTTGAGGATGAGGGACACCGGCAGGGCTTCGTCGGCGCCGAGGCGGGCTTGCTGGAACACGGCCAGCTTGCTGGCGCCGCTGATCGCCAGCGCGAGTTCGCGCGTGGCCAGCAGGGCGGGCAGGGTGAGGGTGAGGCGCGCGTGAGGCGCCGTGGAGGGACGCACCCAGGCCACCGGGCCACTGCTTTGCAGCGCCTGTCGCAGGCCGGCCGCGCCGGGGAACAGCGAAGCGGTGTGGCCGTCGTCACCCATGCCCAGCACCGCCAGGTCCATCGGCCAGGGCTGGGTGGCCAGGCGGCGGTTGGCGGCGTTCACCAGCCCGCTGAGGGCCGCGTCGTCCAGTGTGGCCGGCAGGGTGTCGAAGAAGGGCACAAAAGTGGCTGCTGCCGCGGCGTCTTTCAGCAGATGGCGGCGCACCAGTGCGGTGTTGCTCTCGGCGTGATCGTGCGGCACGCAGCGTTCGTCCACCAGCAACACGGTCACTCGCTGCCATTCCAGGGGCAGCACGCGCAGCGCTTCAAACAGCGCAATGGGCGACTTGCCGCCCGACACCGACAGCACCGCGTGGCCACGCAGGTTGATGGCGGCATGCAGGCGTTCGGCGATGGTCTCAGCGAGCTGCCAGGCCAGCTCGGCGGCTGAGTTGCAAATGTGCTCTTTCATGACTCCTCCGCCCAGGCCGAGCCTTCGCGCGCCATCAGGGCCGACGACGCCGCCGGGCCCCAGCTGCCGGCCGTGTAGGCCTTGGGCTTTTCATTCAGGTTCTTCCAGCCGTCCAGGATGGGCTCGACCCACGTCCACGCGGCCTCCAGTTCGTCGCGGCGCATGAAGTGCGTGAGCCGACCCTTGATCACGTCCATGAGCAGGCGCTCGTAGGCCTCGGCGCGGCGCGCGCTGAAGGCGGATTCCAGGTCGAGGTTCAGGCTCACCGGGCGCAGGCGCATGCCGCTGCCGGGTTCCTTGGCCATCATCTGCAGCTGCACGTGTTCTTCGGGCTGCAGGCGGATCATGAGCCGGTTGACCGGCTGGCGCGGTGCGTCGGGGAAGATGGTGTAGGGCAGGTCGGCGAACTCGATCACGATTTCCGAGCGGCGCTCGGCCATGCGTTTGCCCGTGCGCAGGAAGATCGGCACGTTGGCCCAGCGCCAGTTGTTGATGTGTGCCCGCAGGGCCACGAAGGTTTCGGTCTCGCTCTCTGGCGGCACCTTGTCTTCCTGGTGGTAGCCCACGGCCTTGTCGCCGTTGGAGGCGCCGGCGGTGTACTGGCCGCGCACCGTGTCGCGCGCCACGTCGGCCACGGTCATGGGGCGCAGCGAGCGCAATACCTTGAGTTTTTCATCGCGCACCGCGTCGGGGTCGAGCGAGACTGGTGGTTCCATGGCCACGATGCACAGCAGTTGCAGCAGGTGGTTCTGCAGCATGTCGCGCAGCGCGCCGGTGCCGTCGTAGAAGCCCGCGCGGCTGCCCACGCCCACCGACTCGGCCACCGTGATCTGCACGCTCTTGATGTAGGGGCTGCGCCACAGCGGCTCGAAGATGGTGTTGCCGAAGCGCAGCACCATGAGGTTCTGCACCGTCTCCTTGCCCAGGTAGTGGTCGATGCGGAAGGTCTGCGCTTCGGTGAAGTACCGGCCCACGTTTTCGTTGATCTGGCGGGCCGAGGCCAGGTCGTGGCCGAGCGGTTTTTCGAGCACCACGCGCGAGCGGGCATCGATCAGGTTGGCGCTGGCCAGATGCGCGCAGATGCCGGTGAACAGCGTGGGCGCGGTGGCGAGGTAGTACACGCGGTCGGAGCCGTTTTGCAGCGCCGCGCCCAAGGCCGCAAAGTCGGCGGGCTGGGTGGCGTCCAGGCACACATAACCGAGCCGGTCTTTGAAGGCGGTCCAAGCACCGTCTTCCAGCGCTTCGGGCTCGATGAAGCCGCGCACCTTGTCGTCGATGAAGGCGGTGAAGGTGTCGCGGTCCCAGGGCTGGCGCCCCAGCGCCAGGATGCGCGTGGCCTCGGGCAGGTTGTGGTGCAGGTGCGCCATGTAGAGCGCGGGCAGCAGCTTGCGCACCGAGAGGTCGCCTGCGCCGCCGAAGATCACCAGGTCGAGTGGACCCGTGGGGGCAGAAGATGCGGCTGCGTTGGAGCTTGAGGTGACCATGGTGGGAATGAAGTTACGTCGAAAAACGATCTTAATGTAATTAAGTTACATGCCGGGTACGGACATATGGTCACCACCTTAACCGCCCAGCCGCTTCGTGCCCAGCGAAAGTGCGCCAACCGCAGCGCCAGAGTCAGGCAGCCTGAAGCCCGCTGGCAGTGAGGTGCACCACGCGCTGCGCTCGGGCTGCGGCAGCCGTGGAGTGCGTGACCAGCACCAGTGCCGCGCCACTCTCGCGGGCTTGTTGCTCCAGTACATCCATGACCTGC
>JBBQSX010000061.1:0-17422 GCA_038213545.1 Burkholderiales bacterium
GGCCGCCCAGGAACAGCCACAGCCCCAGCAGCGCCACCACCACCGCCGCCCAGCGCAGCGGCGGGATGCGTTCCTTCAGAAACAGCCAGCCGCCCAGCACAGACCACACTGGCGAGAGGTAGAACAGGAACATCACCCGCACCACGTCGCCCAGCATCAGCGCGTTGACAAACGAGGTGTTGGCCCAGCCACCCACCACGGCCAGTGCCAGCAGCAGGCCCCACTGGGGGCGCCACGCGGCGCGCTGGCGCCAGATGAAAACGCTGGTGAACAGGCCCACCACACCGTACGAGAGCAGCGAGACCATGGGGCCGGTGAGCCCCTGCCCGATGAACCACTTCAGCGGCATCCACGACAGGCCCCAGAGCGAGGCCGAGAACAGCAGCACGCCGGTGGCCAGCCGGTTGGAGGGGTGAGAGAGCAAGGACATGGGAGGCGATCAAGGCATGACGGAGCCACCATTGGGCCCCAACACCTGGCCGCAGTAAAAGCGCGAGAGGTCGCTGGCCAGAAACAGCGCGGTGGCTGCGATTTCCTGCGGCTCACCGAGGCGGTGCAGCGGAATGTCGAGTTCCTTCTCCATCCACTCCGGGCTCATCTGCTCCAGCGACACCATGGCGGTGGCCACCGCGCCCGGGGCGATGGCGTTGATGCGGATGGCGGGTGCGAACTCCTGCGCCAGCGACTTGGTCAGACCAATCACACCGGCCTTGGCGGTGCAGTAGGGCGCGAACTGCGCGCGCCCGGTCATGCCGAGATCGGAGGCGATGTTGACGATCACGCCGCCGCCCTGCGCCAGCATGCCGGGCAGCACGGCGCGGCACATCAAGAACACCGAGCCGAGGTCGGTGTTGATCATGCGATGCCAGTCGTCGTCGGTGGTGTCAAGAAAAGGTTTCTCCTGCAGGATGCCGGCGTTGTTCACCAGCACATGGATGTCGCCCACGGTGTGCAGTGCTTCGTCGACCAGCCGCTTCACATCGGGCGGGTTGCTCACGTCGGCGCTGATGGCCACGGCCTGACCGCCAGCGGATTTGATGGCCTGCACCACGGCGGCCGCGTCGGTCGGCTGATTCCAGTGGTTCACCACCACGCGGGCACCGGCCTGCGCAAACAGCAGCGCAGTGGCGCGGCCGATGCCGGTGGCCGCACCCGTGATGAGGGCCGTCTTGCCGGCCAACGACAAAGAAACGCTCATGCCATCACCTCACCGTGGCTGGCCACGAGACATTGGCCGGTCAACGAACGCGACTCGTTGCTGGCCAGAAAAAGAAACACACCGGCGATGTCGGCCGGTGCGAGCATTTCGGGTACCGCCTGGCGCGCGAGGATCTCGCGCTCCACCTCGGCCTCGCTGCGACCTTGCTCCTGCGCCATGGCGGTGAGGGAGCGCATCGCGGCCTCGGTTCGGATCCAGCCGGGGCAGACCGCGTTGACACGGATGCCGCCAGCCCCCAGTTCGAGAGCGAGCGAGCGTGTGAGGCCCACCACGGCGTGCTTGCTCGCGGCGTAGGCCGAAAAGCCGGCCACGCCGACGCGGCCCCAGATCGACGATTGGTTGATGACGCTTGCGCCGCGAGGCAGCAGGGGCAGCAGTGCCTGGGTGAGCCGCACCATGGAGGTGACGTTGTTGTCGAGCAGGCTGGCCCAGCGCGTCATGGATCCGGGTGCGGTGTCGTCCAGCGGAGTGGGGTATTCGGTGCCGGCGTTGTTGACCAGCACGTCCAGCGTTCCCCAGCGTTCGCGCACCTGGTCCGCAACTGCAGCCACCTGTTGGGGGTCACCGAGGTCGCACGTGGTGCTGAGGGCTTCGACAGGCTCAGCCCGAACGGAAGTGGGCTCAGCCCGGACGCGGGTGGGCTCAGCCCGAGCGCCAAACACTTCCGTTCGCCCTGAGCCTGTCGAAGGGCTCACCAACCCAGGGGCCAGGGCTTCGACAGGCTCAGCCCGAGCGGAAGTGGGCTCAGCCCGAGCGGAGGTGGCTTGGTCTTGCCGGATCAGATCCAGCGTGCTGGTTGAATCGACGCGGTCCAGCAGCATCAGCCGCACACCCTGCGCCGCAAAAGCCCGCGCCAGCGCCTGGCCGATGCCGCCAGCTGCGCCGGTGATGAGCACGGTCTTGCCCTGCAGGCCGTGGTCGGCGGCCATGTCAGACGGCGGTCAGAAACGACACGCCCACAGCCCCGAGAAAACCGTCCGCTCTTCGCGGCGTGCCGGGTGGTTGCACCACCCCGTAGTTGCTCGCCAGCACACGCTTGACGCGGTTGATGTGGAAGCTGCGCAAAAGCTCCCCAACGGTGATCACTTGCGGGTAGCTGTCGGCGTACAGCTCGCGGTGGAAGGCGGGCAGGCGGTACCACGGCGCGGTGGGGCGCTCGTGGTGCGCGTTGTGGAAACCGAAGTTGAGCCAGATCAGGTTGAACCACTTCGCATCCAGGCTCACCACGTCGCTGTAGGTGTTGGCCTGCTCGTAGGCGCGGTCGCGCAGTTTGTCTTTCGGGATGGGTGTGTCGTCCAGGATCGGGTAGGCGTCGTAGGTGTGCTGGAAGCAGTCGGCAAAGCGCAGCACCGTGATGAAGATCAGGAAGGCGGCAAAGTACAGGGCGAGCGCCTTGAGCGACCACCAGCCCAGCAGCGCCAGCGCGGCCATGCGGACGATGGCCGTGGCGACCACGCGCAGGCGGGCCGACCTCTTCTGCTCGCTCATGAAGGGCAGGGCCATCACGTAGCCGCGCATGACGAACTCCACCGCCGGGATGTAGGCCCACTCCAGCGCCAGCACCACGCGGCGCACAGTTGGGTTGGCGCGCAGAAAAGCCTGCGCGTCGAAGGTGATCACGTCGGCGCGCTCGACGTGGTGGCGCATGTGTTTGCGGCGCATGTCGGCGAAGCTGGCGTAGCAGCTGCCGTTGATCCAGCTCATGAGGGTGCCCCAGCGCTCGTTGGCCTGCGGCGTGCGAAAGATCGCGTTGTGCGCGAGCTCGTGGATGTAGTAGGCCGACCAGATGAGCGTTTGCGCTACCAGGAGCACGCCCAGCGCGTTCAGCAGCCAGCTCGCCTGTCCCAGCAGGGCAATGCCCACCGGCCAGCCCAGCACGGTGAAGCTGATGGCGGCGACATTCGGCCACACGCCGTCCTCGTATCGGAATACCGGTTTCATGGCAATGCCTTCAATGGGGAAACGCTGTCATCACCGCACCGATACCCGAGCGGGCACCGGTGCGGACACCCGGGGGATTACTTCAGGCCCTTGACCAGGCTGGCGTCGAAGGTGGCTTCAATCGCGGGGATCGTGGTGATCTGGCCCTTGGCCTTGAGCAGCTCGCCAATGATCTCGCCGCTGGCGTAGTACGAGGTGGTTTCCTTGGCCTTGGTGAAGGCCTTGGGCATTTCGGCCAGCGGGATGTTGTAGACACCGGTGAGCTGTTCCTTCACCTCGGCGGCGGACACACCCATGAACTTGCCGATGATCTTGTGTGCTTCGGCGGGCTTGGCTTTCATGTAGGCCAGGCCGTCCAGGTAGGCCTGCATGACGCCCGTGATTTGCGCAGGCTTGGCCTTGATGACCTTGTCGTCGAACACCAGCACGTCGGCGATCAGGCCGGGCGCGTTCTTGGAAGAAAACACCACCTTGAACTTCTTGCCGCCACCCTGGCCGAGGATCTGCGAGAGGCTGGGCTCATACGTCACGCCGATGGGCAGCTGGCCCGAGGCCATGGCCGCTGGCACGGCTTCGGGCGTCATGCTGACCGGGGTGATGTCCTTCTCTGTCATGCCCGCGGTCTTGAGCGCATACGACAGCAGGAAGTCGCTGGGCGAGAGCGGGTTGTAGCCGATCTTCTTGCCCTTGAAATCGGCCACCTTGGTGATGCTGCTGTCGGCCACGATGGCGTCGCCGCCGTTGGAGTAGTCGATGGGCATGACCACCTTCATGTTGCGGCCTGCGGCCACCTGGCCGACCACCTGGTCGTAGGTCAGCATGCCGCCGTCGACCGCGCCCGAGGCGATCGCCGCCGGGATCAGTGCCGGGTCGTTGAAGACCTGCAGCGAGACCTTGAGGTTGTATTTCTTGTAGAGGTCCAGCGCCTCGGCCACGTAGAACGGGCCGTAGCCGATCCACACCACGGTGGCGATCTTCATCTGGGCGGGCGCCTGGGCGAACGAGGAGAAAGCGGCCAGCGAGAGGGCCAGGCCCAGAGCCGGCTTGAAGAAGTGGTTGCGCCGGCTGGACAGGGTGGGGGCAGAGGTTTTCATCAGGGGCTCCATGGGTTGAAAGGACGCGCAGGAAGAAGCGATCAAGTGATCGTTCTCCCGGGCTTTTGTCCCTCCGTGGAGCCTGCGATGAGGCCGGCACACTCTCGGACCAGACACCGCGCAAATGCGGTCGGAACCCTAGTGCACCTGTGTGCTGAGCAGTCGTTTGGGCGGACCCTGGATCGCTCTTCTTGCGCCATGTTCACGAGCAGAAAGCGTGCCAGGTGTTATGGCGCGCCAGACGCCCGTCTTGCACCAAAAGCAGCCGCTGCATGCCGATTCAGCGGTGCTTCGCCGCCTTGGCTTGCCCCGTGTTGGTGCGGGTGGCACGGGCCTTGGGTGCGGCGGCGGGTTCCGCCGGCGGGTCTGTGGCCTCTGGCGGCAGCAAGGGCACGAAGGGAGCACGGGCGTCCTCGGCCAGGCCCTGGGTCAGGGCTTCGAGGATCTCGATCAGCTGGTGACGCTGGGTGAGGGACAAGGGCGACAGCAGCCGCTGGTAAGCCTGCTCGGCCGGACTGCGGGCCTGCTGGTGCAGCTTTTTGCCAGCCGGTGTGAGTACCACGGCCATCTGGCGCCTGCTGTGTTCGGCCATGCGCCGCTCGATCAGCCCGCGCTCTTCGAGCCCCTTGCAAACCCGCATGATGGTGACCTTGTCGAAAGCCAGGGCGCGCGCCAGTCGGGTCTGGTCGAGACCCGGTTCGTTGGCCAGCACGGTGAGCACCCCGTACTGCGCCGGCGTGAGCCCCACGCTGGCGCAGGCGTTCTCGAACACCGCCGCAGAAATCTGGTGGGTGCGGCGCAGCAGGAAGCCCGGGCGCTGGTACAGGTCTTTCAGGGTCATGAACGTCTCGAAACTCGGGATTCTACGAATGGTGCACCACCGCTTGTCACTTTCATAATGGTTCGCATGCTAACGATAGGAGACACCCGATGACACGCTCGCAAACCCTCGCCAGCCGCGCTCGACGCAGCCTGCTCGCTTTCGCGGTGCTCGCCGGCACCGGCCTGACCCAGGCCCAGACCACGGATGCGCCGCTGCGTCTCATCGTGCCCTTCACCCCCGGAACCGGTATCGACCTGATCGCCCGCACCATCGGCCCCAAGCTGTCCGAGCGCCTGAAGCGCCCGGTGGTGGTGGACAACCGGGCCGGAGCCTCGGGCAACATCGGCACCGAAGCCGTGGTGCGCGCCGCGCCCGATGGCAACACCTTGCTGGTGAGCGTGAACACACTGGTCATGAACCGCAGCCTGTACCCGCAAGCGCCGTTCGATCCGCTGCGCGACCTCACCCCGGTGGGTCTCACCAGCTGGGGACAGTTGCTGCTGGTGACGCATCCCAAAACCGGTTTCAAGACCGCCAGCGACCTGGTGGACGCGGCGCGCAAGGCACCCGGCAAGCTCAATTACGCCTCGCCGGGCGTGGGCACGCCGCACCACCTGTCGATGGAGCTGCTCAAGAACACCAGCAAGAGCTTCATCACCCACATTCCCTACCGCGGCACCGGCCCGGCACTCACCGACCTGCTGGGTGGTCAGGTGGACGCGATGTTCCTGCCGATCCACGTGGCACTGCCGCAGATCCGCAGTGGGCGGCTGGTGGCGCTGGCCATCGGCAGCGACAAGCGCCACGCCTTGCTGCCTGACGTGCCCACACTCGCCGAGTCGCGCACTGGCGATGTGAACGTGGACATGTGGTACGGCGTCTTCGCTCCCAAAGGCATGGCGCCGGCCATGGTGACCATGCTCAACCGCGAGATCAATGCCATCCTGGCCAGCGACGAGGTGAAGAAGGCCTTTTCCGGGCAGGGCATGGACCCGAGCACCGGCACCCCCGAGGCGTTTGGGCAACTGGTCCAGAAAGATGCCGAGCGTTGGGAAGCCCTGATCAAGGCGCAAAACATCAAGGCTGAATGAACATGGACGAGCAACCCGCGATCGCGGTGGTGGGTGGCGGCATTGCCGGGCTGGCGTTTGCCCTGGCGCTGCACCAGCGCGGCATCGCCTGCGATGTGTACGAAGGTGTGGCCGAGGTCAAGGAACTGGGCGTGGGCATCACGCTGCTGCCGCACGCCATGCGGGAACTCACGGCGCTGGGCCTGCTGCCGCAGCTGGAGGCTGTGGGTATCGAGAACCGCGAGAGCGTTTTTTTCAACCGTTTCGGCCAGCGCGTGTACGGCGAAGCGCGTGGGCGCCATGCTGGCTACGAGCTGCCCGAGCTCGGCATTCACCGCGGCAAGCTGCACCGCATCCTGTTCGAGGCAGCGCTGGAGCGCCTCGGGCCGCAGCATGTGCACACCGGGCACCGCTGCACCGCCATCGACCAGGACGATGACGGCGTCACGCTCCAGTTTGCCGACAACGCCGAAGGGCCTGTGGCGCCGGTGCGCGCACCGTGGGTGGTGGCCTGCGATGGCGTGAACTCGGCCATCCGCAAACACTTCCACCCGCATGACCAGGTTTGCTACGCCGGCATCAACACCTGGCGCGGCACCTCGGTGCACAAACCCATTCTGGGCGGCAAGACCTACATCCGTGTGGGCTCCATCGACACCGGCAAGATGGTGATCTACCCCATCGTGGACAACGTGGACGGGCAGGGCAACCAGCTCATCAACTGGGTGGCCGAGATCCGCGACACCGAAGCGCGCATGAACGACTGGAACCGCCCGGGCCGCACGGAGGACTTTCTGCCCACCTTCGCCGACTGGCGATTCGACTGGCTCGACGTGCCCGCGCTCATCACCTCGGCCGAACACGTGTTCGAGTACCCCATGGTCGACAAGGACCCGCTGCCGCGCTGGAGCTTCGATCGCGTCACCCTCATGGGCGACGCCGCCCACCCGATGTACCCACGCGGCTCCAATGGATCGGCCCAGGCCCTGATCGATGCCCGCACGCTGGCCGACGAGATCGCCAACGAACACGGCACCGACGGCGACCTGAAGGCCGCCTTGCAGCGTTACCAGGCCGCCCGCCTGCCGGCCACCGCCCGCGTGGTTGAAACCAACCGCACCTTGCCGCCGGACTTCATCATCATGAAGGCCGACGAACTCAGTGGTGGCAAGCCTTTCAGCAACATCGACGAGCTGATCAGCCAGGACGAGCTGCGCGCCATTTCGGACAACTACAAGCAGATTGCGGGATTTGCGCTGAAACGCTGAATCCCTGATCGCAAGCGCGGCCTGGTGGTGTGGGGGGTATCCGACAATGGGCGTGGGCCGGTGCTCCGTTGACACCTTTCCCGGGACGTTTTGTGGCAATGTAAAAAAAGGTGTCGTCCGCGGGGGACAGCACACCCTCCCTGCGCAACCAGCATGCTGCGATCCACAAACGCGACACCAACCCGGACGGTAGATGACCCATGGCTGGACCGCACAGCCGCGCACTGGCTGTGCGTGATGGCACTGGCCTGGGGCGGTGTCTGCACGGCGGTCCAGGCGCAGACAACGCTTCGCTACGGAGGCGACGCCGCATTCGCCCCCTTCGAGTCGCTCAACGCGCGTGGTCAACCCGAAGGTTTTCAGATCGACCTGATGCAGGCTGTCGGACGCGATCTCGGGGTGGAGGTCTCCATCAGCCTGCAAGCGTGGCCCGCCACCGTGGAGGCCTTCAAGGCCGGACGGGTGGACATGATCGCGATGGTGGAAACCACCGAGCGACGCGCCTATGCCCACTTCCTCAAGGGTCACGCCGCGCCGGCGTTTGCGGTGTATCTGCCCACCGGAAAACCCGCACCCCAGGCGTTGCAAGACCTGCAGGGCTCGCGCATCGCCGTGCTGGACCACGAACCCATGCGAGAGAGCCTGAGCAAGTGGCTCTCGGGCATCCCTGGCCCCTACGTTCGCACACCCGATGCGCTGTCGGCTCTGCAGTCGGTGCAACTCGGCTTCGCCGACATGGCCTTGCTGCCCCGCTCCTACGCAGACCCGTTGATCGCCGCGGGTGAGGTGACCGGTCTGGTGCGCTCCCTGAGCGACCTGCGTCTGCAGACGTATTCGCTGGCTGTGGTGCGCGGCAACGACGCGCTGCGCCAGCGCCTGCAAGGCGCACTCGACCGTCTGGAGGCCAATGGCACCTTGCCCGCGCTGCGCGAGCGCTGGCTCAACGACGAACCCGCCCGCGCCGAACGGCAGGCGATGGAGCGCGATTTGCAACAACAGCGCCAATGGACCTGGCGGATCGCTGTGGGTGGCTCGCTGCTGCTGTTGCTGGCCGGGTTGGCCTTGCGTCGGCGCGGGCGCACGGTGGTGTATGAGCGTGGACGACGAGAAGACGCAGAACGGTTCTTGCGCCGGTCTGAAGAGTTGCTGGAACGCACCTTCCAGCGCAACCCCGAACCCATGCTGGTGGTGGACCACCGCAGTGGCCTGGTGCAGGACGCCAACCCGGCGGTGGCCGCCTTGCTGGGGGTGGCTGAAAGTCAGGTGGTGGGTCAGCCTCTGCGCTCACTGGCGCACCACATTGGCTTGGACACGCTCAAGCGCCTGGCCCGCGCCATCGACCTGGACGGCTTGCTGGACGCACTGCCGGTGAACTTGATCAGGGCTGATGGCCAGCAGCGCGGCTGCCTGGTCAGTGCCGACAAACTGCGCGTGGGTGAGCTCACGGTCGTGCTGTGCATCGTGCGCGACGTGACCGAGCGCCTGGCGCAAGACCCGGTGTTTCGCCAGGGTTATCAGACCCTGTACGACGAACTTGCCCAGGCCCGGCGCGACGCACCCGACACGGTGCCACCGAGCGAGTCCGCTGAACCTGGTGATGCCCGCCTGCGCGAGTTCACCCGTGCCGTGGCGCACGACCTGCGCGCGCCGTTGCTGGCCATCCAGGGCTTCATGGGATTGATGCGCGAGCGCCTGAAGCTGGGGCACACCGACGAGGCGCTGGAGTACAGCGAACAGGTGGACAAGGCCACGCGGCGCATGAACGCCATGATCGAGGCGCTGTGCAACCTGGCGCAGATCGACCAGAAACCCCTGCAGCGTCGCAGCATCGACATGCGTGCGCTGGCACTGGACACGTGGACCCTGGTGCGCAGCGGTGAGAGCGACCGCAAGATTGAAATCCAGTTCGACCCTTTGCCGGCCGCGCTGGGCGATGCCGACCTGGTGGCGCAGGTCTGGCAAAACCTGTTGCACAACGCGTGGAAATACACCGCGCGCCAGCCGCTGGCGCGTATCCGGGTCGACAGCTATCAGCAAGAGCGACACACCTGGTACCGCGTCAGCGACAACGGTGCGGGCTTCGACATGGCGCACGCGCGCACCTTGTTCCAGCCCTTTCGCCGCATGCACGCAGCGTCGCAGTTCGAGGGCAGCGGCATAGGACTGAGCATGGTGCAGCGCATCGTTCAGCGCCACGGCGGTGAGGTGCGCGTGCGCAGCCAGTCCGGGGTGGGCACGGTGGCCGAGTTCACGCTGGATCCAAAGGCCTGAGCCGACCAGTCTTGGCGATGGTGCGGTGTGGGCTGCGTTCGTTATCGAACAGACTCCAGCGCGCGAAACTGCCAAGGTGATTTCTTCGGACGCGGTGTGTGCGGGTTCTCCTGCACCGCGTCCTGAAGGATTGCCACGTGATGAATGCATTGTTGCAGCCGGAGTCGGCGTGCGTCGGGCGCCAACCCTGGGGCTTGCGCAAGGTGGCTGCAGGGGGCGTTTTGTTTGCCCAGGGGGAGCGATTCCAGGGCATCTACGCGGTGCGCAGCGGAACGCTCAAGTCGGTGTTCGTGTTTGCCGACGGACGCGAACAGGTGTGCGCCTTTCCCATGACTGGCGACCTGGTCGGGCTGGACGGCGTGGTCGATGGCGCCCATGGCACCACCATGACTGCGCTGGAAGACACCCATGTCGGACTCATGGACTGGCGGTCCTGGACCCAGATCGCGCCGTGCGATACCGGTCCGCTGCAGCACGTGATGGAGCTCATGGCCCGTGACATTCGGCGTGGCCACCAGTTGCATGCCCTGCTCGGACGCGCCAACGCGCAGGAGCGGCTGGCCATGTTTCTTCTGGACCAGTCGCAGCGCTGGCGCGCACAGGGATGCTCTCCCTGCGACTTTCAGTTGCGCATGTCACGCGCCGAGATCGGCAGCTTTCTTTGCATGTCGATGGAAACGGTGAGTCGCACCTTCTCGGGCATGCAGCGCAAGGGCTGGCTGCGGGTGGACAAGCGCCGCGTCATCCTGGCAGATGTGGGTGGGCTCTCGCGCCGTTTCAGCGCGCTGTCCTGAGCGCGCCGACCGCCGACCCGGCTCGCCTGTTCTGTATGTCAACACACGGGCACAGGCCTGAAGCGCATGCAGCATCGAGGGGTGCCTCTGATGTTGCCGGTGCGCCCTGGCCACTCTCGGGCTCGAACGCGCATCCGCTCTCAAGGTCGCTGCGCGTGCTCACCGTCAACATCCACAAAGGCTATGACGTGTTCAACAGCCGCTTTGTGCTGCACGAGCTGCGGGAGGCGGTGCGTGCGGTGCAAAGCGACCTGGTGTTCCTGCAAGAAGTCCAGGGCGGCAGCGGGGGGCGCCGCGCGGCTTCGGTGGGCGCGCAATACGAGTTCCTGGCCGATGCGATCTGGCCCGATCACGCCTATGGGCGCAACGCGGTGGCCGAGGGCCTCGACCACGGCAACGCGGTGCTCTCGCGCTTTCCGGTGCTGCGCAGTCACAACCACGACATATCGCTGCCTGGCGTGGAGCCGCGCGGCCTGCTGCACTGCGAACTCGCCCTGCCCGACGGCTTGCCCGCGCTGCACGTGATGTGTGTGCACCTGGGGCTGAGCGAATCGCACCGGCGCCACCAGCTTGGGCGGCTGTGTGCAACCGTGCAGCAGGAAGTGCCTGCGGATGCGCCGCTGGTGGTGGCCGGCGACTTCAACGACTGGCGCTCACGCGCCGACGAACAGTTGGCGCCCTGCGGCCTGCATGAGGTGTTTCGCCAGGCCCACGGGCAGCACGCGCGCAGCTTCCCGGCGCGTTGGCCGCTGTTGCGGCTGGACCGTGTCTATGTGCGCGGCGTGTTGTGTGCGATGCCGCTGCCCATGCCGAGGCGGCCCTGGGCGCAACTGTCCGACCACGCGCCGCTGGCGGCCGAAATCGACGTGGGGAGGACCACATGAATTCGCGCTGGGTACCGGGCAACCGCATCACGCTGCTGGAGAACGGCGAGGGCTACTACCCGCGCGTGTTCGAGGTCATCGCGGCGGCCGAGCGCGAGGTGCTGCTGGAGACCTTCATCCTGTTCGACGACAAGGTCGGGCGGCAGTTGCACCAGGCCTTGCTGGCGGCCGCGGGTCGCGGTGCCACGGTGCACGTGCTGGTCGATGGCTGGGGCTCGCCCGACCTGTCTGCTTCGTTCACCCAGCCGCTGATGGACGCCGGTGTGCACCTGCGCAGTTTCGAGCCGGCGCGCTGGCTGTTCGGCGCGCGCATCAACCTGCTGCGCCGCATGCACCACAAGCTGGTGGTGGTGGACGGCCAGCGCGCCTTCGTGGGTGGCATCAATTATTCGATCGACCACCTCGAAGAGTTTGGTTTGCAGGCCAAGCAGGACTACGCGGTCGAGGTTGAAGGCCCGCTGGTGGGGCAGATCCAGGCCTTCTGCCGCGCCAACCTGCAGGCGCCGCAGCCCGCGCGCAGCCAGTGGCTCCAGCGCTGGCGCGCTGGCCTGGTGCGCGACGGTATGCCCGATGCGCACGAAGACGGTGCAGTGGCCGCCTTCGTCACGCGCGACAACGACCTGCACCGCACCGACATCGAACGCCACTACCGCGCCGCGGTGCGCAGCGCACACCAGCGCATCCTGATCGCAAACGCCTATTTTTTCCCGGGCTACCTCTTGCTGCGCGACCTGCGCCGCGCGGCGCGTCGCGGTGTTCAGGTCGACCTCGTGGTGCAAGGCCACCCGGACCAGCCGTGGGTGAAGCGCGCCACCGATCTGCTTTACCGGCATCTGCTGCGCGCCGGCGTGAACGTGTTCGAGTACAACGAGCGCCCGCTGCACGGCAAGGTGGCGGTGGTGGACGACATCTGGGCCACGGTGGGCTCCAGCAACCTGGACCCCACCAGCCTCAGCCTGAACCTGGAAGCCAATGTGGTGGTGCGTGATGCCGCCTTTGCCCGGCACCTGCGCGAGCGCATCGACCACCTCATGGCGCAAAGTTGTGAACGGGTCGAGCGAGCGGCTGTGGGGCGGCTGCGCTCCGCCTGGATCGCTGTGCGCACCATGGTGGTGTTTCATGCGCTGCGGCGTTTTCCGGTCTGGGCTTCGAGAGCTTCGGTGCGCCAGCCGAAGGTCGTGCCCATGGTCAGCGAGGGCTCATGACGCCATTCACGCACCAGACCTGGTTGTGGTTCAGGCGCATTGCACCGTGGGCGCTGGCCGCGCTGGTGCTGATGCTGGTGGCCCGGCAGGCGCGCTCTGTGGACTGGCCCGAGGTGTGGCTTGCGCTGCAGGCGCTGTCGATCGTCCAGGGGCTCGCGGCGACGGGTCTGGCCTTGCTGAGTTACGGGCTGGTGGCCAGCTTCGATCTGGTCGGACGCCGACTCACCGGCCACCAGCTCCCGGTCCCGCGCACGCTCCGCATTGCAGCCATCTGCTACGCGTTCAACCTCAACTTCGGCGCGCTCGTGGGAGGTTTCGGCTTGCGGCTGCGGATGTATCTGCGTGGGGGTCTCCCGGCGTCGACGGTAGCGCAGGTGATCGCGCACAGCATGGTGACCAACTGGCTGGGCTACTTGTGGGTGGCGGGTGCGGTGCTGCTCATTGCGCCGCCACAGTTGCCCGGGTCGTGGCAGATGAACGATCCGGGGTTGCGCGCCATCGGCGGTGTGATGGTGGCGCTGGCACTGGTCTACCTGGCGTTGTGCACTGTGTCGCAGCAGCGCGAGCTGGGCTGGCGTGGGCATACGCTGGCCTTGCCAGGCGCGCGTCTGGCCTGGCTGCAGGCGCTGCTGGGGGGCGCGAGCTGGCTGCTGATCGGCGCGATCGCGTGGAGCCTGTTCGGCGGGCGGGTGGATTACCCCACGGTGCTCGGTGCGCTGCTGCTCGCCGCGGTGGCCGGTGTGCTCACACACGTGCCCGCCGGTCTGGGCGTGCTGGAGGCGGTGTTTGTCGCCACGTTGGGCCATGCGTTGCCCGCCACCGAAGTGTTGGCCACGGTGCTGGCTTACCGCGCAGCCTATTACCTCTTGCCGCTGGCCTTGGCCCTGCCGGCGTATGCGTGGAGCGAGGCCGCTGGGCCGCCGCGCGCCGCCAACGCAGGTTGGGCGAAGGGGTGAAGAAAGTCAGGCCATGCCGTTGCGGCTGGCCAACTCGACGAACAAAGCCGAGTGGTCAAGATCGGCCAGCCCGTGATCGACCGACTGGGCGTAGAGCCGCTCGAACAGGGCGGTGATCGGCGCATCGAAACCGATCTCGGTGGCCGTGGCCAGCGCGTTGCGCATGTCCTTGAGTTGCACCGCCACCGCGCCGCGTTTGGCAAAGTCGCGTTCGATCATGCGCTGGCCATGCACCTGCAGGATGCGGCTGTCTGCAAAGCCGCCTGTGATGGCCTGCTTGACTCTGGCCATGTCGGCGCCGCCTTTCTCGCACAGCAGAAGCGCTTCGGCCACTGCGCCGATGGTGATGCCCACAATCATCTGGTTGGCCAGCTTGGCCAGTTGGCCAGTGCCGTGCGAGCCCACGTGCACCGGGCGGCCCAGCAGCTCGAACAGCGGGCGCGCGCGCTCGAATTCGGCCGGCTTGCCGCCCACCATGATGGCCAGCGTGCCGGCCTCGGCGCCCACGGTGCCTCCCGACACCGGCGCGTCCAGGTGATGCATGCCGGCAGCGGCCAGTCGGGCAGCGTGGTCGCGCGCTTGACGAGGCTGGATCGATGACATGTCCACCACCACGCTGCCCGGGCGCAGGCCGCCCACCGTGCCCTGATGGAACAGCACGTCTTCCACCACGTCTCCGTTGTCCAGCAATGTGATCACAAAGTCCGCCTGAGCCACCGCCGTGGCCGGCGTGTCGCACACGCGCGCGCCGAATGCCTGCAGGCGCTCGGCCTTGCTGCGCGAGCGGTTCCAGACGCTGACGGTACAGCCGGCTTCGCACAGGCGGCGGGCCATGGGAAACCCCATCATGCCAATGCCGAGCACTGCCACTTGCAAGGAGGAAGCGGAAGGGGTGGGGGCGGTGGTGGTGTTCACGGTTGTGGCAGAAAAGAGCGGTTCCCGGACAAGCCGGGAGCCGCGCTGAAGTGGATCAAGCAGCTGGGCTGTCGAGAGCCACGGCGTTGTGGTTGGAGGGCCGCCGCTTGCGGGTGGCGGGCGATGACGGGGTGCGCGCTCGGTCTGCCAACTGGGCGCCGAGTTGGGTGCTGGCGTGACCGCTGTGCTGCTGCATGAGGCGCTCGGCCAGCTTCACGTCGCCACGCTCCACCGCCCGGGCGATGGCTTCATGTTCGTCCCACACGGGCTCGCGCAACATCGCAGACTGCAGGGCCGCGCCCATGGCCCGGCGAATGTGGTGCCAGTGCAGCAGGGCGCTCTGTTCGATCAGCGGGTTTTGTGCAGCGCGGTAGAGCGCGGTGTGAAACGCGAGGTCGGCATCGATCATGGCCTTGATGTCGCCGCGCTTCACGGCGGCTCGTCCGGTGGCCAGCAAGGCAGCGTCCAGCGGTGTGCGGCGTTGGGCGGCCAGGCGAACGGCCAGCGCGTCGAGCGCGCCGCGCACCTCGTACACCTGCTCGATCCACTGTGCGTCGATGGGCGTGACCTGCAGTCCGCGGCAACGGCCAGCCGGGCCGTTGCACACCGGGGCGTCCTGCACAAAACCGTCTTTCTTGAGCAGGCGCAGCGCCTGCATGACCGGCTGGCGAGACACCGCGAGTTGTTCGGCCAACTCCTCCTGCGTGATGCGCTGACCCGGCTTGAGCGTTCCGGCGCTGATCGCGTCGAGCAGCGCGCGGTACACCTGCTCGACCAGGTCGGGTGCGGATTCCAGCTTGATCAATTGGGCGGACATGGACGCTTGAGTGAGTTTTGTATACAGAATACACATTTTCAAAGAGCCCGTCACAGCGGTCTGAAAACAACCCCATGACACAATGCGCGACCATGGAAAAAACACCTTCGACCAACCCCGCCTGGCTGGACCGCGAGTACAACAACCGCGCTTTGGTACCCGATCACGCCGTGCATTTCGAGCGTTGGGCGCAGACCTCGGCGCAGGCCCGCCAGAGCAGCCGCCCGCTGCTCGACGTGAGCTATGGACACGGCCCCGGCGAGACGCTGGACATTTTTCCCGCACCGCGCAAACCCGGTACGCCGCTGTCGCCGGTGATGGTGTTCATCCACGGTGGTTACTGGCGCAGCCTGGACAAGTCCGACCATTCGTTCGTCGCCCCGGCGTTCACGAAACTCGGCGCTTGTGTGGTGATGCCCAACTACGCGCTGTGCCCCGCGGTCACCATCCCGGACATCGTCATGCAGATGGTGCAAGCCCTGGCCTGGACCTACCGCCACATTGCCGCGCACGGTGGCGATCCGCATCGCATCACGGTGGTGGGCCATTCGGCGGGTGGACACCTGGCCACGATGTTGCTGGCCTGTGAGTGGGCGAGGGTGGGCGACGACCTGCCTGATTCGCTGGTGAAGAATGCGCTGTCGATATCGGGCCTGTACGACCTGGAGCCGGTGCGGCTCACGCCGTTTGTGCAGCCATCATTGCATCTGACGTCGGCGCAGGTGAAGAAAGCCAGCCCGGCTCTGTTGCCGGCGCCGCTGCTGCGTGAGGGCCGTGGTCAGTTGTCTGCTGTGGCAGGTGGTGACGAGAGCAGTGAGTTTTTGCGCCACAACCGCCTCATTCAGCAGGCGTGGGGGGCAACGGTGGTGCCGGTGTGCGAGGCCTTGCCGGGGCTCAACCACTTCAGCATTGTTGAAGCCTTGGTGCAACCCAAGCACCGGCTGCATGGGTTGGCCCGGGAGCTGCTCGGGGTTTGACGCCATTCGCTCCGGGTGCGCCGGTCATCGGCGTCCACGGGCCACGGCTCCGCGAAGGTCCCCCGGGGCCTTCGGGCCCTCCTCCTTTATTTCGCTGCGCCGTACCCCATGGCCGCCGATGACCTCTGTGGTGTTCGGTTACTACTCGCCTTCGAGCTTCAACATGCTGGCCCCATCTCCCAACGACAGCAGCCCGGTCTTGGCGTAGATGCCCAACTTGGCCCGTGTGTCGGTGATGTCCAGGTTGCGCATGGTCAGCTGGCCGATGCGGTCCAGCGGCGTGAACGGCGCGTCTTCCACCTTCTCCATGCTCAGGCGCTCGGGCGCGTACGTGAGATTGGCGCTTTCGGTGTTCATGATCGAGTAGTCGTTGCCGCGGCGCAGCTCGATGGTCACCTCGCCCGTGATGGCGCGCGCCACCCACCGTTGGGCGGTCTCGCGCAGCATGATGGACTGCGGATCGAACCAGCGGCCCTGGTAGAGCAGGCGACCCAGGCGCAGACCGTTGATGCGGTACTGCTCGATCGTGTCTTCGTTGTGGATGCCGGTGACCAGGCGCTCGTAGGCAATGTGCAGCAGCGCAAGACCCGGGGCCTCGTAGATGCCGCGGCTCTTGGCTTCAATGATCCGGTTCTCGATCTGGTCGCTCATTCCAAGGCCGTGGCGGCCGCCGATCTCGTTGGCCTTGAGGATCAGGTCGACCGGGCTGGCGAAGGTCTCGCCGTTGAGCGCCACGGGCTGGCCTTCTTCAAAGCGCACCGTCACCGTTTCGCGCTTCACCACGACCTCGTCTTTCCAGAAAGCCACGCCCATGATGGGATTGACGATGGAGATGCCGCTGCTGAGGTGCTCGAGGTCTTTCGCTTCGTGCGTGGCGCCCAGCATGTTGCTGTCGGTGCTGTAGGCCTTTTCGGCACTCATCTTGTAGCCGAAGCCGTTCGCCGTCATGAAGGCGCTCATCTCGGCGCGGCCACCCAGCTCGTCGATGAACAGCTGGTCGAGCCAGGGCTTGTAGATCTTCAGGCTGGGGTTGGTCAGCAGGCCGTAGCGGTAGAAGCGCTCGATGTCGTTGCCTTTGTAGGTGCTGCCATCGCCCCAGATGTTGACGTCGTCTTCCTTCATCGCAGCCACCAGCATCGTGCCGGTCACGGCGCGGCCCAGCGGCGTGGTGTTGAAGTAGGTCACGCC
>JBBQSX010000062.1:0-17323 GCA_038213545.1 Burkholderiales bacterium
ACGAAAGCATCGGCACGGCCGCGCCCATCATCCTGATCCTGCTGCGCATGGCGCAGGGTCTGGCCCTGGGCGGCGAGTACGGTGGTGCTGCCATCTACGTGGCCGAACACGCGCCGGCCAACCAGCGTGGTTACTTCACCGCCTTCATCCAGACCACGGCAACGCTGGGTCTGCTGCTGTCGCTGATCGTGATTCTCTCGGTGCAGGGTTACGTGAACGGGGCCTACCCGGACGTGGCGCTGATGAAAGACGGCGTTGCCGTTCTCATGGCCGACGGCAATCCGACCATGGTCAAGGCGTTCAACGCCTGGGGCTGGCGTATTCCGTTCATTGGCTCGATCTTCCTGCTGGCCATCTCGCTCTACATCCGCCTGCAGATGAACGAAAGCCCGGCCTTCAAGAAGATGAAGGAAGAGGGTCGCACCTCCAAGGCTCCGCTGAGCGAAGCCTTCGGTAACTGGAAAAACGGCAAGATCGCATTGATCGCGCTGCTGGGCTTGGTCGCAGGCCAGGCTGTTGTCTGGTACACCGGTCAGTTCTACGCGCTGTTCTTCATGCAGAACGTGATCAAGGTCGACAGCTTCACCGCCAACGTCATGGTCGCCTGGTCGCTGATTCTCGGTACCGGTGGTTTCCTGGTCTTCGGCGCATTGTCTGACCGCATTGGCCGCAAGCCGATCATCCTGACCGGCTGCCTGCTCGGCGCACTCACCTTCCTGCCGGTGTTCACCCTCCTGACCAAGACCGCCAACCCGGCGCTCTACACCGCACACCAGACCCCGGTCACGGTGACGGTGTCGCCGACCGACTGCTCGTTCCAGTTCAACCCGACCGGCACGGTGAAGTTCACGTCGTCCTGCGACATCGCCAAGGCCCAGCTGGCCCGCACCTCGGTGAACTACGAGACCATCGTGAGCGCAGAAGGCACCTCGGCCGTGGTGAGAGTGGGTGAAACCTCGATCCCGTCGTACGACGCGAGCAAGCTGACGGGCGACGAGTTGAAGAAGGCGAAGGCCACCTTCGACGGCAGCCTGAATGCTGCGCTCAAGCAGGCGGGTTACCCGCTCGTTCCGGCTGACAACACGACGATTGCCAAGGCCAAGCACTTCTTCGACATCTTCTCGGCGCAGAAGCTCACCATCGTCGCCATCCTGACCTACCTGGTCATCCTGGTGACCATGGTCTATGGCCCGATTGCGGCGATGCTCGTTGAACTCTTCCCGACCCGTATCCGTTACTCCGGTCTGTCGCTGCCGTATCACATCGGCAACGGCTGGTTCGGTGGCCTGATGCCCGCAACCGCGTTTGCGATCTCTGCGCAGACCGGCAACATCTACTCGGGCCTGTGGTACGCCATCGTGATCGCCGTCATGACGGTGGTGATCGGCACGCTGTTCGTGCCGGGCGGTACCCACAAGAAGGACATCTTCGCCGGCGACTCAGCCGCTCGATAATTTCGACCCGACGATCGGGCCTGGTTCCCTGTGTGTACCCTGGCCCGATCTCTTTTGTGGCTCGACCCTCTCCCGACTGGGCAGATGGTCGGTCTGCTTCTCGCAAATCCGATGGGGTGTGTCTCCCGTCGGATTTGCAAGGTGCATGACAAGGCGGACAGGCTGCCCAATTCCAAACCCCAGGAAACCCCACGTGATAGATCTTGTGTTTTCGCAGTTGACCGACGTGTTTCGCATCGGGCTGATCATTGCCTTGGTGATCACGATGTTTCGAACAGCCCCCGTGACCGGGCGCTTGGTGCCCCTGGCCTGTGGGGTGGTGTTTGTCGCCGTGATACTGCCCACCACCATGCCAGGCGGCTCGGCGAGCCTCACCCACGCCATTCTGGCCGGGCTGGTGTCGAACCTCGTGATCTTGATCCTGGTGTTAGCCGTGGCGCGGTTGATTTCACGGCTGCGCCGCTGAATCCAGCCGCGCTGAGCGCAACCGCGCAGTTGCCTCAGTACTCCAGCCGCTCCGGCCTGATCTCTTGAAGGATGGTGGTGGCTATCTCTTCAATCGATTTGGTGGTGGTAGACAACCACCGAATGCCCTCGCGCCGCATCATGCCTTCGGCTTCGCTCACCTCCATGCGGCAGTTCTCCAGGCTCGCATAGCGCGAATTGGGGCGGCGCTCGTTGCGGATCTCGCTCAGGCGCTCGGGCGCGATCGTGAGACCAAAGATCTTCTTGCGGTGCGCCACCAGCGCAGGCGGCAGCTTGCGGCGCTCGAAGTCTTCCGGAATCAGGGGGTAGTTGGAGGCCTTCAGGCCGTACTGCATGGCCAGGTAGAGCGAGGTCGGTGTCTTGCCGCTGCGACTCACCCCTACCAGGATCACGTCGGAGCCCTGCAGATCCTTGTGGCTCTGCCCATCGTCGTGAGCGAGTGAGAAGTTGATGGCCTCGATGCGATCGTTGTAGGCCTTGCTCTTCGACGCGTCAGAGAAGCGCCCCACGCGGTGGTTGGATTTGATGCCCAGCTCTTGCTCCATGGGTTCCACGAAGGTGCCGAACATGTCGAGCATCATGCCGCTGCAGTGGTTCTGAAACACCGCAAGCACCTCCATGTTGACCACGGTGGTGAAGACCATTGGCCGTTTGCCCTCGATCTCGGCGGTGTGGTTGATCTGGCGTACCGCCTGGTGCGCTTTGTCCACGCTGTCGAGAAACGGCAGTCGCACACGGCGCACATCGATCTCGAACTGGGCCAGCAGGGCGTTGCCGAAGGTCTCGGCGGTGATGCCGGTGCCGTCGGAGATGAAGAAGACCGTTCGGTTGGGCATGAGGGCGCGTCCTTACAATACCGGGTGTTGTGTCGGGGTCATTATCAATGGCCCTGCCGTCTCATTTGCCTCCCTGCCCGGTGCCAGACCCACAACAGAACAACAGGTCAGCAGCCCCTGCATGGACACCCCGGTTTTTCAACCTTAGGAGTTTTCCCATGTCCCACCTGTTTGGAGCGACCGATCTGGTCGTGCCGTTCGAGCGCCTGCGCATGACCGACGTCGAGTCGGTCGGCGGCAAGAACGCCAGTCTCGGCGAAATGATTTCGCAACTGCCCACCGGCGTGAAAGTGCCCACCGGCTTTGCCACCACCGCGCACGCCTTTCGCGAATTCCTCAAGCACGACGGCCTGACCGAGCGCATCAACGCGCGCCTGGATGCGTTGGACACCGAAGACGTGCGCGCGCTGGCCCAGGCCGGCGCCGAAATCCGCGCCATGGTGGAGCACCAGCCGTTCCCTGCCGACCTGGAAAAGGCCATCCGCGAAGCCTTTGTCACCCTCACTCAAGGCAACGACACGGCCTCGTTCGCGGTGCGCTCCTCGGCCACCGCCGAGGACCTGCCCGACGCTTCCTTTGCCGGCCAGCAGGAGACCTTCCTCAACGTGATCGGCATCGAAGAGGTGCTGCACAAGATGAAGGAAGTCTTCGCGTCCCTCTACAACGACCGCGCCATCAGCTACCGCGTGCACAAGGGATTCGCCCACGCCGATGTGGCGCTGAGCGCTGGCGTGCAGCGCATGGTGCGCTCCGACCTGGGGGCTGCCGGGGTGATGTTCACCATCGACACCGAGAGCGGTTTTGAAGATGTGGTCTTCATCACCAGCAGCTACGGCCTGGGCGAGACGGTGGTGCAGGGCGCTGTGAATCCAGACGAGTTCTATGTGCACAAGCCCATGCTCAAGGCGGGCAAGCGCGCGCTGATCCGCCGCAACCTGGGCAGCAAGCTGATCCAGATGGGCTTCACCACCGACGCAGAAAAATCGGGCACCGGCACGCTTAAAGGCAAGCTGGTGAAGACCACCGACGTGCCGGTGGAGCTGCGCAACCGCTACAGCCTGACCGACGCTGATGTGGAGCAGCTTGCGCGCTACGCGATGGTGATCGAGCAGCACTACGGCCGCGCCATGGACATCGAGTGGGGCAAGGACGGCGTCGATGGCCAGCTCTACATCCTGCAGGCCCGCCCCGAAACGGTGAAGAGCCAGAGTGCCGGCAAAACCGAGGTTCGCTACAAACTCAAAGGCAAAGGCGCGGTGCTGGCCAGCGGACGCGCCATCGGCCAGAAAGTGGGCACCGGCCCAGTGCGTCTGGTGCACAACATCAGCGAGATGGACAAGGTTCAGCCCGGTGACGTGCTGGTGACCGACATGACCGACCCGAACTGGGAGCCGGTGATGAAGCGGGCCAGCGCCATCGTGACCAACCGCGGCGGGCGTACCTGCCACGCGGCGATCATTGCGCGTGAGTTGGGTATTCCGGCGGTGGTGGGTTGTGGCGACGCGACCGAGTTGCTCAAGCAGGGCACGCTGGTCACCGTGAGCTGCGCCGAGGGCGACACCGGCAACATCTATGACGGACTGCTGGAGACCGAGATCACCGAGGTCCAGCGCGGCGAGATGCCCCCACTGGACGTGAAGATCATGATGAACGTGGGCAACCCGCAGCTGGCGTTCGATTTCTGCCAGATGCCCAACGGCGGCGTGGGCCTGGCGCGCCTCGAGTTCATCATCAACAACAACATCGGTGTGCACCCCAAGGCGATCCTGGACTATCCACAAATTGACGCCGACTTGAAGAAGGCGGTGGAGTCGGTGGCCCGAGGTCACGCTTCGCCACGTGCCTTCTACGTTGACAAGGTCGCCGAGGGTGTGGCCACCATCGCTGCGGCCTTCTGGCCCAAGCCGGTGATCGTGCGCCTGTCGGATTTCAAGAGCAACGAGTACCGCAAGCTGGTGGGTGGGTCGCGTTACGAACCCGACGAAGAGAACCCGATGCTGGGCTTTCGCGGTGCGGCCCGCTACATCAGCGAAGACTTCCGCGAGGCCTTTGCCATGGAGTGCGAAGCGCTCAAGCGCGTGCGCGAAGAGATGGGCCTGGACAACGTGCAGGTGATGGTGCCGTTCGTGCGCACGCTGGCGCAGGCCAAGCGCGTGACTGAACTCATGGCCGACAAGGGCTTGAAGCGCGGCGAGAACGGTCTGAAGGTCATCATGATGTGCGAGATCCCGAGCAATGCGGTGCTGGCCAAGGACTTCCTGCAGTACTTCGATGGCTTCTCGATCGGCTCCAACGACCTCACCCAGCTCACCCTGGGCCTGGACCGCGATTCCGGCCTGGAGCTGCTGGCGCACGATTTCGACGAGCGTGACCCGGCCGTGAAGGCGCTGCTGCAGATGGCCATCAGCGCCTGCCGCGCTGAGGGCAAGTACGTGGGCATCTGCGGGCAGGGCCCCAGCGACCACCCCGACTTCGCCCAGTGGCTGCGCGACGAAGGCATCAGTTCGATCTCGCTGAACCCGGATTCGGTGGTCGACACCTGGCAGCTGCTGTCGGCCAGCCAGAAGTGAGTGGTCAGCGCTTCGGCGTTTGATCCATAAGCGGCAGCGGGCAACCCTGCCGCTTTTTTCATGTCTGTTCCGCACCGTCAGCGGTCGGTGCATGGCGCACAATTGAACGGGGCGCCGCTGGCCTGGGCCTGCGGTGGCCGATCGAGGAGCAAAAACATGTTCAAAGGACTTGCAGCCCAACGACTGGTGGCTCTGTTCTTCGCCGCTGCTGCGTTGTTCAACTTTCCCTTGCTGGCGCTCTGGGACCACGACGCCCGCGTGTGGGGCCTGCCGCTCTTTCCGCTTGCGCTGTTCGTCATCTGGGCTGTGTTGATTGCCGTGCTCGCCTGGGTGGTGGAGCACCACAGCAACGTATCACCCATCGACTGAACATGCTCCCAGCCCCGCTGGTCATCGGCGTCTCCTTCGCCTACCTGCTGCTGCTGTTTGCGGTGGCTTACTGGGGCGACCGGCGCGCCGCCCAGGGTCGCTCCGTGATTTCCAGCCCATGGGTTTACGCGCTGTCCCTGGCGGTCTACTGCACCGCCTGGACTTACTTTGGCAGCGTGGGACGCGCGGCCAGTTCGGGCGTGTGGTTCCTGCCCATCTACCTCGGCCCCATGCTGGCCATGCTGCTGGCCTGGATGGTGGTGCGCAAGATGATCCGCATCGCCAAGACCTACCGCATCACCTCCATTGCCGATTTCATCGCCAGCCGCTATGGCAAGAGCCCGTTGCTCGCGGGATTGGTGACGCTGATCACGGTGGTGGGCATCGTTCCCTACATCGCCCTGCAGCTCAAGGCCATTGCCAGCGGTTACGCGGTGCTTACCTCGCCGCTGGGCATGCCGGCGGTGCAAAGCGCCGACTGGTGGAGCGACAGCACGCTGTACGTGGCGCTCGCACTTGCCGGCTTCACCATCGTGTTTGGAGCGCGCCACCTGGACAGCACCGAACGCCACGAAGGCATGGTGGCAGCGATTGCGTTCGAGTCGGTGGTCAAGCTGGTGGCCTTCATGGCGGTGGGTTTGTTTGTGTGTTTCGGCCTGTTCTCGAGCCCGGCGGCGCTGTTCGACCAGGCCTATGCCGTGGACGGGCTGCGTCGCCTGATGCAGTTCGGCCAGGGCCAGCCGTTCGCCTACGCGCAGTGGTTCGGGTTGACCTTGCTGGCCATGCTGTCGGTGATCTTTTTGCCTCGCCAGTTCCAGGTGATGGTGGTGGAGAACGTGGACGAGAATCACCTCAAGCGCGCGGTGTGGGCGTTCCCCTTGTACTTGCTGCTGATCAATCTGTTCGTGTTGCCGATTGCGCTCGGCGGCTTGTTGCACTTCGGGCCGGCTCGCATGGATCCAGAGACCTTTGTGCTGTCGCTGCCGCTGTCCCAAGGACATGGTGCGCTGGCGCTGCTTGCCTTTGTGGGCGGGCTCTCGGCTGCCACCGGCATGGTGATCGTCGAAGCCATCGCAGTCTCCACCATGGTGTGCAACGACCTGGTGATGCCGCTGATGCTGCGCATGCGGCGCTTTGGAGCGCGCGCCAGTGGTGACCTTACCGCCGTTCTCTTGCGCATCCGGCGTCTGGCGATCCTGGGCATCTTGCTGCTGGGCTACCTGTATTTCCACCTGGCTGGCGAGGCCTATGCACTGGTGAGCATCGGCCTCATCAGCTTCGCGGCGGTGGCGCAGTTCGCCCCGGCCTTGCTGGGCGGCATGTACTGGAAGGGCGGCACGCAGCGCGGGGCGCTGGCGGGCCTGTTGGCGGGCTTTGCTCTCTGGGCTTACACGCTCATGCTGCCCTCGCTGGTCAAGTCGGGTTGGCTCACTGCCGGCTTTATGGAGCAGGGACCTTTGGGCTGGTGGCTGCTCAGACCCGAGGCCTTTCTGGGCCTGACCGGGCTGGACAACCTCACGCATTCGTTGATCTGGAGCCTGCTGACCAACGTGGCGGCTTATGTAGGTGTTTCGCTCTGGCGTGCGCCCACCGCACGCGAGACCAGTCAGGCGCTTCTGTTTGTGGAAGTGTTCCAGCGCACGCCGGCCTCGCGCCCGGTTTTCTGGCAGGGCAAGGCGCAGGTGTCCGCGCTGCTCCCGCTGGTGGGCCGGTTCCTCGGCGTGGAGGCGGCGCAGCGCCTGTTTGCCGGTTATGCGCTGCGCGTGGGCGTGCGGCAGATTGAACAGATCCCGGCAGACGCACGGCTGGTGCATTTTGTGGAAACCCAGCTGGCGGGTGCAATCGGCAGTGCGTCGGCGCGCGTGATGGTGGCCTCGGTGGTGGAAGAGGAGGCGTTGGACCTGGACGACGTGATGCGCATCCTGGACGAAGCCTCGCAGCTGCGGGCGTATTCGCATGCGCTGGAAGAAAAATCGCAGTCGCTGGAGCGCGCCACGGCCGACCTGCGCCAGGCCAACGAGCAACTCAAGAGCCTGGACCGGCTCAAGGACGATTTCATGTCCTCGGTGACGCACGAATTGCGCACGCCCTTGACTTCGATCAGGGCTTTGGCCGAGCTGATGCGGGACGATTCGGGCATGGAGACGGTGCAGCGTCAGCAGTTTGTGGGCATCATCGTGGGCGAAACCGAGCGCCTCAGCCGCCTGGTGAACCAGGTGCTGGACATGGCCAAGATCGAGTCCGGCCACGCTGAGTGGCACGACGACGAGGTGGACATGAAGGCTCTGCTGCGGCAGGCTGCCAGCACCATGACCGAGCCGTTGCGCGAGCGCGGCGTGACACTGACGCTGGAGCTGCCCGCGCACGTGGGGGCTCTGCGTGCTGACGCCGACCGATTGATGCAGGTGGTGCTCAATCTGCTTTCAAACGCGGCCAAATACGCGCCGCGAGACACAGGGCGTGTGTTGATGAGGCTGCAGGATCGGGAGGAGGGCGTGGAGGTGGAGGTGCAGGACAACGGACCGGGCATCCCGCCCGATCGGCAGGCCATGGTGTTCGAGAGGTTTCGGCAAGTGGAGGGTGACGCCCACTACCGACCCGGGGGCACCGGACTTGGCTTGCCGATCAGCCGCCAGATCGTGGCCTACTTCGGCGGACGCATGTGGCTGCGCTCCGACATGGGGCAGGGGGCGGTGTTCGGCTTTTCTTTACCGCGCCGTTCGCAAGCAACAACAGCACAAGGAGACACGACATGAGCCACAAGATACTGATCGCAGACGACGAGCCCAACATCCTCATTTCGCTTGAGTTCCTGATGAAGCGCGAGGGCTTCGAGGTGGTATTGGCGCGAGACGGCCAGGAAGCCATCAACGCCATCCTGCGAGAGCGTCCCGCGCTGGTGCTGCTGGACGTGATGATGCCGATCAAGACCGGTTTTGATGTGTGCAGCGAAGTGCGGGCCAACGAGGCCGTGGGCAACACCCTGATCGTGATGCTCACCGCCAAGGGGCGCGACACCGACGTGGCAAAGGGCTTGGCACTGGGAGCCAACGCTTACATGACCAAGCCGTTTTCAACCAAGGAGCTGGTGCAGAAGGTGCGCGAGCTGCTGGAGCCTGCTGCATGAGCCGACGGCGCGTTGACCGCAGGGTGTGGCTCGGCGTGGCGCTGGCCGTCGCCGCGGTGTTGCTGTGGGTGGGCCTGACGGTGGGTATCGTCTGGTCAACGCTGGACATGGAGCAACGCCGGCTGCTGGCGGTATGGATGGCCACGCGCAGCACGCTGGTGTTGATGATGGTGGTGGTGCTGATCGGGGCGCTGGCGTTTGTGGTGCGAGCCCTGGTGAGACATTATCTGGAGCCTGTGGCCCGGCTGGCCGAAGAGGGCATGGTGCTGGTGCGCTCCGACGTGGCGCGCAGTCTGCCCATCCAGGGCAGCGCGGAGAACCGCGCAGTCACCAGCGTGATCAACCAGCTGGTGGCACAGCGCACGCGCTTGCGCGACGACATGGACCTGCGCGTGCTGGAGGCCAGCCGCAGCATCGAACAGGAAAGGAGCCGGCTGGCCGCGCTGATGGCCGAACTTGCGCAAAGCGTGGTGGTGTGCAACCTGGACGGGCGCATCCTGCTGTACAACCAGCGCGCGCGCCAGCAGTTCCGAGCGCTCTCACAGGCGCCGGAGGTGGCCGGTGGTGCCGAGCTGATCGGCTTGGGTCGCTCGATCTACGCAGTGTTCGATCGCAAGCTGGTTGCGCATGCGCTGGATACCATCCAGCAGCGCATGCTCGCGGGCGCTGCCCAGCCCTCGGCCCAGTTTGTCACCGCCACATCGGGAGGCCAGCTGCTGCGGGTGCAGATGGCGCCGGTGCGCTCCAGCCAGGCCCAGGCCGCCGAAGACCCGGCCGACCGCGCCGAGCTGACCGGTTTTGTGCTCATGCTCGACAACATCACCCGCGAATTCGAGGCGGAGTCGGTGCGCGACAGGGTGTTGCACACACTCACCGAAGGAACGCGCTCGGCGCTGGCCAACACGCAGGCCGCGCTGGACGTCCTGGACCACCCCGATCTGGAGTCGGCCGCGCGTGAGCGTTTTTTGCGGGTGATCCGCGAAGAGACCACCGCGCTGGGCCGGCGCATCGCCGACATCGAAGCGGACGCAGCGCACAGCCTGAAGACCCGCTGGCCTCTTGAAGACATGCTGGGCGCCGATTTTGTGTCGGCTGCATCGCGCCGCATCGAGATCGTGACCGGTTTGCCAGCTTCAGCCCTGGACGTGAATCCCACGCTGTGGCTCAAGGTCGAGAGCTTTTCGCTGCTGCAGGTCCTCGTTTACCTGGCGGGTCGACTCGAGGACGAATTTGCGGTGCGGTTTGTACAGGTGCGCCTGGGTCAGGCCACAGACAGCGCGGGCATGGCACAACTCGACCTGGTGTGGTCGGGTCAGGCCATGAGCTCTGAGACGGTGATGAGTTGGGAGATGGACGCCATGACGACGGGCGCCGGAGCCACAGGTCTCACGGTGCGCGATGTGGTGGAGCGCCATGGTGGTGCTTTCTGGTTCGAGCGCGAGCGCTCCCGCCACCAGGCGTTTTTTCGCATCCTGCTGCCGTTGGCCGATCCGCGCGACCGGGGCAATGCGCTGAGCTTTGTGCGCAACGAAAGTCGGCCCGAGTACTACGACTTCGACCTTTTCAAAACCACCGAGCAAACCCGCTCGCTCGACGAGCGCCGACTGGTCGATCTCGTCTACACCGTGTTCGACACCGAGACCACCGGGCTGGAGCCCTCGCAGGGCGATGAAATCATCCAGATCGGCGCGGCGCGCATCGTCAATGGCAAGTTGCTGCGTCAGGAGTGCTTTGAACAACTGGTGGACCCACAGCGCGGCATCCCGGCCGCCTCCATTCCCATCCATGGCATCCAGCCGGCAATGCTGGTGGGTCAGCCCAAAATTGGTGAGGTGCTGCCTGCCTTTCATGCCTTTGCGCAAGACACCGTGCTGGTAGCGCACAACGCCGCGTTCGACATGCGCTTTCTGCAACTCAAGGAAAAGTCCACCGGCGTCGTGTTCGATCAGCCCGTGCTCGATACGCTGTTGCTCTCGGCCTTGATCCACCCCAACCAGGAATCGCATCGGCTGGAGGCCATTGCCGAGCGTGTCGACGTGCCGGTGATCGGGCGCCACACGGCCATGGGCGACGCCATGGTCACGGCCGAGGTGTTCATCAAGCTGATCCCGCTGCTGGCGCAGCAGGGCATCCACACGCTGGGGCAGGCCAGGCAAGCCGCCCAGAAAACCTACTTCGCTCGCTTGAAGTATTGACCCTCACGTGGCGGAACTGTTTCAGAATTTGTAGCGCTGGCCCAGAACCGACTGCAAGGTTTGAACAACCTGGAATGCATCCCTGAGTTGCGTTCTTTCAAAGTTGGAGAGCTCTTCCGGGTTGAGGAAATTGTCCGGAGGCACGCCCAAGTCCATCTGACGGGCCTGGTGCTGGATGCGCAGCGCCGCCAGAAACTCCAGTGCGTCGCGCAGGTCGCGTGCGCTCTGTTCGCTGATATCGCCACCGTCGGCCGCACCCAGCAGCCGGTCGTGGGTGTTGACTTCGGCATGGCCGCCGGCCAGCGCATAAACGCGCGCCAGATCGACGATGGGGACAACGCCGTTGTGTTTCAGGTTGATGGTGCCTTTGTGTTCACCGCTGCGTGCGGGCGACAGGCCCTTGAAAAAGCCGAGCGGTGGCTGGTGGGTCAGCGTATTGCCGACCATATGGGCGAGGAAGAGGGTGTTGCCCCGGGTACGCTGCAACACGTCACGTCTCAATCCATCAAGCAGCCTGTGCTGGCCGTGGATGGCCCTCAGGTCGAAAAACACGCAGGTGAGCATGAGCGCCTTGGGGTCTGGCTCGCTGGTCCAGCGCCGGAAGTACTCGGCCCAGTGCGTGCGCGGCTGACGCCACGCGTCGGTCATGGCCATCATTTCCCCGGGACAAAAAACATAGCCGCACGCGTCCAGACCAGTGCAGACGAACTTTGTGAGCTCGCGGAAATACTCGCCGTGCTGAGCTTCGTCAAAGGTGTCGTCAAGCACAAGGCAGTTGTCCTGATCGGACTTGGCGGTCTGCTCATTGCGGGCCTGGGAGCCTGCGGCCACCCACACGTACTCAACAGGCGCAGGTCCGAACTGTGCCTCGCCCAGCTGCAGCAGCCGGGTGGTGATGGCGTCGGTGATGGCGGTGATGATGTGGCCGGTGTTGTAGGCGGTCGCGTCGGCTGCAGCCAGGCTTTGCTGCAGCGCACGGATGCGGGTGCTTGCGCGCTGCAGCCCCTCCACCGTGGTCTGCCTGTAAATGTCGCCCGCCAGGTAGACGGCAGAGGTGCTGTGCTGCTCGGTCAGGTCGGTCGCGGTGATCATGCCGGCGATGCGCTGGCCATCGAGTACCGGCACGTGGTGGATGTTGTGGCGCGCCATGAGCAGCAGCGCGTTGAACGCCGGGTCGTGCAGGTTCACGAACAACGGTGCCAGCGTGGCGATGTCCATGATCGGCCCCTGGGTGTCCAGCCCGGCGGCGATCACCCGGTTGCGCAAGTCGCGGTCGGTGATCAGGCCGAAGAGGTGGCCTTGCTCCACGATCAGGATGGACGACACCCGCTGCTCTTTCATGAGCTGTGCGGCGGCACGGATCGTCGTATGCGGCGGCAGCGTGATCGGGTGGCGTTTGATCAAGGCGCTCACCGGCGTGGTCATGAGGGTCAGAGCTGGGTCTGCGGATGCGCCGCCCATGTCTCTGACTGTGGGGGTGGCTGGGTGTTGGTCGGAGCGTGGGGTGGACATCGGTGGCGTTGGGTGTAGCACTTAAGGATCCTTTCCCCATCCTAAACCCTTGTTGTATATGGAGATGCGGGTAAATCCTTAGAGGGTTTGACCCGCCTGAAAGGGCGTCGAGACCGGTTTGTAAGAAGTTGGTAAGGTGCAAATCCAGAATTGCGCCAACCCTCGTGAAGGCCCCATGCTCTTCTTCATTTCGTCCATCAAACTGATCGCTGAAATCGCGCTGTTGGCATTGTTTGGTCAATGGATATTGGGCTTGCTGGCGGGGCGGAAGAGAGATGAGAATTTGTTCTATCAGGTTCTCCAGCAGGTTGGCAAACCGTTTGTTCAGGTGGCCCGTCTGGTCACTCCCAAATTCGTGCTGGAGCGCCATCTTCCCTTGGTGGCGTTCTGCATTCTGGCCTTTGTTTGGGTGGGCGCGACGATCGCCAAGATCAGCCACTGCCTCAAGATCGGGGTGAGCCTGTGCCAATGAATCCCGTCAACCACCTTTACGTGCGCTGGAAGATCCGGGGCCTGCTTGCAATCGGTCGCCGGGAAGGCGCGCTGGAGCAACTCGATACGTTGCTGGTCGCCGACCCATCAGATGTGTTCGCACTGGCCACACGGGCGCATGTGCTGGCCGAGTTGGGTGACAAGGCAGCTGCGCTGCTTGGTCTGCAGCGGCTGGTGGAGCTCCAGCCGGACAGAGCTGCACCCTGGTTCAACCTTGGTTTTCTGAGCGAAGAGATGGGCCAACTGGAAGAGGCCGAGGCCGCTTTCCGCCGGGCCACCGAAATCGATCCCCAACTCGACCGCGCCTGGTACGGCCTTGCCCTGAGCCTCATCCGCCAACGACGCTTCGACGAAGCCATTCCCGCCCTGCGGAAGAATACCGAACTGCAACCCATGAGCCCTTACGGCTGGTACCAGCTGGCGCGGGTTCATGTGGACCGGCAAGAGCCCGACGAGGCAGCGAAGATCATTCGCCACCTTCGAAAGTTCGAGCCCAAAGTGGCGGCGCAGCTGGAGCGCGAAACCGGACTTGGGCAAGCCCAGGCCTGACTTTGCGCTGCTGCTGTGCAGCTGCCAAAAGGGGTGACCGGTGGAAACCGGCTGCCGAGAAACGCGGACCGTTGGCAGGCTACCCGGGGGGATTGGGGTGGCGTCCGCGATGTGCCCGAAAGGGTGTTCTTGATGGAGGTCGATGGCATGGAACTGACTGACAAGCACCGCCGTTACTGGCGGAAGAACCTCAACATCACGGCCATATTGCTCGCAATCTGGTTTGTCGTGACGTTTGTGGTGAGCTACTTCGCACGTGAGCTGAGCTTCAACTTTTTTGGTTGGCCGTTCAGTTTCTGGATGGGTGCGCAAGGCGCCGTGGTGGTGTACTGCCTGATCATTGGGTATTACGCCTGGTACATGAACAAACTCGACATCGAACACGGTGTTGAAGAGACCGAGGAATAACACCATGGCAGGCATGTTCGAAACCCAAGGCGCTCCCGGTCAAGGCAACAAGGCCTTCAAGCAGCAACTCAACAAGGTGTACACGTGGTACACGGGCGGCTTCTTCGTCTTCGTGGTAGCGCTGGCCATCCTGGAGCAGTTGGGCTTGTCACGCGAATGGATCGGCTTCATCTTCCTTCTGGCCACCATCGGCCTGTACGCCGGCATCGGCATCATGAGCCGAACCACAGACGCCGCCGAGTACTACGTCGCGGGACGACGGGTTCCAGCGGTCTACAACGGCATGGCCACGGGCGCTGACTGGATGTCTGCCGCATCCTTCATCGGCATGGCGGGCACGCTTTATCTGACCGGCTACAGCGGCCTGGCCTTCATCATGGGCTGGACCGGTGGCTACTGTCTGGTGGCGCTGTTTCTCGCGCCCTACCTGCGCAAGTTCGGGCAGTTCACCATTCCCGACTTCCTGGGTGAACGCTACGGTGGCAACCTGCCGCGTTTCATCGGCATATTCGCCGCCATCCTGTGCTCTTTCGTGTATGTGGTGGCACAGATATACGGCGTGGGCCTGATCACGTCGCGCCTGACCGGTGTGGCGTTCGAACTGGGCGTGTTTCTGGGTCTGGGCGGCATTTTGGTGTGCTCGTTCCTGGGGGGTATGCGCGCGGTGACCTGGACACAGGTGGCCCAGTACATCATCTTGATCGTGGCCTACATGATTCCTGTGGTGTGGCTCTCGGTGAAGCAGACCAGCGTCCCGGTTCCGCAGGCCATCTACGGCTTCCAGCTGGAGAAGGTCACGGCCAAGGAAAAGCTGCTCGCGGCTGATCCGAAGGAGCTGGAAGTTCGCGAGATCTTCAAGCAGCGTTCGGCCGCACTCGCTGAAAAGTTGAAGGACCCGGCCGCTGCGCTGGTGGCCGACAAGGCCGCTGCCGAAGCCAAGCTGGCCGCTCTGCGCACTGCCAATGCCCCGTCTTCCGAGATCGCAGCGGCGGAGAAGGCCATCTCTTCCCTGCCCAAGGACGCGGAAGCAGCCAAGAAAGCATGGACAGCAGCGAAGACGAGCGCGGACAACAAGGCCAAACCGCTCAATGGCATGCCGCCGCACGCCCAGCAGTTTGCAGGAGACCCCAATGGGGACGCCAAGCAGGTGGAGGCCTATGACACGTCACGGCGCAACTTCCTGGCGCTGATCTTCTGCTTGATGATCGGTACCGCTGCGCTGCCACACATCCTGATGCGCTACTACACGGTGCCCAGCGTGCGGGAAGCTCGTGAGTCTGTGACGTGGTCGCTGTTCTTCATCTTCCTGCTGTATTTCACGGCTCCGGCGCTGGCCGTGCTGGTGAAATATGAGGTGTTCAACGTGTTGATCGGCACACCGATTGATCAGCTGCCCGCCTGGGTGGCGTCGTGGAACAAAGTCGATCCTTCCCTGATGGCGATCACCGACATCAACAAGGATGGGCTGCTGCAGCTCAACGAAATGACGCTCGGAGGAGACATCATCGTGCTGGCAACAGCCGAAATCGGTGGACTGCCTTACGTGATTTCGGGCTTGGTGGCCGCTGGCGGTCTGGCTGCGGCGCTGTCCACAGCCGATGGCCTGCTGCTGACCATTGCCAACGCGCTGTCGCACGACCTCTACTACAAGATGATCGACCCCAACGCATCCACAGCCCGCCGCGTCACCATCTCCAAGATGCTGTTGCTGATCGTGGCTCTGGCGGCAGCCTACGTGGCGGCGCAGAAACCGGCGGACATCCTGTTCCTGGTTTCGGCGGCGTTCTCGTTCGCGGCGGCGGCGTTTTTCCCGGCGCTGGTGCTGGGCATCTTCTGGAAACGCGCCACCGGCATCGCTGCATCGATCGGCATGGTTGCCGGCCTGGGCATCACCTTCTACTACATGGTGACCACCCAGCCCTGGATGCGCGGCATCTTCGGCATCACCTCGCCCGTCGAACTGTGGTTCGGTATCCTGCCGATCTCGGCTGGCGTGTTCGGCGTGCCTGTTGGTTTCGCCGTGATCATCCTGCTTAGCCTGGTGACGCCTGCCCCGAGCCGCAAGGTCCAGCAGCTGGTGGAGCATGTGCGCTACCCAAGCCTGCGCATGAACTGAGTAAAGACCCGTTATCCCCGCTCACCCGCTGCTTCCGTGGCAGGTGAATCCAGGAACCCGGCCAGTTTCACGACTGGCCGGGTTTTTTGCTAGAATCATGGGCTTGCCTTGCTGCACCTCATCTGACGCTGGGGGCAGCTCCAATCCAAGCCCGCCTCTCCCGGCGGGCGAATCCACAAGGAGAGTCCATGCGTCATTACGAAATCGTTTTGCTGATCCACCCGGATCAAAGCGAACAAGTTCCAGCCATGCTGGAACGCTACAAGGGCATGATCACCGCCGGCGGCGGCAAGATCCACCGAGTTGAAGATTGGGGTCGTCGCCAGATGGCTTACCAGATCAACAAGCTGTCCAAGGCCCACTACCTGTGCGTCAACATCGAGGCCGATCAGGCCGTGATGGCCGAACTGGAGCACGCCTTCAAGTTCAACGATGCCGTGCTGCGCCACCTGACCGTGCTGCGCAAGAAAGCCGACACCGGCCCATCGTCCATGATGAAGTCGGTCGAACGCGAAGAAGCCCGCAAGCTTCAGCAGCCAGAGCAGCGCCCCCAGCAGCACCAACCGCAGGAACAGGCCCAGGCTTGATGCCCGGTGCGCGTTGACGTCAACGGGTGAACCAGACGAAATTGTCGGCCGTGGTGGTGCAGGTGCAGAGCCTGCGCTACACACCGGCAGGCATACCGGCCGTCAACCTCGTGATCGAACACGAGTCGGAGATCGTCGAACTGGATACCCCCAGGCAAGTGAAATTGCAACTCAAGGCCATCGCCTTCGGGTCGCACGCCGAAATCCTCTCCCGACAGGGACTTGACTCGGTTTGTGAGTTTCACGGCTTCTTGACCAACGCGCGCAACGGCAAAGGCGTGGTGTTCCACATCCAAGATTTCAGCAAGACATAGGAAGGCCCATCATGGCGTCACCCAAACGTTTCAACAAAGACAAGCGCCCCAAGCGCAACACACAATCGCTGCTGTTCAAGCGCAAGCGCTTCTGCCGCTTCACCGTGGCCAACGTCGAAGAAGTCGACTACAAGGACGTTGATGTCCTGCGCGACTTCATCGCCGAAAACGGCAAGATCATCCCCGCGCGCCTGACCGGCACGCGTGCCTTCTACCAGCGTCAGGTCAACACCGCCATCAAGCGTGCGCGCTTCCTCGGCATGTTGCCTTACAGCGACCAGCACCGCGTCTGAAAGAGAGCCTGACAT
>JBBQSX010000063.1:0-17174 GCA_038213545.1 Burkholderiales bacterium
ACCCAGTCCTGCTCGGGCACCGCCTGCACGCCCAACACCGAACAGCCTGCAAAAAAGTCCTGCGCCTGGAGCAACTGCGCTGCCTCGTGCGCCATGGCCTCATCACTGAACAAGGCGACGACCCTCGAACGCTGCCACCCCTCTTTCGGCGGCGGCATGCCCGGCTCACCAAACAAGGCCTGCTCAGCCGGCGTCATCGCGTCCGCGTCCTCGACCGACGTGCTCAAGGCATCGAGCGCGTCCAGCGCGTCGCCAACCGCCTCGACCGAAGCCTCGGGCGCGATCAGCACCAGTTCAAACAGGGAATTCATTCAACACAGGAGCGAGCCGGGAAAAGAAGGGGCGGCGAGCCGGGGCGTCAATCCCTGCACGCCGACCAGGGCAGGCCGCGGGGGTGATGATGCACCGCAGGTCAGGCGTGGGGCAGCCTCTAGCGCTCTCTTTGCGACAACCATTCCTCGAGGTAGTGAATGTTGGTGCCACCGGCGACGAAGCTGGCGTCCACCATCAGCTCGCGGTGCAGCGGGATGTTGGTCTTGATGCCTTCGATCACCGACTCGGCCAAGGCGGTGCGCATGCGCGCCAGCTCCTGCTCGCGCGTGTCGCCGTGCACGATGATCTTGCCGATCATGGAGTCGTAGTTCGGTGGCACGAAATAGTTGGTGTAGACGTGCGAGTCCACGCGCACACCCGGGCCGCCCGGCGCGTGCCAGGTTGTGATGCGACCGGGCGATGGAGTGAACTTGTAGGCGTCTTCGGCGTTGATGCGGCACTCGATCGCGTGCCCCCGCAGCTGAACCTGGCGCTGTGTGAACGGCAGCTTTTCGCCCGCAGCCACCGCGATCTGGGTGCGCACGATGTCGATGCCCGAAATCCACTCCGTCACGGGGTGCTCCACCTGCACGCGCGTGTTCATTTCGATGAAGTAAAACTCGCCGTTTTCAAACAGGAACTCGAAGGTACCCGCGCCGCGGTAGCCGATCTTCTTGCAGGCGGCGGCGCAACGCTCGCCGATCTTCTCGATCAGGCGGCGGGCGATGCCGGGCGCCGGCGCCTCTTCAATCACCTTCTGGTGGCGGCGCTGCATGGAGCAGTCGCGCTCGCCAAGGTAAACCGCATTGCGGTGGGTGTCTGCCAGGATCTGGATCTCGATGTGGCGCGGGTTCTGGAGAAACTTCTCCATGTAGACCTCGGGATTGCCGAAGGCAGCGCCGGCTTCGGCCTTGGTGGTCTGCACCGCGTGCAGCAAGGCCGCTTCGGTGTGCACCACACGCATACCGCGGCCACCACCACCACCAGCCGCCTTGATGATCACCGGATAGCCCACCGCCTTGGCCGTGCGCTTGATCACCACCGGATCGTCGGGCAGTGCGCCCTCGGAGCCCGGCACGCAGGGCACACCGGCGCGGATCATGGCTTGCTTGGCCGAGACCTTGTCGCCCATGAGGCGGATGGAGTCGGGTGAGGGGCCGATGAAGGTGAAGCCGCTTTTCTCCACGCGCTCGGCGAAGTCGGCGTTCTCCGACAGGAAGCCGTAGCCGGGGTGGATGGCTTCGGCATCGGTCACTTCGGCAGCCGAAATGATGGCCGGCATGCTGAGGTAACTGTGGGTGCTGGAGGCAGGGCCGATACAGACCGCTTCGTCGGCCAGACGCACATACTTGGCGTCGCGGTCGGCCTCGGAATACACCATCACCGCCTTGATGCCCATTTCGCGGCAGGCTCGCTGGATGCGCAGCGCGATCTCCCCGCGGTTGGCGATCAGGATTTTCTTGAACATGGGCTCGGGGCCTTCTTTATTCGATCACGTACAAGGGCTGGCCGTACTCCACGGCCTGGCCGTTGTCCACCAGGATCTTGGTCACGGTGCCGGCCTTGTCGGCTTCGATCTCGTTGAGGATCTTCATGGCCTCGACGATGCAGATCGTCTCGCCTTCCTTGATGGTGTCGCCGATCTCCACGAATGGTTTGGCGCCCGGGCTGGAAGCGCGGTAGAAGGTGCCGACCATGGGGGATTTGACGGTGTGCCCCACGGGCTCGGAGACGGCAGCCGCCACAACGGGAGCGACCTCAACAACCGGCACCACCGCGGGCGCCACCGGCGCTGGCGCCATGCTGTAGGTCACGGGGGCCGCGGCGGACATGGGCGCGCTCTTGACGATGCGGACCTTGCCTTCGGCTTCGGTGATCTCCAGCTCCGACACGTTTGATTCGGACACCAGATCGATCAGCGTCTTCAGTTTTCTCAAATCCATGATTTCTCCAACGAAAAGCGGCTAATTTGTTCTAAGTTCGAGCAACTTCAAGATTGCCAGCCCACCCTCACCGGCCAGGGTGCCGCAGTGTACACGAAGGGGTGTGCGGTAGCACACGCTTGGCTGGACCCGGCTTGCCAGCCCACCGGGTAAGGTCCGTCGCCATGTTTCACGGCGAAGCTGGAATTTAGTCCTTTATGGCACGACTTCCCGGGCACTGGACCGGCGGTCGATCCTTTGCGGCTGCGTCAGCCCAGCTGGGCCCATTGAGCCAGGTCGGCTTCGGACACCTTGCCGATCTTGCGGTGCAGGACCGTGCCCTCTGCCCCGAACACAACCGTGTATGGCAGGCTGCCGCTGGGGTTGCCCAGGCTGCGGCTGAGCTCTGTGCCGGCAAAACCGGCCATACCCACCGGGAAGTTCAATGGGAGCTTCTGGAGGAAGCCGCGCACCGCACTGGGTTGATCGACCGCCAGGCCGAGCACCTGCCAGCCTTTCCCGGCGTGGGCCTCGTTGAAGGCGTTGAGCAAGGGCAGCTCTTCCACACACGGCGGGCACCAGGTGGCCCAGAAGTTCACCAGCAAGGGCCGGCCCCGCATGGCCGACAGGCTCACCAATTCCCCATTCGGACCTTCGAAGTTGCCGTCCCAGAAAGCGGCCTCGGCGCCGCTCAACACGGGCTGGGGCGCAATGCGGCGCCATGACAACCAGGCACCCGCCCCGGCAGCTGCCACGGCAGCCCCGGTCATCAGCACATGTCTTCTTTGCAGTTTCATTCTTCCCATCCAGGGAGGTCGGACGCACCGGCCATGAGCCGTCGCAGCGCCGCAGCGTCGCCACGTGGCTTGCGGCCTTGCGTATCGGGTTTGAGGGCGCCCCGCAGGTCATCGTGTTCGTGCACCATCAGGTGAATGAGCACCCACTGACCCAGAGCGTCGCAGCGGGTGCGCAGCGTCAGCGCCTCCACCGGTTCGCCGCGCCAGCCGTTGACAGTGCCGGGGTGGTATTCCACGCGGTGATCGAGCAAGGCCCATTCGGGTGCCTTGGAGTCATCACAAAAAAGCTGCATGTAGAGATCGCTGTGACGCGTGGCGGTTCCGTGCCAGACCGAGCCGCCCAAATGCGGGCGGAAGGCCTTGAGGCGCTCCATCCACAACAAGGCCAGTTCGCGCAGGGCCAGCAACTCGTCGGGCTGGCTGTCGGCGCAAAAGATGTCGATGTGCTCGCGCACCGCCGCTTCCAGCGTGGCGTTGTCGGGCAAGGCCGTGCGCGCTGGCAGGCCAAGCTGCTTGACGGCCTGCCGTTTCGCAGCCGCGTACTCCAGGCCCTCCTCGGCCACGAGGCGGGCGGCCACGGCCGCAATTTCAAAGGTGATGTCGTCCCGGCTCGCTTCCATCCGGGGATTGTGCCCGCCCGAGCCCGGCAGGGCGGCCTCGCCCGGCCAAACCCGCAAGGGCCGGGCGGGCCGCCACCTAGAATCGCCCGATGCACATTCACATCCTGGGCATTTGCGGCACATTCATGGGCGGCCTGGCCGCCCTGGCCCGCGAAGCCGGCCACCGCGTCACCGGCTGCGACGCCGGCGTTTACCCCCCCATGAGCGACCAGCTGCGCGCGCTCGGCATCGACCTGATCGAGGGCTTCGGCGCCGACCAACTGGCGCTCAAGCCCGACATGTTCGTCATCGGCAATGTGGTCAGCCGCTCGCGCAAGCCCGACGGCACGCCGAAGTTTCCCCTGATGGAAGCCATCATGGACAGCGGCGCGGCCTACACAAGCGGTCCCCAATGGCTGGCCGAACACGTGCTGCAGGGCCGGCACGTGCTGGCCGTGGCCGGCACCCACGGCAAGACCACCACCACCGCCATGCTCACCTGGATTCTGGAGGCCAATGGCCTGCAGCCCGGCTTTCTCATTGGCGGGGTACCGATGAACTTTGGCGTGTCGGCACGCATGGGCGCCGGCAAGACCTTCACCATCGAGGCCGACGAGTACGACACCGCCTTCTTCGACAAGCGCAGCAAGTTCGTTCACTACCGGCCGCGCACGGCCGTCCTGAACAACCTCGAGTTCGACCACGCCGACATCTTTGACGACCTGGCCGCCATCGAGCGCCAGTTCCACCACCTGATCCGCACAGTGCCTCCCTCAGGCCGTGTGGTGTCCAACGGGCTGGAGGAAAGTCTGGACCGCGTGCTGCACCAGGGTCTGTGGAGCGAGCTGCGCACGTTTGGTGCGGCGGTGAGCGACTTCACTGCCGTGGGCGAGCCCCACGCCTTCGACGTGTTCAACCAGGGCAGGCCAGCGGGCCGCGTGGAATGGGCGCTCAGCGGCGTGCACAACCAGCTCAACGCGCTGGCCGCGATCGCGGCGGCCGAACACGTGGGCGTGGCCCCGGCCGATGCCGCACAGGCGCTGGCCACCTTTGAGAACGTGCGCCGGCGCATGGAAGTGCGCGGCACGGTGGCCCGCCCGGGGGGCGTCATCACCGTCTACGACGATTTCGCCCACCACCCCACCGCCATCCGCACCACGCTGGACGGCCTGCAGCGCCGGCTCGGCAGTCCGCGTGGGCGCATCCTGGCGGTGTTCGAGCCACGCAGCAACACCATGAAGCTGGGCACGATGAAGTCGCAATTACCGTGGAGTCTGGAAGCGGCCGACCTCGCGTTCTGCCACTCGGGCGGGCTCGACTGGGACGCTGCCGAAGCTCTCGCACCCATGGGCGCGCGTGCCCAGGTGGGCAAGAGCATCGACGAGCTGGTGGCTCAGGTGGTGTCGGCCGCCCAGGCTGGCGACCACATCGTCTGCATGAGCAACGGCGGGTTTGGTGGCGTGCACGAGCGCTTGCTGAAAGCGCTCTCCGCTTGAAGACGCACTCTTGCCCAGAGCATCCGCGGAACTGGCTTTGCCAGGCCGCAGGATGCGCCCCCTTGAGGGGGTGACGCCGAAGGCGGCGCGGGGGGCTCCCTTGCTAGTAACTCAGGGCCTGGGCTGGCACATCGATTGAGATGACCGGCTTGGCCAGCGCTGCACTGGCAGCGCGCGCAAACGCCATGGCCCAGGCCCGGTGCGCCTCGTCGCGAAAGCGCTCTTCACCCACGGCCTCGGCCACAGCCAGAATCTTGTCGGCCGTGAGCACCTTGCCGGTGGGCCGGATGGGTTCGCATCCGAGGAACGTGAACTGCTCGTCCAGCCAGCTGCGGGCCAGGTCGTGCGGCATGGGCTGCACCTCTTCCAGATCGAAGGGGTAGGTGGAGCGGGCGCCCCAGCTCACGGTGACTTGGCTTCGCATGGTGGATCTCCTGATGGGCTCCCATTGTGGCCCTCACCGAAGGCGCGGCACCCCGTGAAAGCCCGCAGCCCGCTCAGGCCTTGGTCTTGCGCGCAGTCTGCACCGCGTTCGACAGCACATCGAGTGCTTGCAACGAATCGCTCCATCCCAGGCACGCGTCGGTGATGCTCTGGCCGTACTTGAGCGCACTCACTTCGTCCTTGCCCGGGGTGAACTTTTGCGCGCCGGCTTCGATATGGCTCTCGATCATCACGCCGAAAATGCTGCGCGAGCCGCCGGTGATCTGACCCGCAATGTCGCGTGCCACATCGAGCTGCTTCTCGTGCTGCTTGCTGCTGTTGGCGTGGCTGCAGTCCACCATCAGGCGGGGTGGCAGCTTGGCTGCATCGAGCTCCTTCACCGACGCGGCCACGCTGGACGCATCGTAGTTGGGCGCCTTGCCGCCGCGCAGGATCACGTGGCAGTCCTTGTTGCCATTGGTCTGCACGATCGCCACCTGGCCGTTTTTGTGGACCGACAGAAAGTGGTGGCCGCGCGATGCGGCCTGAATGGCGTCGGTCGCAATCTTGATGTTGCCGTCGGTGCCGTTCTTGAAGCCGATTGGCGCGGACAGCCCCGAAGCCAGCTCACGGTGCACCTGGCTCTCGGTGGTGCGCGCGCCGATGGCACCCCATGAAATCAGGTCGCCGATGTACTGTGGCGAAATCACGTCGAGGAACTCGCTTCCGGCCGGCAGACCCAGGCGGTTGATCTCGATCAGCAACTGGCGCGCGATGCGCAGGCCCTCGTCGATGCGGAAACTCTCGTCGAGGTACGGGTCGTTGATGAGGCCCTTCCAGCCCACCGTGGTGCGCGGCTTCTCGAAGTACACCCGCATCACGATTTCCAGCGTGTCGGCGTATTTCTCCCGCAGTGGCTGGAGGCGGCGCGCGTAGTCCACCGCGGCGGCGGGGTCGTGGATGGAGCACGGACCGATGATGACCAGCAAGCGGTCGTCCTTGCCGTGCAGGATGTTGTGGATGCGCTGGCGGGTCTGGCTGATCAGGGTCTCCACCGGCGTGCCGCCAATGGGAAAGAAGCGGATCAGGTGTTCGGGAGGGGGCAACACGGTGATGTCCTTGATGCGTTCGTCGTCGGTCTGGCTGGTCTTGTCGATCGAACGGGTGTGCCAGGCGTCGCTGCTGGCGGGGGCATGTTTCGCGGTCATCACGGGGCTCCTGGGGCTGGTGTTGCGGGTGGGGAAACAGGGTCGAAAAAAAACCGCCGGGCTGAGGGCTCCGGCGGTTTGATCGAGATTCGGTGATGCGCTTACAGCCTCGCCTCTCGTCCGCCGGGGACCGAGAACCAAAAGTAAAAGGCAAAGAAGTGGCTCGCTTTCATGGGTTGGCAATGTAGCACAGGGCTGCTGATGCCACGCTTACTGGCGGAACACCACCGCGTCCAGCCCCAGCGCGCGAATGCGCGCCGCAGCGTCGTCGGCCATCGCGCGGCTGGCGAACGGGCCGACCCGTACGCGGGTGCGCTGACCATTGGGCGAGTCCACCATCTGGATGAAGACCGGCAAGCCCTCCGCCTGCAAGCGCTTGAAAACGCGGTCGGCGTTCGCGGCATCGGCGAACAAGCCGACGTTGATGGCAAAGCCCTCCAACGGCACAGGGCGGACAGGGAAAGGCGCGGGCGGGGGCGCGGGCGTGGGCACCACAGCAGAAGGCTCGGGAGGAACCGCTGACAGGGTGGTGGGCTGGACTGGAGGTTGAGGCGCCGCGTTGGTCAGGGGTTCTGTGGGAGCAGTGGGAGCAGTGGGAGTGGTGGGAGAAGCGACAACGGGCGAGGCAGGCGTTTCAACCACAGAAGGCAAGGGTGCGGCGGGTACCACCACACTCGGCATGAGCTCCGTCGCTGCAGGCGGCGATTGCTGGTCGGACACCCAACGGGACAACCCCCAGTAGGCCCCCACCGCAGCGGCCACCAGCACCGCATTGATGACCGCCAGCGCCCACAAGCGCCGGCGGGAGCTTGAACGTTGCGCCAGGGTGGCACAGGCTTCGCGCACCGTCTTGGCCTCCCGCACGGCGCGGGTCATGCGCCGGCGGGTATCGGCGTGCAGCCACGCGTTGCCGTACACGCCCGGAACCAGGCAGCTCAACACGAAGATCGTGCCCAGAAAACCCCATTCGGCCAGCGAAGGCGTGGCCAGCCATTCCCGGCCCAGCCCCAGAATCAGCAAGGCCAGGCCTTCCACCGCGGCCACATACAACAGCGCTGCGACCCACAACTGGCGAAACACCAGCCAGTTCAAGGTGAGCAGTGCAGCGGCCCAGTTCCAGCCGGGGCCGGCCCTTCCCGCCTCGTCGAAGCGGGCAAACACACTCAGGTATCGGCCGACGTTCACCGGCCCCAGGGCCGCGCGGTACAGCGCGGTGGTCGCGGTCTCCGGGGCAGGCTGCAGCGTGGCGGTCATGCCGGATTCTGGCACGGCATTTCGGTGTTTTTTCTAGGTGTGAACGATGGGCTCGTCGCGGGAAATTCGCCCATCCACCAGCTCCACCAGCCGGTCGCAGCGGGCCGCCAGACGCGGGTCGTGCGTGACCACAACAAAGGACACGCCGCGCTCGGCGTGCATGCGCCGCAGCAGCACGAACACATCGTCGGAGGACGCCGTGTCGAGGTTGCCGGTGGGTTCATCAGCCAGCACCAGCGGCGGCTCCATCACCAGCGCACGCGCGATGGCCACGCGCTGCTGCATGCCGCCCGACAACTCGGACGGTCGCTTGTCCATGGCCTTGGCCAGCCCCACCGCATCCAGCAGCTCGCGCGCCTTGGCCAGTTGCGCGGCACTCACCCGGCCCTCGGCCATGAGCGCGGGCATGGTCACGTTTTCCAGCGCCGTGAAAGCCGGCAGCAGGTGGTGGAACTGGAACACGAAGCCCAGCCGGTTGCGCCGGCGCATGGTCAGGCCGTTGTCGTCCAGCCCCTGCACCTCTTCGCCCTGAAAACGGTAGGTGCCTGAGCTCATGCGCTCAAGCAGGCCAATGATGCTGAGCAAGGTGCTCTTGCCCGAGCCCGAGGGGCCGATGAGCGCGATGAACTCGCCGGGCATCACGCGCAGGTTCAACCCGTGCAGCACCTCGGCTTCGCTGGGCAGGCCGGCGTTGTAGGTCTTGCGGACATCGCTGAGTTCGATCAGCGCAACGGTGCTGGGGGGGCTCATCAAGTCAGATCCGTATGGCCTGGCCCGGGTCCATGGCGGCGGCGCGACGGGCCGGCGCAATGGCCGCGAGCACGCCACACACCGTGGCCAGCACGGCCACCTGCAACGCGAGCAGGGGTGGCAGCGCGATGGAAAACAGCGGCTGCCCGTCTGAGCCGCGAACGAAGGTGGTGAACAGCCAGATCATCAGCACGGCCAAGGCAATGCCGAGCACCGAGCCAACGGCGCCCACCACGGCGCCCTGCACCAGGAACACCCGCAGCACCTGGCCCCGCGTGGCCCCCATGGCGCGCAGAATGCCGATCTCGCGGCGCTTCTGCACCACCGACACCACCAGCACGCTGGCGATGCCCAGCACCACCACCACCAGCACCACCCCGCGGATCAGGCTGGTGCTCACCGACTGCGCGTTGAGCGCCGACACCAGCTGGGCGTTGCTTTCCTGCCAGCTCTCCACCTGGTAGGGCAACTGGCGGCGCAGACCATCGGTGAGTCCTTGCGCGGCCCACACGTCGTTCACCGTGAGGTCGATCGTGGTGGCGCCGCCAGGCAGGCCGAGCAGGCTTTGCGCGGCCCGCAACGGCACGATCACGGTGCGGCGGTTGAGCTCCTTCACGCCGAAGTCGACCAGCGCGGTCACGCGCACCGATTCGCTCACGCTGGTGGTCTGCACCGTGAGGCGGTCGCCCACACGCACGCCCAGATCGGCCGCCAGGTCGCGGCCCACAACGGCTTCGCCCGGCGCCAGGCGCGCCGTGCCGTTGACGACCTTGCTGCGCAGGCCGACGATTCGGTCGTAGCGGTCCAGCTCCACCCCCACCAGCGAGATGGATTGCGAGGCCTCGCCGCGCAACGCCAGCCCACCGCCAGCCACCATGGGCGAGACCGCTGCAATGCCAGGCATGCGTTCGAGCAGCGGCACCAGCGCCTGCCAGTTGGCCACCGAGCGCAGGCGCTGCGCACGCGGCTGAGCTTCGGTCAAGGTGGTCGTGCCCGCAGCCCTGGTAGCGGGCGGTGCCACCACGTCGTCGGGCGCGCTCAGCGTGATGTGGGCCTGCGCGCCGAGCGTCTTGTTCAAGGTGTTGGTCTGCAGACCGGTGATGAGCGCCGAGATGTAGGCGATCACCGCCACCCCGGCGGCCACGCCCACGATGATGAGAACGGTCTGCATGCGGCCCTCGCGCAGGAAGCGCAGCGCCACCCGCCGCTCGAAACCCAGCCAGGCGCTCATGAAATTGTTCCCACGTCGCTCAGCGCCCCATGGCGTTGGTCAGCGCGGCGCCGGCGTCGGGCGCTGCGGCGCCCCCTGCTATGCGCTGGCCCGGCTGCCACGGAACCCGGCGCACACGCACGCGCTTGTCGGCCTGAAGCGTGCCGCCGATCAACACCACATCACCCTCGACCAGCCCCTCGACCACCTCGGCGGCGTCGAGCGTGCGCAGGCCGAGCTTCACCGCGCGGCCGCGTGCAACGCCCGCGTCATTCACCATCACGGCGGCCGAGCCATCGGGCATCGCGGTGCGCAAGGCAGCCAGCGGCAGCACCAGCGCCGTGTCTCGCCGGGCAGTTTCCACCTCGACCGACACCGTCATGTCTTCGCGCAGAAAAGCCGGTGCAGGCGAGTCCAGCGTGAGCTTGACCTCGATGGCGCCGCGCTGCGCATCGACCGACGGGGCGATCGACAGCACGCGCGCGGCCAGCGGCTGCCCGGCAAAGGCGTCGGCCACCACGCGTGCGACCTGACCGGTCTGCAGCTGGTCCAGGAAACGCTCGTCGACCGGCGCCACGATCTGCGTGGGACCGGCCAGCGCCAGGCCCAGCAAGGACTTGCCGGGCTGCACGATCTGGCCGGGCTCGACCTCGCGCAGCAGCACTTGCGCGTCGGCCGGAGCCACCAGGGTGGTCTGGGCCAGCCGGGCCCGCGCCGCTTGGGTGGTGGCTTGTGCCACGGCCAGCTGGGCCTGGGCCTGAACCAGGTCGGTGCCGGTTTCTTCATTGGCCCGCGTCTGCGCGCGCGCGCTGGTCTGCTGGGCCCGGGCCACGTCCAGGGCGCGACGCACTTCGTCCAGGCGCGAGGCACTCACGAAGCCTTGCGCCACCAGCTGTTCGGTGCGCGTCAGCTCGGCCTGGGCAGCGCGCACGGTGGCTTCGGTCTGCGTCAGCGCGGCCTGGGCGGATGTGCGCCCCGTGCTGCGCAGGCCCGCCAGCCGTGCGGCGGCCTGGCGCTCGGCCGCCACCGCCTGCGCCAGCGCGGCAGCAAGCTCCTCCGATTCCAGCCGCAGCAGCACGTCGCCCCGGCGAACTTGCGCACCTTCTTCGACCAACACAGCCTGCACCCGCCCGGTGATGGTGCTGCCGATCTCCACCCGCGAGAGCGTGGCCACTCGGGCCGAAAACTGCAGGCTGCGCACCAGCGGTGCCGACCGAAGTTCCACCCCATCCACTGCCGGATGGCGCCAGAGCCAGCCGGCCCAGAACGCGAGCACCAGCAGCACGCCTGCTGCACCCCATCCCCAGCGGCGTTGAGCGGAAGACAGGGTCATGGGTGAAACGGCTTCAGTTGCCGGGCTGGAACAGCCCGTTGTCGGTGGTGGGCGGGGCCACGCCCAGGTGCCGGTAGGCCGCCAGCGTGGCGATGCGACCGCGCGGCGTGCGTTGCAGGAATCCTTGCTGGATCAAATAGGGCTCGATCACGTCTTCTATGGTGTCGCGCTCCTCGCCGATGCTGGCCGCGATGTTGTCCAGACCGACTGGCCCACCGTCAAAGCGGTGGATCACGGCCTCCAGCAGCTTGCGGTCCATCAGGTCGAAGCCCTGCGGGTCCACGTCCAGCATGGCCAGCGCGCGGTTGGCGATGTCTTTGGTGATGGTGCCGGTACCCTTCACGTCGGCGAAGTCGCGCACGCGGCGCAGCAGGCGGTTGGCGATGCGTGGCGTGCCGCGCGAGCGGCGCGCGATCTCGAAACCGCCCTCTTCATCCATGGGTGCATTCAGCAGGCCGGCGCTGCGCTTGACGATGCGGCCCAGCTCTTCCGAGGTGTAGAACTCCAGCCGCGCGACGATGCCGAAGCGGTCGCGCAGCGGGTTGGTGAGCATGCCGGCGCGGGTGGTGGCGCCCACGAGGGTGAAGGGTTGCAGGTCGAGCTTGATGCTTCTGGCGGCTGGGCCTTCGCCGATCATGATGTCGATCTGGTAGTCCTCCAGCGCGGGGTACAGGATTTCCTCGACGACCGGGCTGAGCCGGTGGATCTCGTCGATGAAGAGCACATCGTTGGCTTCGAGGTTGGTCAGCAGCGCGGCGAGGTCCTTGGGTTTTTCCAGCACCGGCCCACTGGTCTGGCGCAGGTTCACGCCGAGTTCCTGCGCAATGATGTGACTCAGGGTGGTCTTGCCCAGACCAGGGGGTCCAAACAGCAGCACATGGTCCAGCGCCTCGTTGCGTTTCTTCGCTGCGCCGATGAAGATTTCGAGCTGCTCGCGCACCTTGACCTGGCCCACATACTCGTCGAGCAGTTTGGGTCGCAGCGCGCGCTCGATCGCCTCTTCTTTCGGCGAAGCCGGTGCGGCGGACACCACGCGTGGTGCGGGGGCAAAGTCGTCGGTCTGGATGCTCATGCGTTGCTCCGCAGGGCCGCCCCAAGGAGCGACAGCCCCCGCGGGGGGCAGCGCAGTACACGAAATGACCAGAGTGGGGGCCTCATTTCGCCAGTGCCTTCAGTGCCAGCTTGATGCCTTCGCTGACACCCACATCCGCGGGCAGCGGCTTCAAGGCGGCCGCGGCGTCCTTGTCGCTGTAGCCCAGCGCCATCAGGGCCTGCTGAATGTCGCTCTGCACGTCGCTCTGGGCCGGACCACCACCGGTGAGGTTGAGGTCGGCACCGAGCTTGCCCTTGAGTTCGAGCAGCAGGCGTTCGGCGGTTTTTTTGCCGATGCCAGGCACCTTGATGATGCGGCCACTGTCCTGTGCGCTGATGGCCTGGGCGAGATCTCCCACGCTCATGCCCGAGAGCACCGAGAGCGCGGTGCGCGGTCCCACGCCGCTGATCTTGATGAGCTGGCGAAAGGCCTCACGTTCGGGCGCGGTGGCGAAGCCGTAGAGAATCTGGGCGTCCTCGCGCACCACGAAATGGGTGAGCAGGGCCACTTTTTCGCCGGTGGCAGGCAGGTTGTAGAAGGTGCTCATCGGCACATCGACCTCATAACCGACGCCGTGGCAGTCCAGCAGGATCTGGGGTGGATTTTTCTCCAGCAGCGTACCGGTCAACTTGCCTATCATTGGACTGTCCTTTCAAGGAATTATCGGCTTGATTCTCAGACACACCTTCTCTCCGCCCGACAACGTCCGCATGGGTCACCTCTGCAACCCCCTGGACACCCACATCCGCAGCATCGAGGCGGCCTTGAACGTGAAGGTGGCGCACCGTTTCGAGCAGTTCCGCATCGAGGGCACCAAGCCGAAGGTGAACCAGGCCCTGGAAACCCTGCAGGCCATGTACGAGATGGCGAAGAAGCCCATTCCCCCCGAGCAAGTGCAGCTCATGCTCAGTGGCGACACCGCGCTGGCCGACCCGGGCGACGGTGCGCTGGCCATGCAGACGCGGCGCGGCGAGGTGCGCGGGCGCACGCCCAACCAGGCGCGCTACCTGGAGAACATGGCCACGCACGACATCACCTTCGGCATTGGTCCCGCCGGCACCGGCAAGACGTATCTGGCCGTGGCCTGCGCGGTGGACGCGCTGGAGCGCAGCGCAGTGCAGCGCATCGTGCTCACCCGCCCAGCCGTGGAAGCGGGTGAAAAACTCGGCTTTCTGCCCGGTGACCTGGGTCAGAAAGTGGACCCCTACCTGCGCCCGCTGTACGACGCGCTGCACGACCTGATGGGCGCGGACAAGGTGCAAAAAGCCTTCGAACGCCAGCAGATCGAGATCGCGCCGCTGGCCTTCATGCGCGGACGCACGCTCAACCACGCCTTCGTGATCCTGGACGAGGCGCAAAACACCACGGTGGAGCAGATGAAGATGTTCCTCACGCGCATCGGCTTCGGCGCCAAGGCAGTGATCACCGGCGACGTGAGCCAGATTGATTTGCCACGCACCGAACTCAGCGGGCTGATCGACGCCGAGCGCGTCTTGAAGCGCGTGCAGGGCATTGCGATGACGCGCCTGTCCAGCGCCGACGTGGTGCGCCACCCGCTGGTGGCGCGCATCGTCGATGCGTACGACGCGCGCACACCGCACGTGGAAAACGCACCGCCGGCCAAGCGCCCGCGCCGCAAAACCGCTTGAAGTGAGCACCATGCACCCGAGATCCTTTGCCCGCGTGTTCATTGGCGTGCTGGGCCTGCTGCCGTTCATGGCCAGCGCCCAGGGCCCAGCGCCAGCTCCGCCCACCCCCGCGCCGGCGCAACCCCTCATCTTCAGCAGTCAGTCCGTGAACTACCGCTGCGACGGCGGCGCCGAGATCGAACTGGTCTACCTCAACCTGAGCAACGGCAACGCATTTGCCGCCTTGCACCACAACGGTCGCACCGTCATGCTGCAAGGCCGCCGCGCCACCACCGGCGTGCGCTTCATCGCGCTCGACGAACAGAACAGCCTGCGCTGGTACACCCAGGGCATGAAGGGCGAGCTGAGCTTCCTGGCGGCCGACCAAACCGCGCAGGAGCAGACGCTGCTGGCCAACTGCTTCGCCCAACCGGCCAAACGCTGATGGCCCTGCCCGCACTCACCCTGTCCCTGCAGTTCGGCGACCTGCAAGACGCTGCCACCCACCGCGCGGCGCTGCCGCGCCACACGGTGGCGCGCTGCATCCGCCACGCGCTCGACGCCGACGCCGAAATCACCGTGCGCATCGTCGACGCGGAAGAAGGCCAGACGCTCAACCGCGACTACCGGGGCAAGGACTACGCCACCAACGTGCTCACCTTCGACTACGCCACCGAACCGCTGGTGATGGCCGACCTGGTGCTGTGCGCGCCGGTGGTGGCGCGCGAAGCCGCCGAGCTCAAAAAGCCGCTGTCCGAGCACTACACCCACCTGCTGGTGCACGGCACGCTGCACGCCCAGGGCTGGGACCACGAGACCAGCGAAGCCGACGCCGAGGAAATGGAAACGCGGGAGACAGAGATCCTGGCCGGCCTGGGTCAACCGAATCCCTACGCCTGAAAAATGCCGTTCGCCCTGAGCCTGTCGAAGGGTTCACACGATGATGGTGAGCAAGGGCTTCGACAAGCTCAGCCCGAACGGAGATTGGCTCAGCCCAATTGGCGTTCGGCGTCAGGCGGTGATCCGCAAAGGTATGGTCACCGGCCCGTCGTTGACCAGGTGCACCTTCATGTCGGCACCGAATCGGCCCGTTTGCACCACCGGGTGCGCAGCGCGCGCGGCCTTCACGAACGCGTTGTAAAGCGCCTCGCCCAGGGCAGGCGGCGCTGCCGCGGTGAAGCCGGGCCGGTTGCCGCTCTTCGTGTCGGCCGCCAGGGTGAACTGGCTCACGATCAACAAGCCGCCTGCGATGTCCTGCACGCTGAGGTTCATCTTCCCGGCGGCGTCACCAAAGATGCGCAGCTTCAGGATCTTGGCCAGCATCTTCTCGCCCACGGCCTCGGTGTCGTCGGGCTCGGCGCACAGCAGCACCAGCAGGCCTGGTCCGATCTGTCCCACCACCTCACCCGCGATCTCGACGCGGGCTTCGCTCACACGCTGCAGGACGGAAATCAAATCAGATCCTTCTCATCGTCAAAGTGCGCTTCCACGTCGCTCGGCAACAACTGGATGGTGGCCCGAAGCCCGGGCACCGCGCTCATCAGCGCCTGCTCCACGCTGGCGCGCACAGCGGCCGCGCGCCCCAGAGACCAGCTCGCCGGCATGTGCATGTGCAGGTCCACGAAGCGCCGCTGGCCGGCCTTGCGCGTGCTCAAGTGGTCAAAACGGATGATGCTGGCTTCACCTTCGACCGACGCAAAGACGTCCAGCGTCTCTTGGATGGTGGCCATCACCTCGGGCTCCAGCGCTTCGTCCATCAGACCCTGCGAGGAGCGCCACATGAGGTGGAAACCCTCTTTCAGAATGTTGGCTGCCACCCCCATAGCCACCACCGGGTCGAGCCAGAGCCAGCCGGTGAAGTGCACCAGCCCAATGCCCACCACCACACCCACCGAGGTCCACACGTCGGTCACGAGGTGCTTGGCGTCGGCCTCCAGCGCAATCGACCGGTGCTCCTTCGCGGCGCGAAACATCACCCAGGCCAGCAGGCCGTTGAGCGCGGAGCTCACCACCGACAGCGCCAGGCCCCAGCCCACCTGCTCGATCGGCTGCGGATCGAACAACCGGTGCCCGGCGACCCAGATGATGCCCAGCGCCGCCGCGATGATGAGGATGCCTTCGAAGCCCGACGAGAAGTACTCCGCCTTGTGGTGGCCGTAGGGGTGGTCTTCATCCGCAGGTCGCGCGGCAATGGTCACCATCACCAGACCGAAGATGGCGCTGGCCAGGTTCACCAGAGACTCCATCGCGTCCGACAACAGACCCACCGAGTCGGTGATGTACCAGGCCCCGGTCTTGAGGGTGATGGTCATGAGGGCCACCACCACCGAGGCCATGAGCAGGCGTCGGGGCGTGAGGAGTCGGGCTTGGGCAGGGGTCATGGCGGGATTGTCAGGCACTTGCCTTGCCTGAAGCTGAAGGACAAAGGCCGTCCAGGCGCGAGCGGTGCCAGAATGACCTGACCAGACGCGCCCATGACAACCACACCCACACCCACCACAGCCCCCCACACCCCCCCCAGCTACTGGCTCGGCGAGACCGACGTCTGGCTGCTGGCGGAAGGCAAACACCTGCGACCCTGGCAGAAGCTCGGGGCCCACGCCACCAAGCTGGACGGGCAGACAGGCACCGCGTTCGCCGTCTGGGCACCGCACGCCCGCCTGGTGGCGCTGGTGGGCGACTTCAACCAGTGGCGCGCGCAACCCATGCGCCTGCGCCCCGAGTGCGGCGTGTGGGAGCTGTTCGTGCCCGGCGCGGCGGTGGGCGACTGGTACAAGTTCGACGTGCAGGGCAGCGATGGTCGCCACGTCTTCAAGACCGACCCCTACGCCCGCGAAACCGAACTGCCGCCGGGCAACGCGGCGCGCGTGTGCGAGCCCCTGCGCGCACCGGCCGACCGGGGTGGCGCCGCGCACGAACGCCCCGACCTGCCCATGGCCATCTACGAGGTGCACGCGGGTTCGTGGCGACGGCCCGACGGCGTGCACACCGTACCGACCTGGGACGACCTCACCACCCACCTTGTGCCCTACGCGGTGGACATGGGCTTTACCCACCTGGAGCTCATGCCGGTGAGCGAGCACCCGTTCTACGCCTCGTGGGGCTACCAGCCCACCAACCTGTACGCGCCCACCGCGCGCCACGGCTCA
>JBBQSX010000064.1:0-17127 GCA_038213545.1 Burkholderiales bacterium
TGTTCCGCACCAAGCCGGGCAATGTGAGCGAGGTCTATCAGGTGGGCCGCTACATCGACACGTTCGTGAACACCGACGACGGTCTCAAATTGAAGAGCCGGACTTGTGTGTACGACAGCGAGATGGTTCTCAACTCGCTGATCTACCCGGTGTGAACCGCTGGCCTCAGTGGGAGCCGCCCAGGTAGGCGGCGCGCACGGCAGGGTCGTCCCGCAGGCGCTCGGCCGGGCCGTGTACCGAGATCACGCCGTTTTCCAGCACATAGCCATGGTCGGCCACGGCCAGCGCCGCGGCCGCGAACTGTTCCACCAGCAGCATGGTCACGCCCTGGCCCTTGAGCCGCTCGATGATGCGGAACACCTCGTCCACCAGGATGGGCGCGAGACCCATCGACGGTTCGTCCAGCAGGATCACGTCCGGGTTGAGCATCACCGCACGGGCCATGGCCAGCATCTGCTGCTCGCCGCCGGACAACGTGCCGGCCAGTTGCGTGCGCCGCTCTTTCAGGCGGGGAAACAGTTCCATCGCGCGTTCGAGGTCGCCCGGCACATCGCCACGAGGGCGGCTGCCGGTCAGGCGCGGGAAGGCACCCAGCGTGAGGTTGTCGGCCACCGTCATCGTGGCGAACACACGACGTCCTTCGGGCGAATGCGCCAGACCCAGCTTGGCCACCTCGTAGGGCTCCATGCCGTCGATGCGTTTGCCATTGAGCGTGATGGTGCCGGCGGTGGGCGCGATCATGCCGCTGATGGCGCGCATGGTGGTGGTCTTGCCGGCGCCGTTGGAGCCGATCAGGGTGACCACCTTGCCACGCGGCACCTCGATGGAAATACCGTGCAGCACCTGCACCTTGCCGTAGCCTGCGGAGAGTTTTTCGATCTTCAGCATGATGGAGTTCCTCGTGCGGTTCAGGCGAGAGCGACAGCTTCGCCGCCCAGATAGGCTTCGATCACCTTGGGGTTGGCCTGCACGGCGGCGGGCTCGCCCTCGGCGATCTTCTGCCCGAAGTCCAGCACCGAGACCGTGTCGCACATGCTCATGACCACGTCCATGTGGTGCTCGATCAGGATCACGGTGACACCGTGTCCGCGGATCTTGCGGATGATGGCCACCAGTTCCTTGATGTCGGGCGCCGTGAGACCGGCCGCAGGCTCGTCCAGCAGCAGCAACTGAGGATCCAGCGCCAGGGCGCGCGCAATCTCCAGCAGGCGCTGCTTGCCGTACGGCAGGTTGCGCGCCTCTTCGTCGGACAGTGTGTCCAGACCCACGAAGCGCAGCAACGCCATGCCGCGCGCGGTGGCGTGGCGGTTCTCTCGCCGGTAGCGCGGCAGGTGCAGTGCCACGTCCACCAGGTTGCTGCCGAAGGTGTGGTGCAGGCCAACCATCACGTTCTGCAGCGCGGTCATCTCGCCGAAAAGCTGCACGTTCTGGAAGGTGCGGGCCACACCGGAGAGGGCAATGTCCGACGAGGTGCGCCCCACCAGCGACTGGCCCGCGAAGGCCACCGCGCCGGCGGTGGGCGTGTAGATGCCGGTGAGCACGTTCATCATGGTGCTCTTGCCCGAACCGTTGGGGCCGATCAGGCCGTGGATGGTGCCGCGCTTGACCACCAGGTCCACGTTGTTCAGTGCCTTGAGGCCGCCGAACTGCATCAGCACGCCGCTGGCGCGCAGCAGTTCGCTTTGGCCGTCTTTGGCCTGCGTCAGGGCGTCGTCCACTGCAGGCAGCGAGCCCGCCGTGGTGGGTTCGGCATCGTCGGTGGGCCGCGATTTGAGGTTGAGCGCCTGGCGCACGAAGCCCACGATGCCGTCTTGCAGGTAGTACACGACGAACAGCGTGATCACGCCGAAGATCGACAGGCGCCAGTCGGTCATGGTCTCCAGTTTGAAGGACACGAGGGCCAAGGCCACTGTGCCCAGCACCGGCACTGCGGCCTGTCGTGCGCTGGTCTTGCCGCGTTGAATGGCCACCGCTGCGCCCACGGCCACCGCCACTGCCATCAGCACGGCGAAGCTGCGGAACATCGTGATGTCGTCGAGCAGCTTGGGCAGCAGCACCACGATGGCCGCGCCCAGCATGGCGCCCGAGCGGGTCTTGCGCCCGCCCATGATGACGGCCAGCAGGAACAGCACGGTGAGCTCGAAGTTGTAGGTGTTGGGCGAGATGTATTGCTCGGAATACGAGTACAGCGAGCCCGCGAGGCCAGCCAGGCCGGCGCTGATGACGAACGCGTAGACCTTGTAGCGGTAGACCGAGACGCCCATGCAGTCCGACGCCACCGGGCTGCCGCGCAGCGCCTCGAATGCGCGGCCCAGGTGCGAGCGCAGGACGCGGTGCACGAAGATCAGCGAGAGCACCAGCATGGCGCAAACCACCCAGTAGAAGCCGCGCTCGTCGAGCTTGATCCCGGCCAGCATGGGCTTGTCCAGCTTGATGCCCATGGGGCCTTCGGTGAGGAAGCTCATCTCGTTGATGAGGATCTGGATGATGGTGCCGAAGGCCAGAGTGACCATGGCGAGATAAGGGCCTGTGACCCGCAGGGCTGGCAGCGCCAGCAGGGCGCCGAAACCGGCGGTGACCACGATGGCCGCCGGCAGCGTGATCCACAGCGGCGCAGCGAGCTTGAAGACGAGCACGCCGGCGGTGTAGGCACCGATACCGAACAGTCCGGCGTGGCCCAGCGACACCTGGCCGGTGTAGCCGACCACGATGTCCAGCCCGAACAGCACGATCGCGTAGATCATGATGGTCTCGAGCAGGTGCACGTAGTACGGGTTGTGAATGAAGACGGGGAACAGCACGAGGGCGGCAATGCCGACCAGCGCGATCACAAGCTGCTGGGGTTTCATGCTCAGACCTTCTTGATGGCGGATTTGCCGAACAGACCGGCGGGTTTGAAGGCCAGCACCACGAGCAGCAGCACCAGACCGGGCACGTCCTTGTAGCCGGTGGAGATGTAGAAGCCGGTGGTGGTTTCGGCAATGCCCAGGATCAGGCCGCCGATGACGATGCCCATGCCGCTGGTGAGGCCGCCGATGATGGCCACGGCAAAGGCCTTGAGGCCCAGCACCGCGCCCATGGTGGCGCCGGTGAGGGTGAGCGGTGCAATCAGCACACCCGCAAACGCCGCCGTCATGGACGACAAGGCGTACGAGAACGTGATCACCAGACCGGTGTTGATGCCCATGAGCTTGGCGGCTTCACGGTCGTTGAAGGTGGCAACCACAGCTTTGCCGTAAATGGAGCGGCGGTTGAACACCTCCACCGCCAGCATCATGGCCAGCGCGCCGAACACCACCAGAATTTCCATGGGCAACACGTTGGCTCCCAGAAAGTGCAGCGGCGACTCGGGCAGCGGGCTTGGGAATTTGAGATCGTCGCGGCCCCACACGTTTTCGGCCACGTTCTTGAAGATGATGCCCAGCGCGATCGTGGACATGATCCAGCCGAACTCGCTCTTGATCTTGATGGCCGGGCGCACACCAATGCGTTCGACCACCGCGCCCTGCAGGGCGCCGAAGATGCACACCAGCGGCACCATGAGCCAGTAATTCACACCCAGCCCCACCAGCGTCAGGCCCACCAGGGCGCCGAGCATGAGCGCATCGCCTTGCCCGAAGTTGAGCGTGTCGGACGTGGCGAACGTGAGCTGATAACCAAACGCGATGACCGCGTAGATCATGCCCAGAGCGATGCCGCTGAAGATCAGTTGGACAAAGATTTGCATGGGGTTTCCCGGGTTGGGGGAATGCGCGGCGAGCGCGGGAAAGCGCTGCCGGGATGCACCCGGCAGCGGACTCGGGCCAACGGTGGGGTCGGCTTACTTCTTGGCGGGCAGGCTGCCCTTGGCGGCTGCGTCTTTCACGCGCACTTCTGACGCCTTCTTCTGGTCATCGGGGTAGGCGTACACCACGCGCTGACCCTTGACCTCGCCGAACACCGGGATGTTGGCGGTGATGGCTTCGTGGTCCTTGGCGGTGAAGGGCTTGTTGTAGGTGGTGACCACACCGACCACCGGGGTCTTCAGGTCTTCCAGCGCGGCCTTGATCTTCGGGCCTTCGGTGGAGTTCGCTTGCTGGATCGCAGCGGCCAGCAAGTAGATCGAGTCGTAACCTTGCGCGGCCGAGACTGGTGAGTCGATGCGGCTGTTCTTCGGGTTGAAGGTCTTCAGGTAGTTGACGATGAAGCTCTGGCGCTTCGGCGTGGTGGGTTCCTGGATGAAGGTTTGGGGCATGCGCGCGCCTTCACCGCCGGGGCCGGCGTTGTCGATGTAGTTGGCCATCGACAGGGTCCAGCTGCCGATCATCGGCACCTTCCAGCCCAGCTTGGTCATGCCGTTGGCGATCTGAGCCAGCTCGGGGCCGATGCCATAGGTCAGGATGGCTTCTGCACCGGCTTCCTTGGCCTTGAGCAGCTGGGGTGTCATGTCCACATCCTTGATGTTGAACTTCTCGGTGGCCACCGGCTTGATGCCTTTGGCTTCCAGCGCCTTCTCAAGGTCGGCGCGGCCCAGTTGGCCGTAGTTGGTGGAGTCGGCCAGGATGGCAACCTTCTTGAAGCCGCGGCGCGCGATGGCCTCTTCCACGATCATGGGCGCCTGGATGCTGTCGTGCGCTGCGTTGCGGAAGATGTAGTTCTCGGGCTGGTCGTCGAACTGGTGCGTGACCAGTGAACCGGTGGCCACGTTGTTCATCACCGGAATCTTGGCTTCCTGGTAGAAGCGCTGCGAGGCCAGGGCCACGCCGGTGTTGATGAAGCCGACCGTGGCCACGACCTTTTCCTTGTTGATCAGTTCTTGAGCGATCTGCACGCCGCGCTCGTTCTTGGCTTCGTCGTCGCGTTCGACCAATTGCAGCGGACGACCCATCACGCCGCCGGCCTTGTTGATTTCCTCGACCGCCATGCGAACGCCGTCGCGCATGCTCACGCCCATGGAGGAGGAACCTCCGGTGAACGGACCGTCGACACCGATCTTGATCGGGTCGGCCGCCAGGGCCATGGTGGTGGAGGCGGCCAGGGCCACCGCGGTCAGGGTCAGTCGCGTTGCGAATCGGTTCATGTTTGTCTCCGTGCCCTGCCGGGGAATGGGCTTGTGGCGGAGTGGAAGTTTGTTCCGAGCGTCTGCGACCCGCCAGCGTTGCAATACGTAAACGCGCTGCGCGTCCTTACGTACTCGAAAACCCTAGGGTTTGGCGGCCCGGTCGCGCGAGGAGGCGCGGTTTGCGTGCTCCACGGCGTAGCGGATCAGGTCGGCCTGCGTTTCCAGATCGAGCTTGCGGCGGATGTTCTGGCGGTGCGTCTCGACGGTGCGAACGCTCAGGTCGAGCGCACGGGCGATCTGTTTGCTGGACTGCCCGTTGGCCAGAAAACCCAGGATCTCTTCTTCGCGGGTAGACAGCAGGTTGCGCGCCGCGGGCGCACGAAACAGCTGCTGCGCCATGCTCGCGCTGAGGTAGGTACCGCCAGCGGCCACCACGCGCAAGGCGGTCAGGATGTCCGAGGCTGGCGCGTCCTTGAGCACGTAGCCGCGCGCTCCCACCTGCAATGCGCGCTGCACGTACTCGTTGTTGTCGTACATGCTCAGCATGATCACCGCCAGCTTGGGTTGGCGCTGCAGCAGCATGGCGGCGAGGTCGATTCCGTTGGTGCCCTTCATGCCGATGTCCATCAACACGAGGTTGGGGCTGCACTCCTCCAGGGCCTTCAGGGTGGCGGCAGCGTCGCCGGCCTCGCCCACCACCTCGATGCCTGGCTCGCTGGCGAGGCGGGCCTTGAGGCCATCGCGCACCAGGGCGTGGTCGTCCACGAGCAGCAGGCGGATCATGGTGTTTCCCTGTTCAATGGCCGGCATGGGTGAAACGCGCGATGGCGTCTTGGCTCAGCGAGACTTTCACGCTCGTCCAGCCGGGTTCGGACGTGAGACTGAAACTCCCACCCAGCGCCTCGATGCGCTCGCGCATGTTCTGCAAGCCGATGCCGCGTCGCGGGTTGGCCGCCACGGCTTCCACATCGAATCCGCGCCCGTCGTCCTGGATGCTCAGCACCAGGGCCTCGGGCTGGAAGTCCAGGCGCAAGCTCACATAACGGCAGGCTGCGTGTTTCTGGACGTTGGTCATCGCCTCCTGCGTGATGCGAAACAGCATCGTCTTCACTTCATCGGGCAGTTCACGCGGTGTTCCGGAGACCTCCATGGAGAACTCGATACCGAACTGCCCGCAGGTCTCGTCGCCCAGGTTCTGCAGCGCGGCGGGCAGGCCCAGGGTGTCCAGCATCACCGGACGCAGCTGGTGAGACATGCCGCGCACCTCCAGCAGCGCCTCCTGCAGGCGTGAAATGGCCTGTGCCAGCGGTGCGCGCACGGCGGTGTTGGCCTGGTCGATGCGCTCCAGGGTCGACTCGATCAGCAGCTTGATCACCACCAGGGTCTGACTGGTGCTGTCGTGCAGTTCGCGCGACAGGCGCGAGCGCTCGACCTCCTGGGAATCCACCAGCTTGAGCGCGAGCAGGCGCAGCTTGGCTTCGCTTTGCTGGCGTTCGGTGAAACTCAGCACCAGCGTGCACCCGAAGATGAATGCCACGCCCAGGGCACCGGCCCCCGCGATCCAGAGCAAGGTGCTGTGGATGTTGCGCTCCAGCTCGTTGTCCAATTGCTCCATCGCGGCGTCGATGTCGTCCAGGTACATGCCGGTGCCGATCATCCAGCCCCAGCGTTCCAGCACAGTCACATACCCGAGCTTGGGTGTCTCCAGGTGGGTGGAGGGCTTGGGCCACTGGTACACCACGAAGCCTCCACCGGTGCGCGCACGCTCCAGCAACATGCGAAGCGTGGGCTCGCCCTTGGAATCGTGCAGGTCCGAGAGGTTCTTGCCCACCAGTTCGGGCTGGCGCGGGTGCATGAGGTTCACGCCGTCCAAGGTGTAGAGAAAGAAGTAGCCGTCCGGGCCGTAGTCCAGATTGGCCAGGCGCTGCATCACCTGCTGCTTGACCGTGTCGTCGTCCTGGCCCAGGTTGTAGAGCGGACTGATGGTGCTCATGGCCAGGGCCACGTAGTGGCGCAGTTCGTCCTGCTTCACGCTCATGTAGGCAGTGCGCAACTGAAGTCGGCGCCGCTCGGCCAGGCTGTTCTGTTCCCACTGCACCGCCCAGGCAATGAGCGCCAATGACACCAACAGAGGAATCACGGACAGCAGCAGGATTTTGTATTTGAGGCGCAAGGCATGTGTTCCCGGGCCCTGTGGGTCCTGGCCGGATTATCAGAGGCAAAGGCGGCTCAAGGCGCGCGCGCCACCGCGCCGGATCAAATTTGCCGGTTGCGCGCCAGCGGCGGGTTCTTGCTGAAGTACGCCACGATGCCCCGCAGCAATGCATCGGCCAGGTCGTCCTGGTATTTCGGGTCGTTGAGCCGGTCTTCCTCATCGGGGTTGCTGATGAAGGCGGTTTCCACCAGCACGCTGGGGATGTCGGGCGCGCGCAGCACAGCAAAGTTGGCTTGCTCGACGCGCGGCTTGTGCAGCTTGCCCACCTGCTTCACGTGGCCGAGCATGGCGGTGCCGAGCTTGAGGCTGTCGTTGATCTGGGCCGTGGTGCTCATGTCGAGCAGGGCGCGTTGCACGGTGGCGTCTTTGGCTTTCACGTTGAGGCCACCCACCTGGTCTGCCGCGTTTTCCTTGTTGGCCATCCAGCGCGCGGCGGCGCTGCTGGCGCCTTTGGTGCTGAGCGCGTACACGCTGGCGCCCTGCGGGTTGGGTGTGAAGAACGCGTCGGCGTGCAGGCTGATGAACAGGTCGGCCTGCACCCGCTGGGCTTTCTGCACCCGCACCTGCAGCGGTACGAAGAAGTCCTTGTCGCGCGTCATGTAGGCACGCATCGGATTGCCGTTGACGCGGGTGTCGTTGATGCGGTCGCGCAGCTTCTGGGCGATCTGCAGCACCACCTTTTTCTCCTGCGTGCCTCCGGGGCCGATGGCGCCCGGGTCTTCGCCGCCGTGGCCGGGGTCCAGCGCCACCACGATCAGGCGCTCGGTCCTGGCGGGTTTGCCTGGAGGCTGTTTGGCCGTGCTGCCAGCGGGCGAACCGGCGGCCACCGTTGTACCGGTGTCTCCCGAAGGCGCCACTGGCTTTGCGCCAGGCCCGGCGGGCCTGGCCCGCTGCGCGATCAAGGCGCCCAGGGGATCGTCCACCGGGTTGGCCGCCGTCACACGATCGTTCGGGTTGGGGCCGCCGGCCACCTGGCCCATCTCCAGGCCCAGCAGGCGTGCCGCGCGTTCACTGGCCGCGTCAAGGTCTTTCATGCGCTGGGTGATCAGCTGTTCCAGCGGGTCGGGCGCGTTCACCGGGTACAGGTCGAGCACCAGGCGGTGCTGGTAGGCGGCCACCGGCTCCAGGTTGAACACCTGCGGCTTGATGGCTTGCTTGAGGTCGATCACCAGCCGCACCACGTTGGAGGCGTTCTGCGCCACGCGGATGCTGCCGATGTTGGGGTCGTCCGATTTCAGCTTGCCCACGAGTTCACGCAAGCCGGGCAGCAGGTCGATGCCTTCAATGTCCACCACCATGCGCGGCGGCTCTGTGACAAAGAACTTTTGCGCCTTGAGTTCCCCATCGGACTCGATGGTCACGCGGGTGTAGTCCTCGGCCGGCCAGATGCGCACCGCCAGCACGCTCGCCCCGCGCGCGATGTGCTGCACGCCCAGCAACAGCACCAGGGTGCTGGAGCGGAGCAGGGTGCGGCGGCTGATGGGGCCTGTCATGCCAAGGCCTCCAGCAGGCGCAGACCGGTGGGGGTGAGGGCTGTGGCGCGCACGTTGCGCGCGCTGTCGTGTTCCGGGTCGGTGTGGGGGTTCATGTCGTCGGGTTGGATGTCGATCTGCAGATCGACCGCCGGCAGAAACGCGCCAGCGCGTTCGGGCCACTCCACCAGCTTGAGACCCGGGCTGGCAAAAAGTTCGCGAAAGCCCGCGTCTTCCCATTCGCGCGGGTCGTTGAAACGGTAGAAGTCGAAGTGCCAGACCGACAGCGGCTCGCCCGCCGGCATGACCGGGCAGTCCATCGCGCTGTGCGGCTCCACCACGGCGTAGGTGGGACTCTTGATGCGACCTCGGACGCCGAGTGCACGCAGCAGATGGCGCACCAGGGTGGTCTTGCCCGCGCCCAGATCGCCCTGCAACGTGAGTGTGGCGTGGGCAATGGCGGGTGACATGGCCAGGCGAAGGGCGAAGGCCTGCGTTTCTTCTTCGGTGGCCCAGTGGCCTTGCCACTGCGGAGAAGCGGACAGTGCTCCCGCAGGAGCCAGGTCGGTTCCTACAATGCTCTTCACATGAATGTCGCTTTGGATGCCGCTCAACTCGTCTCGCAGATTCAGGCCTGGGGCCAGGAGCTTGCATTTTCCCAAATCGGTGTGACCGGTGTGGATTTGTCGGCTGCGGAGCCCGGTTTGATGGCCTGGTTGTCGGCTGGATGTCACGGTGACATGGCCTACATGGCCGCGCACGGCCTCAAACGCGCCCGCCCGGCCGAGTTGGTGCCCGGCACGCTGAGCGTGATCACCGCGCGCATGGACTACCTGCCGCGCGCCACGCCTGAGGGTTGGCAAGCCATGGAGCTTGAAAGGCTCGACCGGCCGAAAGAGGCGGTGGTCTCGGTGTATGCGCGGGGCCGGGACTACCACAAGGTGCTGCGCAACCGCCTGCAGTCGCTGAGTGAGCGCATCGCAGCCAGCGTCGGGCCGTTCGGTCACCGGGTGTTCACCGACTCGGCCCCGGTGCTCGAAGTGGAGCTGGCGTCCCGCAGCGGTATCGGGTGGCGCGGCAAGCACACGCTGGCGCTGCACCGGGAAGCGGGCTCGATGTTTTTCCTGGGCGAGATCTTCGTGGACCTGGCGCTGCCGCCGACAGAGGCGGTCAACGACCACTGCGGCAGTTGCAGCGCCTGCATCGATGTGTGCCCCACGCAAGCCATCACAGGCCCCGGGCGCGTGGACGCGCGGCGCTGCATCAGCTACCTCACCATCGAGCACGCGGGGCCGATTCCGCTGGAGCTGCGCCCGCTCATGGGCAACCGCATCTACGGCTGCGACGACTGTCAGCTCGTGTGTCCCTGGAACAAATTCGCGCAACGCTCAGACTTGCCCGATTTCGACGAACGGGCGGGGCTGTCGGGCGCATCCCTGGTCCAGCTCTTTGCCTGGAGCGAAGCCGAATTCCTCAAACGCACCGAAGGCAGCGCCATCCGGCGCATCGGGCACGAGCGCTGGCTGCGCAACATCGCGGTGGCCATGGGCAATGCGCTTCGGGAAGGTCCCGATGCTGCGATCCGGCTGGCATTGCAGACTGGCGCGGTGCACCCCAGCCCACTGGTGCGCGAACACGTGGCTTGGGCGCTGGCCCAAGGCTGAAGGAGGAAGCCTGATGGACCGTCGAGCTGTTTGCCTGGCCGCGGTGGCCGTGCCCTGGTTGCTGTCACAGCAGCCCGCCTGGGGACAAGACGCGCGCCAGGCCGCTGTGGCCGCCTGGCGCCGCCGGGTGCAGGCCATGTTGGACCGAGGCCGCCTGCCGCTGATTGACCTGCAGGCCACCTACATCAGTGAGGCGTCCCTGCAGGCCAACCCCGGAATCGTCCGCTCAGGTGGCAAGGCGACCGATGTGGCCCAGATGGTGCGATGGATGGACGAGCTTGACGTGGCCCTGCTGGCTTTCGCCCCGGCGTACGCGCCCTCGGGTGAGCCCTCATTGGCCCTGTGGCGTCAATATCCGGAGCACTTCATCCCGACCACCAACAGCGGGGAGTTCCCGCGTTGGTGGAACGATCCTGTGGCCTTCGTGCGCCAGTCTGCAGCCGATTTGCAGACCGGTGCCTACTTCTTCATGGGGGAGCACGAGTTCCGCCACTACCCATCGCCTGAACAAGCTGCGGCGGGGCAAACCGGGCGCGACATCACGGTGGACATTCAAGGTCCGGGCGGCAAGGCGCTGTTTGAACTGAGTGCGCGCACCGGTATGGCGTTTCAGATCCACTATGAAATCGAGGACAGCCTGTTGCCACCGCTGGAGGCGATGCTGCAGGCCCACCCGCAGGCGCGCGTGATCTGGTGCCACCTGGGGCAACTGCGCTATCCCGAGCGAAGCACCCGCTACGGACCCGCGTATGTGCGCAGTCTCATCGAGCGTTTCGAGCATTTGTATTTCGATCTCGCCGTGGCCCGTGCAAGCTTTGTCTACAAGCCTTCCGGTGCGCGAGACTCAACGCTGTTCGACCTCAATGGTCGTGTGGCTGAAGGCTGGCTCAAGCTGATCGAGGACCACCCAGGTCGCTTTCTGGCGGCCAGCGACTACCGCCCTGCGGTGGAAAAGAATTACCCCAGGCAGATCGAGCACCAGCGCCGGGAGATCCTCGCCGGGTTCTCCAGCGGCACGCAGCGAAAACTCGCGTTTGAAAACGCCTGGCGCCTGGTCACGGGCAGCGACTGGGCTTAGGCGTAGCGCAGCCGCAGTTCGCGCTTGAGCAGCTTGCCACTCGGGTTCTTGGGCAGGCTGTCCGTGAACACCACGCGCTTCGGGCTCTTGAAGGTGGCCATGTGCTGGGTGCAGTGCGCGATCACCTCGGCCTCAGACAGCTGGTGCCCGGCCTTCAACACGATCACCGCCGTGACCGCTTCCACCCATTTAGCGTCGGGCAGACCGATCACCGCCACCTCGCTCACGCCGCCCAGTCGGTAGATCATCTCTTCCACCTCCCGGCTGGCCACGTTTTCGCCACCGGTCTTGATCATGTCCTTCTTGCGGTCGACCACGGTGATGTAGCCCTCGTCGTCGATCAGGGCCAGGTCGCCGCTGTGGAACCAGCCACCTTCAAACGATGCGGCAGTGCGCTCGGGGTCGTTGAAGTAGCCCAGCATCAGGTGCGGCGAGCGGTGCACGATCTCGCCGACCTCGCCCACCACCACGTCTTCCATGGCGTCGTTGACCACGCGCGTTTCCACGTTGAGCACCGCCTTGCCACACGAGCCGGGTTTGCGCAGCTGGTCAAGTGGGCCCAGCATGGTGGCCAGCGGTGCAATCTCGGTCTGGCCGTACAGGTTCCACAAACGAACAGACGGCAGGCGCGAGGCCAGTTCCTTCAGCACCTCCACCGGCATGATGGACGCGCCGTAATAGCCTTTGACGAGGCTCTTCAATTTCTCGGCGTCAAACAGGGGCGAGCGCAGCAGTGCGATCCATACGGTGGGCGGGGCGAAGAAGCTGGTGATCTGGTGCTTCTCAATGAGTGCGAGCAGGTTGTCGGGCACGGGTTTGGACGTGATCACGTTGCTGCTGCCGATGTAGATCGCTGGGCCGAAAAACACGTCGAGCTGTGCGCAGTGGTAGAGCGGCAGCGCGTGCAACGAGCGGTCCATCTCGGCGATCTCGGCGTTGATCACGCAGCTCACGTACTGCCACAGCACGGCGTCGTGTGTGAGCATGGCGCCCTTGGGTGTGGACTCGGTGCCGCTGGTGTAGACGATCTGCGCCAGGTCGAAACTGCCCAGGTTCACTTCGGGCAGCGGGTCAGCGCAGGCGGCAAGGTGGTCGAAGCGGTGCATGGCAGGGTCGGGCTCGCTGGCGTCCTCGCTGGGCAGCCAGATGTAGCGCTCCACGGCGGTGTCCAACGCCGCGGCCTCGCGGGCGAGAGCGGCCAGGCCGCTGTCGGTGGCGAGGGTTCTGGCGCCCGCGTGGCGCAGGATGTAGGCGACTTCATCGGCCTTGAGCATGAAGTTGATCGGCACCATCACCGCGCCGCGGCGCGCCAGGGCGAAGCGCAGCGCCGCGAAGCCATGGGAATTGCGCGCCAGCACAGCCACCTTGTCTCCCTCGGCCACACCCAGGTGCGCCAGCCCGGCGGCCAGGCGGCTGACCAGGGCGTCGAAGTCGGCATAGGTCCAGGTGGTGTCACCGCAGACGATGGCTGTCTTGTTCGGCAAGCGCACGGCGGTGCGGTGCAGGGCGTCGGCGATGGTCTGGCGGCGCACCACCGGCGGAAGGGGCAAGGACATGAATGGGCTCCTGAAGGGATGGGCATGAACGTGCACCAGTGGTTCGATTGAAGCCCATCTCCAGGCTTTGGCCATGCGCGTTTTCACCAGCCTGCTGTCACCTTTGCACACGCCGTTGTCCCCAAGTCTTCACACACCTCGGACTATCATCGAACGATGAACCCCGTCTCTGCCAGCCAGACCCTCATGACCCGCTGGGGCCAGCGGGTGCGCACCACCTGGATCACGTGGTGGCAGGTGGTCATGCTGGGTGCGCAGATTCTGGTGATGGCGCTCACGCCGTCGAGCTATGCCAGCGGTCCGCGTCGCAATGGGATGCTGTTGCATGTCTACACAGCCACAGCACCGCTGCTCACCGGGTTTCTCGTGCTTTCGGCGCTCATCAGCCTGGTGCTGATCCGCATCGTGGTGGCCACGGCGTACAGCTACGGCCTCACGCAGTACACGCTGGAGGTGCTGGTGCGCACGCTGGTGCTTGAACTCATTCCGCTGTACGCGGCCATGTTTGTCGCGCTGCGCTATGCCATGCCGGGTGCGCAGTGGGTGCGCGAGCAGTTGTCCAGCCAACAGCGCGCTGGCCAGGCGCCGGGCGAGGGGGTGTTGTTGGCCACCGAGCTGTTGCCGCGCGCCCTGGCTGCCGTCTTCTCGGTGCTCATGCTCGCAGCCCTGAGCTGCGTGATCGCGCTGGTGCTGACCTACCTGACCGTCTATGGGTTCTCACATTGGGGGTTGCCCGGCTACACCCGCAGCGTGGGTCAGGTGTTCACCCCCGCCGTCACCTTGATCTTTTCGCTCAAGACGCTGTTTTTCAGTCTGGCCGTGGCGGTGGTGCCGCTGGCCGGCAGCGCTCAGCAGGACGCCCAGGGCCAGTACGCCCAGCGCAGCGACATCTCCGAATTCGCCCGCCTGTTTTCCGTGGTGCTGCTGATCGAAGTGGTCTCGCTGGTGGGCAACTATTACTGAAGAACATGAACCCCACGACCGACGATCCCGTGCCTGTGAAGAACCTCGAGTTCAAGGCTGCGCTGCTGCTGGTGGCCATGGTCCTGCTGGTGATCGGTTCAGGCCTGTACGTGATGTTTGCGCGCGGCATGTTCGAGGACACACAGCGCCTGGTGTTGATCGCTGACGACTCCGAAGGTGTGGTGGTGGGCATGGACATGACCTTTGCCGGTTTTGCCATCGGACGCGTGGCGCGCATCGAGCTGGGCAACGACGGCGCGGCGCGCATCCTCATCGATGTGCCAAGCAAGGACGCGAAGTGGCTGCGCACCTCGAGCATTTTCACCATGGAGCGCGGCCTGGTGGGCGGCACGCGCATACGCGCCTACAGCGGCGTGCTGGACGACCCGGCGCTGCCCGATGGCGCCGAGAGAGGTGTGCTGCGCGGGGACACGGCGGCCGAGATCCCGAAGCTGGCGGCGAGCATGCGCGAAGTGCTGGAGAACGTGGCCGCGCTCACGAAAAAAGATGCCGCGCTCGATGCCGCACTGACCAATGTGCAAACCGCCACGGAAAGGCTGAAGGGTCCGCAGGGCGCCATGGGCGTGCTCATGGGCAACGAGGAAGACGCGAAAAAGCTGGTGCTCACCATCGAGCGCGCGAACGCCTTGCTGGCGCGCGCCGACACACTCACGGCGCGCATGGACAGCCTGGTGAGCAATGCCAACAAGCAGGTGTTTGGCCAGGGCACCGACCAGGGCGGTCTGGTGGCCGATGCCCGCGTGACCGTGCAGCAGCTCAATGGTCTGCTGGCCGAGGCGCGCACCAGCTTGCAGAAGGTGGACGCGGTGCTGGTCGAAGCGCAGGGCATTGCCAGCAACACCCGTGAGGCCACCACCGATCTCGGTGTGTTGCGCGGCGAAGTCGAGTCCAGTCTGCGCAAGGTGGACGGGCTCATCAACGACATCAACCGCAAGTGGCCGTTTGCGCGCGACACCGAGATAAAACTCCCATGATCGTAATCACCCCCGTCGCTTGCTCACTGCGTGTAGCCGCATCCCCCCTCCAGGGGGCAACACCCTGCGCCCCGGCAAAGCCGGTTGCGCGGTGTTTCTGGTCGGGCAGCACCGCCGTGCTCCTGCTCGCCTTGGCCTCCTGCTCCAGCACGCCACCGCCCCCCGATTGGCCAGCCGAAGCCAAGGGCAGCAGCGAACGCGCCACCGAGGCCTGGCTCAGTGGCGACAGCCGCATTGAAGCAGCGGAGTTCAACCGGGCGCGCGCCGAGGTGGCGCGCACGGGGCAGGTGGCTTTGGTGGCGCGGTTGGAGCTGCTGCGCTGCGCCACGCGGGTGGCCAGTCTGGTGTTGGAACCTTGCGCCGGCTTTGATGCGCTGGCGCAGGAAGCTGCACCGGCCGAGCAGGCCTACGCCCGGTATCTGGCAGGCACTGCTCAGGCCGCGGATGCAGCGCTGTTGCCCGAGGCGCACCGCCCTCAGATCGGCAACCCGGCGCCTGATGCGGCATTGGCCGCGATCAAGGACCCACTCTCGCAACTGGTGGCCGCCGGCGTGCTGTTTCGCGGCGGGCGTGCCACGCCTGCGGTGATTGCAACAGCAGTGGACACCGCGTCGGCGCGCGGCTGGCGCCGGCCCTTGCTGGCCTGGTTGCAAGTGCAGCAGCAACGCGCACAGGCTGCGGGCGATGCCAGGACCGCCGCCGCATTGCAGCGGCGCATCGACCTGGTGGCGCCGCCTCGCTGATCAGCGCATCGGGATCGTGGTGCCGGCGGGCAGCGGCACAGCGGTGATGCTGTTGTCGGGTGAGCCTTCGATGACACGGTCGGAGTAGCTGAGGTAGACCAGGGTGTTGCGGGTCTTGTCGACCATGCGCACCACTTGCAGCTTCTTGAACAGGAACGAAGTGCGCTCGGTGAACACCACCTCCTGCTGTTTCATGGGGTCGCCCACAAACGACACGGCACCCACCTGTTTGCATTCGATGCTGGCGTCCGACGTGTCCTCGGCCAGGCCCAGCCCGCCCTTGATGCCACCGGTCTTGGCGCGCGACACGTAGCAGGTGACACCCTTGACCTTGGGATCGTCAAAGGCTTCGACCACGATCTTGTGGTCGGGCCCGAACAGCTTGAACACCGTGTCCACCTCGCCGATGGCTTGTGCATGCACCGCCGAGGTGGCGAAGAGCAGACCCAGCACGAGGCCAGGCGCGGAGATGGGAGAGTGCAACGGGTTCATGGTGACTTTCAAAAAGGGGAGGTTGATCAGGTACCGGCCAGAGGCCGCAGCACGCCGAGTGCAAACGGCAGGCTCACGATGCCCAGCAACGTGGACAGCGTGACCAGGCCGGCCACGTAAGGACCGTTGTAGCCCATGCGCGCGGCCAGCACATAACAACTGGAGGCGGTGGGCACTGCCGAGAACATGAGCAGGATGGTGGTCTGGGTCGGATCGAGCCGGAACAGCAGCGCCAAGCCAAGCGCCATGACCGGCATGCCCAGGTGCTTCACCGCCAGCACCAGGCCACCCAGCGTCTTGGCACTGGCCAGCATGCCGAACTGCATGCCCGCACCCGCGGCCATGAGTCCCAGCGCCAGCGAGGCCTGCCCGATGCGGTTGACCGTGGGCTCCAGCCAGAACGGCATGGAAAAACCCATCAGGTTGGCCACCAGCCCCGAGACCGTGCCCACGATGAGCGGGTTGCGCAGCAGCTCGCGAAAAAAACCCTTGTTGGCGTGGCGTGCCATGGGCCACACCGCGCCCACGTTGAACAGCGGCACGCACACGCCGATGAGCACGGCGATCATGAGCAGACCCGGTGGCCCGGCCACTTTCTCGGCCAGCGCAATCGCAATGAAAGAGTTGAAGCGAAAGCCCACCTGCGCGCTGGCCGCGTGCAGGCGCACGTCGAGGTGTTTGCCGATCCAGGGCCAGTGGGTCAGTGAATACGACAGCGCGATGCCGCACAAACCCAGCGAGACGCCCGCACCCATGAGGCTGGAGGCCTGGCTCAGATCAAGCGGGCTTTTGACGATGCTGTGGAACAGCAGCACCGGAAACAGAAAGTAGTACACCAGGCTCTCCACCTGCTCCCACACCTTGCGGTTGAGCGCGGTGAAGCGGCACACCAGGTAACCGCAGAGGAT
>JBBQSX010000065.1:0-17020 GCA_038213545.1 Burkholderiales bacterium
GATCAGCATCAACCTGATTCCCCACACCGTGCAGAACACGGCGCTGGGCCAACTGACCCAGGGCTCAGAGGTCAATCTGGAAATCGACCTGATTGCACGCTACGTAGAACGCATGCTCAAAGACACCCAAACCCCGATCGCTCCCGTAGCCCCCGCAACCACAGACTAAAGCATGACTACTGTAATTTCCCCTGTTGAAGACATCGTGGCCGACATGCGCGCCGGCCGCATGGTGATTCTGGTTGACGAAGAAGACCGCGAAAACGAAGGCGACCTGGTACTGGCCGCCGACCATGTGACGCCTGAGGCCATCAATTTCATGGCCCGATTCGGCCGTGGCCTGATCTGTCTCACGCTCACCAAGGAGCGCTGCGAACGCCTGCAATTACCACCGATGGTGCCGCGCAACGGCACCAAGATGGGCACGGCCTTCACCATTTCCATCGAAGCCGCCGAGGGCGTGACCACCGGTATTTCGGCCGCCGACCGCGCCCGCACGGTGCAGGTGGCGGTGGCGCCGAACGCGGTGGCCACCGATCTCGTGCAGCCCGGCCACATCTTCCCGCTGCAGGCGGTTGAGGGTGGTGTGCTCATGCGCGCCGGCCACACCGAAGCCGGTTGCGACCTGGCCGCCATGGCCGGCTGCAGCCCCAGCGCCGTCATTTGCGAAATCATGAAGGACGACGGCACCATGGCCCGTCTGCCCGATTTGCAGGTGTTTGCCGCTGAACACGGCTTGAAGATCGGCACCATCGCCGACCTCATCGAACACCGCAGCCGCACCGAAAGCCTGGTGCACAAGCTGGGCACACGCCCCTTGAACACGGCGTTCGGCGAATTCAGCGCGACCGCCTTCCGTGACGAGCCCAGCGGCGCTCTGCACCTCGCCTTGGTCAAGGGTCAGTGGAACCCCCAGCACTCGGTGGACGTGCGCGTGCATGAGCCGCTATCGGTGCTGGACGCACTGGAAGTCGGTCGCTCCATGCACTCCTGGAGCCTGGAGTCCAGCCTGCGGCACATCAGCGAAGCTGGTGCTGGCGTGGCCGTGCTGCTCAACTGCGGCGAGACCGCCACGCAGTTGCTGGCGCAGTTTGAAGGCACCGCCCGCTCGGCCCAGGCGCCCGAGCGCGGCCGCATGGACCTGCGCACCTACGGCGTGGGCGCGCAGATCCTGCGCGAATGTGGTGTGCAGAAGATGCGCCTCATGGGCAACCCGCGCCGCATGCCCAGCATGGCGGGCTACGGCTTAGAGATCACCGGATACCTCAGCCGCAACGGCTGAACCCATTCACACCCTCAAGAAGAAACGGAGCCGCACATGTTCGGCGCAGACAAAGGCACGGCTGACTTGCTCGACGGCAAGAAGCTCAGCATCGGGATCGTTCAGGCCCGCTTCAACGAACCCATCACCGACGCGCTGTATGCCGCCTGCCTGACAGAGCTGCTCGCGCTCGGTGTGCAGGAGAAAAACATTGCGCACATCAAAGTGCCTGGCGCGCTGGAGGTTCCGGTGGCGCTGCAGGCCATGGCCGAGCGCGACGACTTCGACGCATTGATCGCCCTGGGCTGCATTATCCGCGGCGAAACCTACCACTTCGAACTGGTGGCCAACGAATCCGGCGCAGGCGTCACGCGCCTGGCGCTGGACTACCAGATCCCCATTGCCAACGCCATCCTGACCACCGAAACGCTGGAGCAGGCCATCGCACGCAAGACCGACAAAGGCCGCGACGCAGCACGAGTGGCCGTGGAAATGGCCCACCTGCTGCAAGAGATCGGTTGAACATGTCCACAGAACTCCCCTCCACCGCCGGCGAAACAGCCAAAAGTGGCTTGACGGGCCGCAAGGCTGCCGACAAGTCGGCCCGCACCCGCGCCCGCGAGTTTGCCCTGCAGGCGATTTACCAGCACCTGGTGGGCCGCAACGCAGCCAGCGACATCGACGCCTTCACGCGCGATCTCGCCGGCTTTCACAAGTGCGACAGCGTGCACTTCGATGCGCTGCTGCACGGCTGCGTCAACCAGGCAGACGCGCTGGACGCACTGATCAAGCCCGCACTGGATCGCCCGCTGAACGAGCTCTCACCCATCGAGCGCGGCGTGCTCTGGATCGGTGCTTACGAGTTCCAGCACTGCCTGGACGTGCCGTGGCGCGTGGTGCTGAACGAATGCATCGAGCTGGCCAAATCGTTCGGTGGCACCGATGGCCACAAGTACGTCAACGGCGTGCTGCACCAGCTCGCCGCGCAGTTGCGCCCGGCCGAAGTGGCCGCCGCGCCGTCCAAACCCGGCGCCCGCAAAAACGCAGCCCCGTGAGGATTTCGCAGCGCGCGCAGCGCGTCGAACCCTTCTACGTGATGGAGCTGGCCAAGGCGGCTTCCACCATGGCAGCCCAGGCGAAACCGGGCGACCGCTCGATGATTTATCTGAACATCGGCGAACCGGATTTCACAGCGCCACCTTTGGTCATGGCAGCGGCCGAACGGGCCATCCGCAGCGGCACCAGCCAGTACACACAGGCGCTCGGCCTGCCTGCCTTGCGTGAAGCCATCAGTGGCTGGTATGCAAGCCGATTCGGTCTGTCCATCGACGCCAGCCGCATCGTGGTGACTGCGGGTGCCTCCGCCGCGTTGCAACTGGCATGTCTGACACTCATTGAAGCGGGCGACGAGGTGCTGATGCCAGACCCCAGCTATCCGTGCAACCGGCAGTTTGTGCAAGCCGCCGAAGGACGTGCGGTGATGGTTCCCAGCGGACCCGACCAGCGCTTTCAGCTGAGCGCAGCGCAGGTTGAAGCGCACTGGAACCCCGCCACGCGCGGTGTGCTGCTGGCCTCACCCTCCAACCCCACCGGCACGTCGATCGCCCGTGACGAACTCGAGCGCATCGCGCGCTTCGTGCGCTCCAAACGCGGCGTGACCATGGTCGATGAAATTTACCTTGGCCTGAGCTACGAGGATGCGTTCGGCCACAGCGCCCTTGGCTTGCCCGATGGACTGGGTGACGATGTCATCAGCATCAACAGCTTCAGCAAGTACTTCAACATGACCGGCTGGCGCCTGGGCTGGCTGGTGCTGCCGCCTGCGTTGGTGCCTGCCGTGGAGCGCCTGGCGCAGAACCTGTTCATCTGCGCCAGCACCATCGCACAACACGCATCGCTCGCCTGCTTCGAGCCCGACAGCCTTGCCGAGTACGAGCGCCGGCGCAGCGAATTCAAGGCGCGGCGCGACTTCTTCATTCCCGAACTCAACCGCCTGGGCTTGAGCGTGCCGGTGATGCCCGACGGCGCTTTTTACGCCTGGGCCGATGTGACAGGGCTGTGCGAGCGCTGGGGCATACCACCCCAAGGCTCGCGCCCCGATGAAGGCGGCAGCTGGGCACTGGCCTTCGAGCTCATGAACCGCTGCCAACTCGCCGCCACACCAGGACGCGACTTTGGCATCGCCGACCCAGGCCGCTATTTGCGTTTCTCCACCGCCAATTCCATGGGTCAGCTTCGCGAAGCGGTGTCTCGACTGGAGCAAGCGCTGTGAGTTTGCCTGCGCTGCAATCCGCCCCTTTCACGTGGCCAGTGCGCGTGTACTGGGAGGACACCGACGCCGGTGGCATCGTCTTTTACGCCAACTACCTCAAGTTCTTCGAGCGCGCCCGCACCGAGTGGCTGCGCGCGCTGGGCGTCGAGCAACAACGCCTGCGCGAGCAGCTCGGCGGCATGTTCGTCGTCAGTCAGACCCAGCTGCAATACCACCGGCCCGCGCGGCTTGATGATTTGCTTCTGGTTACAGCACAGGTGGTGGAAGCCGGCCGTGCGTCCATGACAATCGAGCAGACCGCGCTCCTGAAACCGCAGCAAGGGGACGAACCGGCAGAGCTGCTCTGCAGCGGCACGATCCGCATCGGCTGGGTCGACGACCGCCAGCTGCGCCCGCAGCGCATTCCGCCGGCCGTGATGGCCGCGCTCAAGCTGCCGCCCTGAAACTTCTTCACGACCCGCCTTCTCTGAACACCCATGAACCAAGATCTCTCCATCGTTCAATTGATGCTCAACGCCAGTTGGGTGGTGCAGGCCGTGGTGGTGCTGCTCATGGTCGTCTCGGTCATGAGCTGGGCCGCCATCTTCCGCAAGGTGTTCTCGCTCAAGCGTGTGCGCGCCCACAACGAAGACTTTGAACGCGAGTTCTGGTCGGGCACCAACCTCAACGACCTGTATGCCGCCGCCGCCCAGAGCGCCAAACACGGCGGCCCCATGGAACGCATCTTCGCCAGCGGCATGCGTGAATACCAGAAACTGCGCGAGCGCCGCATCACCGACAACGGTGCCCTGCTCGACGGCGCGCGCCGCGCCATGCGGGCCAGCTTTCAGCGCGAGCTCGATGTGCTGGAGACCAACCTGTCCTTCCTCGCGTCGGTTGGTTCGGTCTCCCCGTATGTGGGCTTGTTCGGCACGGTGTGGGGCATCATGCATGCCTTTACCGGGCTGGCCGCCCTTGCCCAGGTGACGCTGGCCACCGTGGCGCCCGGCATCGCTGAAGCGCTGGTGGCCACGGCCATCGGCCTGTTTGCCGCCATTCCTGCGGTGGTGTTCTACAACCGCTTCGCGCACGACATTGACCGCGTGGCCAACGCGATGGAAACCTTCATGGAAGAGTTCTCCAACATCCTGCAGCGCAACCTCGGCGCGCAGACACAAACACCCTCGGGACACTGACCATGCCCGCCGTTTCATCACGCGGCCGGGGCCGCCGCACCATCAACGAGATCAACATGGTCCCGTTCATCGACGTGATGCTGGTGTTGCTGATCATCTTCATGGTCACGGCTCCACTCATCACGCCGAGCCAGATCGCGCTGCCCAGCGTGGGTCAGGCCGGACGCCAGCCCGACCGCTTCGTGGCGGTGATGATCGACAAGGACGAGCAGATCCAGGTGCGCGAAGGTTCTGCCAGCACCGAACCGCAGCCTGTGAGCCTGACCCAGCTGGTGGCCCGGGTGCAGCAACTGCAAAGCAGCAAGGGCGCCGCACCCGAAGGCGGCGTGCCGGTGGTGATCAGTGCCGACAAGAACGTGAAATACGAAGCCGTTGTTCGTGTGATGGACACCCTGCAGCGCGCCGGCATTGCCCGCGTGGGCCTGTCCGTGCAAACCTCGCGCTGACCCGATTCGCGCACCATGCAGTCCACCGCCGACCACCTCGACCTCGCGCCGCCGCCCAGCGGACGCTGGCTCGGGCCCATGGGTCTGGCGCTGTTCGTGCACGGTCTGCTGGTGATTGCACTGACCCTGGGGGTGCAGTGGCAGCACGACACTGAACCCGTGTCGGTCGAAGCCGAACTCTGGTCGCGCCTGCCTCAACAGGCGGCGCCGCGCGCAGTGGAACCTCCACCCTCTTCGCCGCAACCCGCTCCGGCTCCGGCCCCAAAACCGGCGCCTGCGCCCACCCCGGCGCCGCCCCCGCCCGGACCCACCCAGGCCGAGATCGCCACAGCACAGGCGAAGAAGAAGGCCGAAGCTGAGAAGAAGGAGCGCGAGGAAGAAGCCAAAAAGATCGCGGCGGACAAGAAGGCTGCTGAAAAGGCGGCGGCCGAGAAAAAGATCGCGGCAGAGAAGGCCGCTGATGAGAAAGAACGCCAGCAAAAACTGGCCGCCGAGAAGCGCGAGCAGGCGCGTAGGGAAGCCGATGAACAGAAGCGGCTGGCGCAAATGCGAGAGGACCAGATCAACCGCATGATGGGTCAGGCCGGCGCCACAGGTGGCCCACAAAGCACCGGCACCGCCCAGCAGTCCAGCGGCCCCACGCCGGGCTACGGCGCCAAGGTGGCTGCGCGCATCAAACCCAACGTGGTGTTCACCGACGTGGCCCCGGGCAACCCGCGCGCCGAGGTCGAGGTGCGTACCGCCCCCGACGGCACCATCACCGCGCGCAAGCTCATCAAGAGCAGCGGCAACGCCACGTGGGACGAGGCCGTGCTGCGCGCCATCGACCGCACCGGCAGCCTGCCGCGCGACACCGACGGACGCGTGCCGTCTTCACTGGTGATTGGTTTGCGTCCGCTGGATTGAGCGGCGCAGGAGTCAATCAAAAACAATCTCGGCCCGCTGCTCATGCGCCTGCGCCATCCAGCTGGCGAGCGCCGCATCGGTCGGGAAAAACAAGGCACGGTCGTCCAGTTGCAACTCGCACTGAGCGCCCTCGCGCAGCAGTTGCAGGCGCACCGGCAAGCCGCGCACCAATTCGCCCTGCTCTGTCACCTCGCGCTTGGGCGGAAACTCGCGCACCAGCTGCGCCACAGCAGGCGCGTGGCCATTCACCGCCACGCGCAGGTATTTGCCGAAGCGGCAGCGCGCTGCGGCCAGGTCCCATACCTGCTGGATCTTCAGGCGCACGCCACCCGAGAAGCGGTCCGGCTGTGCCACCGCCTGCACGATGATGAGTTCGTCGTCCTTGAGCAGATTGCGGTGCGCATTGATCAAGTTCTCGTCCGCGCTGGTTTCGAACACACCGGTTTTGTCGTCAAGCTTGAACAACGCGAGCTGGCCGCGCTGACCGTTGATGACGCGGAAGTCGGTCACGATACCGGCCAGGATCACCGGGTCGCGACTCTCCACCACGCCACCCAGCGGCGTGCGCGCAAAGCGCCTCACCTCACGCTCGACTTCGTCAAACAGATGACCAGAGAAGTAGAAACCGATCGCGGTCTTCTCCATCGTCAGGCGTTCCTTCACGCCCCAGGGCGTGGTGGCCACCAGGTCGGGTTCCTGCGTGCTGGAACCATGGTCGTCACCGCCCATCATGTCGAACAGGCCGCCCTGGTTGGCGTTGGCGAGGCTGGCGGCGGCGAACTCGAACGCGCGGTCCACCGAAGCCAGCAGCTCGGCGCGGTTGAGGTGCAATGAATCAAAACCACCGGCCTTGATCAGCGCTTCCACCGAGCGCTTGTTCAGGCGCGTACGGTCAACCCGCACACAGAAATCGAACAGGCTTTTGAACGGTCCCTTTTCGTCGCCCCGAGGACCTTCGCCGCGACCCTCGCGCGCGGCCACGATGGCCTCAATCGCCCCCTGCCCCGTGCCCTTGATGGCACCCAGGCCGTAACGGATGACCTTGTCGGTCACGGGCTCGAAGCGATGGAAGCCCCGGTTCACGTCGGGCGCCTCGAACGTCATGCCCATCTTGTGCGCGTCTTCAACCAACACCTTGAGCTTGTCGGTGTCGTCCATCTCCACCGTCATGTTGGCGCAGAAGAACTCGGCGGTGTAGTGCACCTTGAGCCAGGCCGTGTGGTACGCCAGCAGCGAGTACGCAGCGGCGTGCGACTTGTTGAAGCCGTAGCCCGCGAACTTCTCCATCAGGTCGAACACCTCATCGGCTTTCTCCTGGCCGATGTTGTTTTTCGCTGCCCCGGCACGGAAGATCGAGCGGTGCTTGGCCATCTCCTCGGCGTTCTTCTTGCCCATGGCCCGGCGCAGCATGTCGGCGCCGCCCAGCGAATAGCCACCCAGGATCTGCGCGGTCTGCATCACCTGTTCCTGGTAGACCATGATTCCGTAGGTCTCGGACAGCATCTCGGCCACCAGCGGGTGCGGGTATTCGATGACTTCTTTGCCGTGTTTGCGATTCACGAAGCTGGGGATCAGGTCCATGGGCCCTGGCCGGTACAGCGCGTTCAAGGCAATCAGGTCTTCCAGCCGACTCGGCTTGGCGTCTTTGAGCATGCCCTGCATACCCCGGCTTTCAAACTGGAACACGGCCTCGGTCTGGCCGCGCGAGAACAGCGCGTAGACCTTGGCGTCGTTCAGCGGGATGTCTTCGAACCGGAAGTTTTCCTGCCCGGGGTGGCGCTTCATGATCAGCTCGCGCGCGATCTCCAGAATGGTCAGCGTGGCCAGACCCAGAAAGTCGAACTTCACCAGACCGATGGCCTCCACGTCGTCCTTGTCGTACTGGCTCACCGCCGAGTCGCTCCCGGGCTGTGCGTAGAGCGGGCAGAAGTCGGTGAGCTTGCCCGGTGCAATGAGCACACCACCAGCGTGCATGCCGACGTTGCGTGTCATGCCTTCGAGCTTTTGCGCAAGCTCGATCAGGGTCTTGACGTCGTCTTCCTTCGCAATGCGCTCAGCCAGCACCGGCTCCATCTCGATGGCGTAGTTGTTCTTGTCACCTTCTTTCTTCGGATTCGGTGGGTACTGCAGCGTGACCGACATGCCGGGCTTGTTCGGGATCAGCTTGGAGATGCCGTCGCAAAAGCCGTAAGAGAAATCGAGCACGCGACCCACGTCGCGAATGGCGGCGCGCGCGGCCAGCGTGCCGAAGGTGGCGATCTGGCTCACCGCGTCCTTGCCGTATTTGTCCTTGACGTAATCGATCACGCGGTCGCGGTTGGTCTGGCAGAAGTCGATGTCGAAGTCGGGCATGGACACCCGCTCAGGGTTCAGGAATCGCTCGAACAGCAGCTTGTATTGCAGCGGGTCGAGGTCGGTGATCTTCAGCGCATACGCTACCAGCGAGCCGGCACCGGAGCCCCGGCCCGGGCCCACCGGGCAGCCGTTCTTTTTGGCCCAGTTGATGAAGTCGCCCACGATCAAAAAGTAACCCGGAAAGCCCATGTTCAAGATCGTGTTGATCTCGAACTCGAGGCGCTCCACGTAACGCGGGCGCTCGGCGTCGCGCTTCGCAAGGTCGGGGTACAGGTGAGAGAGACGCTCCTCAAGCCCTTCAAACGACGACTGTCGGAAGAAGTCCGCCATCGGCATGGGCACACCATCGATCAGCGGCGTGGGGAAGTTGGGCAACTGCGGCTTGCCCAGCACCAGCGTGAGGTTGCAGCGCTTGGCAATCTCCAGCGTGTTGGCCAGCGCCGAAGGCACATCGGCAAACAGCGCACCCATCTGCTCGGCGCTCTTGAAGTACTGCTCGCGGGTGAAGCGGCGCACGCGACGGTTGTTGCCCAGGATCTCGCCTTCGGAAATGCACACGCGCGCTTCGTGTGCCTCGTAGGCGTCGGGCTCCAGAAACTGCACCGGGTGCGTGGCCACCACCGGCAGGTGCAGGCGCGCGGCAAGTTGCACGGCTTGCGTCACGTGGCGCTCGTCATCGGCGCGTCCGGCGCGTTGCAGTTCGATGTAGAAGCGATGGGTGAACATCGTGGAAAGTTGCAGCGCCATGTCGGTGGCTCGCTGGGTATCGCCCTGCATCAGCGCCTGACCCACCGGGCCGGCCTGCGCGCCCGAAAGCATGATCAATCCCGCATTGCACTCTTGCAGCCAGTCCCGGTGCACGAGTGCCTGGCCTCGGCCTTCGTTGCGCGTCCAGGCGCGGGCCAGCAGCTCGCTCAGGTTCAAGTAGCCCTGGTGGTCCTGCACCAGCAGCAGCACGCGGGGAGCGGCGGGCTGGTGACTGCCGGGCATGGCGCCCGGGGTCTCTTCGGTGAAGCCCTGCAACATCACCTCGGCGCCGATGATGGGCTTGATTCCCACACCACGCGCGGCCTTGTAGAACTTGACCGCGCCGAACAGGTTGCTCAGGTCGGTGATGGCCAGAGCGGGTTGGCGGTCGGCGGCCGCGGCGGACACGACTTCATCGATGCGGTTGGTGCCGTCGACGACGGAGAATTCGGTGTGCAGGCGCAGATGTAGAAACATCGCTCCATTTTAGGAGCCTGCACCCCCTGCCTCGGCCTCAGGGCAGCGGTGTCACATCTTCTTTCAGGATGTGAAGCACCTCGGAGCGGAACTCGCGCATGTACAGGATGGAAACCACCGCCAGCGTCCCCAGCACCATCGAAAGAGGCGAGATGAACCAGGCCAGCGCAGCGAACGAAAAGTAGTACGCGCGCAGTCCGTCGTTGAAGGTTTCTGCCGCCGCTCCCACCATGGCGGCTGCTCGGCGGGCGTAGTGCTCGCGGTCGAACTTGCCCGAGTCGAAGTCATCGGGAGATGGCATGGCGCCGATCACCAGCGCCACAAAGGTGTACTGGCGCATGCACCACGAAAAACGGAAAAAGGCGTACACAAAGATCGCCACCATCACCAGCACCTTGAACTCGAAGACGATCAGCGTGGTGGTCTGTGCAAATGGAATCTCGCTCATCAGCTCCGCCGCTTTGTCTGTGGTGCCGAGCAGCGCAAACAGACCACCGATGACGAGGATGGAAGTGGACGAGAAAAACGCCGGCGTGGAGGACAGCGTCTGCGTGATCACGCCATCGATCATCCGCGGATCGCGCGCCGTGGCCTGCGTCATCCAGTAGCCGCGGTACCGGTTGGTGGTCTGGATGAGCGAGCCCACCTTGCGCCCCCAGACGCGGGCGAACCAGGCATAACCGGTCCACAAAGCAAAAAAGCAGACCAGCGCGAGCCAGTCTGCCCAGGGGATGATGCTCAGGAATTTCATCCGGCGATGGTACGACGCCGCCAAACCAAAACCCCGTTCTGGCTGAGCCCGGCACCGCTCGGGGTGAGCCCATTTCCGTTCGGGCTGAGCCTGTCGAAGCCTGTCCAGGCCGGCGGGCCTGGAGGCCCTTCGACAGGCTCAGGGCGAACGGGAAATCAGCTCAGGGCGCAGGGAGATCCGCTGAAGGCACAGGGAGATCCGCTGATGGCGCAGGGAGAGCCGCTCAGAGCGAACGGAAATGGGCCATCAAGCCTTGAATTTCGCCGCCGTCGCAGCAACACGCTCACCGAACAAACGAGCTGTCTCCAGATCGCCCGGCAACATTTCATTCGCACCCGCGTCCGACGGGCTCTGTGCCATGGCGCCAGCAAACGAGCCCACAAAGTTCACGTCGTTGCGCTGCGCGGCCTTGCTGTTGGAGGGCATCAGGCCGGTGCCGACCCAGATGCCGCTGTGTTGCATGGACAGGGTGAACAGGTAGTGCAGCGTGGACAGCTTGTCGCCGTTCATGCTGGCGCTGTTGGTGAAGCCTGCAAAGATCTTGTCTTTCCATTGCTGGCTGAACCAGGGCTTGCTGGAAGCGTCGGCGAACTTCTTGAACTGCCAGCTCACGGTGCCCATGTAGGTGGGCGAACCCATGATGATGGCGTCGGCCGCGGCCAGGGTCTCCCAGCCGCCTTCGGGCAGGTTGCCTTCGGCATCGATGGCGAGCAACTCGGCGCCGGCGCCTTCTGCAACCGATTGCGCCATGCGCTGGGTATGGCCGTAGCCGGAGTGATAAACGACGACAACTTTGGTCATGGGATGGCTTTCAAGAAAATGCGCCCTTCGCAAGTCGGGCGCGGGTTGAAGGAAATCGAAAAGATTCAGGCAGCAAGATCGAACACAAGCACCTCGGCATCTTTGCCGTTGGCCAGCTTCAGTTGGCTTTCAGCCGCCAACACGGCGGCGTCACCGCCCTGGAGGGTTTCTCCGTTCACATCGAGCGCGCCGCGCACGACGTGAACATAGGTTTTCCGCGCCGGGTTCAGCGCCAGCTCGGCGGTCTCGGCACCGTCCAGCAAACCGGCGTACATTGCCGCGTCGGCGTTGATGTGCACCGAGCCCTCGGCGCCACCGTTGGAGGCCACCAGTCGCAACTTGCCGCGCTTCTGGTCGTCGCCAAAGCTCTTTTGCTCATAGCCCGGCTCGATGCCTGTCACATTGGGCTCGATCCAGATCTGCAAAAAGTGCGTGGTGCTGTTGGGTGCGTGGTTGAACTCGCTGTGGCGCACACCGCTGCCGGCGCTCATGCGTTGCACATCACCGGGCGGGATGCCTTTGACATTGCCCATGCTGTCCTTGTGCGCCAGGTTGCCCTGCAACACATAACTGATGATTTCCATGTCACGGTGGCCGTGCGTGCCGAAACCGGTACCCGGCGCGATGCGGTCTTCGTTGATCACGCGCAGGTTGCCCCAGCCCATCCAGGCCGGATCGAAGTAGTCGGCGAACGAAAACGAGTGGAAGCTTTTGAGCCAGCCGTGGTCGGCATAGCCGCGTGCGTCGGAGCGTCGAATCTGGAGCATGGTGTGGTCCTTTCCGTCTGGGAGTGGCGCCGCTGAAACCGGTTGGACTTCGTTGGCATGGGCTGAATTGTGGGCGAGCGCATGGCCTTTGAGACTGCACGGATTTGATGGCATCATTCAAATCGTTTGAACAGTCGGACCCTCTGCCGCCATGGTCACCTCCACCCCGCGCGCCGCCTTGTCGCCTGAAAACCTGGGTCTGCTGGAGGCCGTGGCGCGGCTGGGCAGCATGGCAGCCGCCGCGCGCGAGGTGGGCATGGTGCCCAGCGCACTCACCTACCGCATACGCCAGGTGGAAGACGCGCTGGATGTGCTGCTGTTCGACCGCAGCGCCCGGCGCGCCGTGCTCACGCCGGCGGGCGCCGAGCTGCTGCGCTCGGGCCAATACCTGTTGAACGAGCTCGATGCAGTGGCACAACGCGTCAAACGCGTGGCCACCGGCTGGGAGCCGCAGCTCACCATCGCCGCCGACGCGATCATCGCGCGCGCCACGCTGTTCGAGCTGTGCGAGGCCTTCTACGCCGAGGGTGCGCCCACGCGCCTGAAACTGCGCGCCGAAACGCTGTCGGGCACCGTGGAAGCCTTGCAGATGGGCCAGGCCGATCTGGCCCTGGGTGTGCCCAGTGATCTCTCGCTGCCCGAGATCCAGTCCGCACCGCTGGGTCCAATCGCCTTTGTGTTCGCAGTGGCCCCTCACCACGCATTGGCGGCTGTGAATCACAGCCTGTGCGACGAAGATCTGCGGGAGCACCGCGCCGTGGCCGTGGCCGACAGCGCGCAGCGCGGGCGCGGCGTCACCCACAACCTGCTGCCCGGACAGGACGTTCTCACCGTGCCCACCATGCAGCACAAACTCGAAGCGCAACTGCGCGGGCTGGGTGGCGGCTTCCTCCCGCTGCCACTGGCGCAGCCCTTCATCGCGGCCGGTCGGCTGATCGTTAAGCAGGTGCAGCGGCCCGACCGGAGCCTGCGCGTGGCCTACGCCTGGCGTCTGCCCCGCAACGAGGCCGATACCGGACGGGCCTTGCGCTGGTGGCTCAATCAGCTGAAAAGCGCGCAGACGCGCGCCGCACTGCTGAGCAACCACCACCAGACATGAGGCAGCTCACGCCCGCATTCAGCAAGCAGGCTGATACAGTCAACAGCACTCCCCCAGCCCGATCAAGCGTCATCAGAAAGCGCCACGAGACATGACCACATCCCCAAAGACCCGCGCCTCAAAGGCTTCCTCCTCCAAAGCCAAGACCACAAAGCGGGTGGGTCTGCACATCGCCGTTGTAGGCGCCGGCATGGCGGGTGTGGTGTGCGCACGCACGCTGGTCCAGGCCGGACATCGTGTGACGTTGTTCGAGAAAAGCCGGGGCTTGGGTGGCCGCATGTCGACCCGGCGCACAGAATTCGGCGGCTTCGATCATGGCTCGCAATACTTCACCGTGCGAGACGCGCGCTTTGAGACAGCGCTGCGCAGCAACGCCACCTCGGTGGTGCGGCCCTGGAGTGCCAGCACCGTGCGCGTGCTCGACGAACTGGGGCATGTGTTGGCCAGCGCGCCGCCGCCCACCGAGCCGCACTTCGTCGCCTCGCCCGGCATGAACGCGCTGGTGAGCCTGTGGGGGCAGCCGCTTTCGACCAACACCTTGCTCGACACCCGCGTGACCCAGATCGAACGAGATGCCCTGCACCCCGAACAGTGGCAGTTGCGCACCGAAGACAGTGCCGGTGGTCAACAGATCGTCGGTGGCTTCGACCGCGTGGTGCTGGCCATGCCGCACCCGCAGGTGCACGACCTGCTGCGCGCCTCGGGCCTCGCACCCGAACTGCGCCTGGCGTTGGCACCCGTGCATGTGGCACCCTGCTGGACGCTGATGGTCGCCTACCCCCAGGCCATGCAGCCCGGCCTGCCCCACCTCGGCCCGCAGTGGAACGCGGCGCGCAGCACACACCACCGCATCAGCTGGCTGGCGCGCGAATCGAGCAAGCCCGGGCGCGATCCCATCGAACGCTGGACCATCCAGGCCAGTCCGGCGTGGTCGACCAAGCACCTCGAAGACGACGCCGAGCGCGTGAAGGCCAAGCTGCTCAAGGGTTTTGCCGAGATCACCGGCATCCGCGCCACACCCACCTACGCCGCGGTGCACCGTTGGCGCTTCGCGCAGACGCAGACCCCTCTGGGCAAGAGCCACCTGTTCGACAAGGCACTGGGCATCGGCGCCTGCGGCGACTGGTGCCTGGGTCACCGGGTCGAAGACGCGTTTGTCTCCGGGCTGGAGATGGCGCTCGAACTCGCCTGAGCCCAAGTGCCCGTTCGGGCTGAGCCCGTCGAAGCCCTCCCAAGATGGCTGCTTACCGAGGCCGTTTCGCCCCTTCCCCCACCGGCCCGCTGCACGCGGGCTCGCTCGTTGCAGCACTCGCCAGCTGGCTCGATGCGCGTGCGCATGGCGGCACCTGGCTGGTGCGCATGGAAGACGTGGACGCGCCGCGCTGCGTGTCCGGGGCGGACCAACTCATCCTTCAGCAACTCGCCACCTGCGGCCTGTTGAGTGACGAGCCCGTGGTCTGGCAATCGCAGCGCAGTCAGATGTACCAGCGGGCGCTGGACCACCTCACAGAACAGGGCCGCGTGTACCCCTGCGGATGCTCGCGCAAGGACATCGAAGCCGCCCTGCACGCCCGAGGCGCCAGCCGCGAACGCCACCACATCGCCGTCTACCCCGGCACCTGCCGACCGGAGAACGGCGGCCTGCTCGGCAAACCGGCACGCGCCTGGCGTTTCCAGATACCGACACCCGGTGATGTGAACTGGACCGATCGCCGCCTGGGACCACAAACCCAGAGCGTCGCCACCGAGGTCGGAGACTTCATCCTTGAACGCGCCGACGGCCTCTGGGCCTACCAGCTCGCCGTGGTGGTGGACGATGCCGCGCAAGGCATCACCCACGTGGTGCGTGGCGAGGACCTCACAGACAACACCGCGCGCCAGATCCTGCTCCAAACAGCTCTCGGTCTGTACACGCCGGCTTACCTTCACACGCCGCTGGTGCTGGGCGACAACGGCGAGAAGCTCAGCAAGCAGAACGGCGCCGAGCCGCTGGACCTGAGCGATCCTGTGCGGGCACTCAACACCGCGGCTCTGTCCCTGGGACTGCCACGCCAAACCGCCAGCATGGCGCAGGCACTTGCCCACTGGACGCAGGTGTGGGCAAACACGTGGCCAGCCTAGAATCCACGCCTTTGCCGCAACCACTGCCACCATGACCGACCCCCGCCACGCGCAACCGCGCCCCCCTGCCAGCGAAGCGCCCTATTTGCGCGAGGTGAAGAGCTATGTGCTGCGGGCCGGCCGCATGGGGCCAGGGCAGGCGCGGGCCTTCGAGCAGCACGGCCCACGCTTCCTGCTGAACTACGCGTCTGGCCCGTTCGACGCCACCGCCGCCTTCGGGCGCAGCGCGCCGCTGATCATGGAAATCGGTTTCGGCATGGGCGGAGCCACCGCCCACATCGCCGCCGTTCGGCCCGGCGACAACTTCCTGTGCTGCGAAGTCCACGAACCCGGGGTCGGTGCGCTGCTGAAGCTGGTGGGCGAACAAGGGCTGGAGAACATCCGCATCCTGCGCCACGACGCGGTGGAAGTTCTCAACCACATGCTCGGCGAATCCAGCCTGGACGGCGTGCACATCTTTTTCCCCGACCCCTGGCACAAGAGCCGCCACCACAAGCGCCGACTCATCCAGCCGGCGTTTGCGAGCCAGCTCGCACACCACCTCAAGCCTGGCGGCTACCTGCACCTGGCCACCGACTGGGAGCCCTACGCCCACCAGATGCTGGAGGTGCTCAGCGCCGAGCCGCTGCTGCAGAACACCGCCGAGCCCGGTGGCAACGGCTTCGTGCCCCAGCCCGCGTACCGGCCGCTCACCAAGTTCGAAAACCGGGGCTTGAAGCTCGGCCACGGTGTGTGGGACCTGGTGTTCCGCCGGGTCTGAAACCCAGGCAACCCCGCGTGGCACGCCTGCCGAAGAGCCCACACATACCCGCGCGCAACGGCGTGTCCGCCAGTTGCGTCGCCCTGCCCCACAGGAAACCGGCAGCCTGGCCACTGCTGCTGGACTTCCTCGCAGAGCGCCTGAGCGTGGTGGATCGCATGGCCTGGCAACTTCGCCTGGCGAGCGGCGACGTGCTGGACGACAACGGTCAGCCGCTGCCGCCCGACGCAGCCTTCCAGCCCGGCGCACGCATCCACTACTACCGCCACCTCGACGATGAACCCACCATCCCGTTTGAAGAGACCGTGCTGTTCCAGGACGAACACCTGCTGGTGGCCGACAAGCCCCATTTCCTGCCAGTCACGCCCGGCGGGCGCTACGTGCAGCAAAGCCTGCTGGTGCGCCTGAAGCGCCGCACCGGCATCGACACGCTGAGCCCCATCCACCGCATCGACCGCGAGACCGCCGGGCTCGTGTTGTTCAGCGTGCGCCCACAGGACCGCAACGCCTACCAGGCCCTCTTTCGCGAGCGCACGGTGCACAAGGTGTACGAGGCCATCGCACCCCACCTCCCCGAACTTGCCTTTCCGCTCGCACGCCGCAGCCGCATCGACGAAGACGGCCAAAGCTTCTTTCGCATGGTCGAGTCTGCGGGGGAGCCCAACAGCGAGACCCACATCGAACGCTGCGAGGTGCGTGGCAACTGGGCGCGCTACCGGCTTTCACCCGTGACCGGCAAACGCCACCAGCTGCGCGTGCACATGAACGCCCTGGGTGCTCCCATCGTGGGCGACCAGTTTTACCCCACCGTTCTGCGCGGGCCCGACGACGCAGAAGACTTCGCCGAACCGCTGCGGTTGCTGGCGTGCGGCATCGCCTTTGACGACCCCGTCACCGGCTCGTCCCGGCGTTTCGAGAGCCGGCACGTCCTCGATTGGCCCGCGAGCTCATCGACATAAAGGCCTTGGGGAATACGCGGACAGGGAGAGAAGGCTCCCGTAGCGCATAATGAAGAGGTTCGCGCGTCAAATCGCGCGAGCAAGTCAGGTGATCGGTCAGTTTCGCGCGCTACGGCGGTACTT
>JBBQSX010000066.1:0-16827 GCA_038213545.1 Burkholderiales bacterium
GTCGGGTGCACCCACGCGATGCACCCACAGAACACCACCCCAACGGCGAAGGCGAAAAGGGGAGCGAGATGCGGTGCCTTCGGAGGTCACAAAGCGCTGGTGTGGGTGCACGATGTGGGTGCATGATTATGCCCTGTAGGCCGCATATCCGCTTGCTTCCTAACTTTTTTCACCCTCCGGTGTGGGTTCCCATCAGCCACCCCAAATGAATACGTGAAAGCCTGCTACTAAATCGGTAGCGGGCTTTTTTCTTGTCTGTTCGACGTAAGGGCGGATGCAAGACGATTTTGAGCAGCAACTTGCTTCAGGGAAAGCAAGCCCGCACTAGGCGGTTCCAGCATGACGAGTTGCTGCTGCAACAAGCACTTGGCGGAGTCAGAACTGGCAAGACAGCCCACTTAGAGGTTAGGGTATCCTGCCGCAGATTGCCTGTCCTTAACCGAGTTACTTCATGCACATTGGAATAGCGGAAGACGATGCCGATCAGCTAGCGCTCCTGCAACTGTGGCTGGAGGGCGCAGAGCACAGCGTGCGCGGTTTTGGAACGGTGGCGGGCTACATTGAGGCGCTTAAGCGTGAGCGCTTCGACCTGCTCTTGATTGACTGGATGTTGCCCGACGGCACGGGCGCCGAACTGCTGCAATGGGTACGTGGCAACCTGGGGTGGGAGTTGCCGGTGCTGGTGGTCACCGCGCGCGATGACGAAGAGACCGTAGTGGCCGCCCTTCAGGCTGGTGCTGACGACTATGTCGTCAAACCGCCCAAGCCCGCAGAGTTACAGGCCCGAGTGGCGGCGCTCGGGCGGCGTGTGCGCTCTGGTGGTTTGCCACTGCTTAGACTCGGTGCGTTCGAACTCGACATCACTCGGCAGCGGCTGTCCATGGATGGTGAGGTCTTGGCGTTGACGCAAAAGGAGTTTGACTTGTCGGCGTACCTGTTCCAAAACCCGGGCAAATTGCTTTCGCGCGACCATTTGCTGAACAAGATATGGGGCATCCACGCCGATGTCGATACACGCACGGTTGACACCCACATCAGCCGCCTGCGCAAGAAGCTTGGACTCGATGGCAGCAAGGGCTGGAAACTGGTACCGGTATACGGCGTGGGTTATCGCTTTGAGCGCGTCGACGCTCAAAGCTGATCCTCGCGGCAGCCTGTGCCAGCAGCCTGATGCGCCGCCAGCCAGCGCCGAAGCTGTCGTAGGTGCTCCCCGCTTATGCCGACCATGCGCAGGCCCACACGGTGCCTAACACCCAACCGCACGCTTGTCGAACCGTGCACTGGGTGCAGCGCGGGCACCGGTAGGCTCAGGTTACCCAGGTGGAGCAGGGCTGGTTGATCGGTGAGTCCGGGTATCGCTTGGCCCGGTTCTACCCAGATGCCCAGGCCTTCTTCGCTGATGTCATGCAGTTGGCAGCGAGTCTGCGTGCCAGGCCATCCCAGCCACATCTTGTCCAGCCGATGGCTGACTCTGAAATGTCGCCGCGACTCTACCCTGATGATTGTGTCGGGCCAAGGTGCCTGCAGCAAGCTGCTCGGCAGGCACCTTGGGCTGCGAAGCGTGAAGAGGAGCAGCCCGCGGGTACCCGAGACGGTGGCGTTGAGGCTGGGCCGTGGTCCAACCGCGAGGTCGCCCTGATCCAGCGCCAGTATCAACCCCTGGGGGCTCGTGCTGAGGATGCGTGCTGTGCCCGAAGCTTCACCATCGAGCGCTTGCAGGACGATCCTGAACTGGCTTCTTATAAGGCCGTCCAGGCAGCGGCGTACCGCCTGCGGGGCCTGTATCACCATGTCGTCGCGTGGATCGGTCGTCCGCTCGGCGGCACCAAATGCGATGGAGTGACCGACGAGGCGTGCCATCCAGGCAGCGCCAAAAACGGCACTCATGCAGCCTCGCGCAGCACCGGAGAACGGTGCTTGATGCGAGCGGGGATACCCACGGCAAGCGCGCCGGGCGGTACATCGCAGAGCACAACCGCATTGGCGCCGATGACCGCGCCGTTGCCGATGCGAACATGCCCCAGAATCTTCGCGCCCGCGCCGATGTCCACGCCGTTTCCGATGACCGGAGCGCCCGGCACACCGGTGCGCCGCAGGCCCAGCGTAACGCCGTGCCTCAGCGTCACGTCGTCACCTATCACGGTGTCACCGCTGATCACAATGCCACCGAAATGCTCGATCACCAGCCTGCGTCCCACCTGCGTTTCGCAGGGCAGGTCGATACCGCTGACGATTTGCACGCCGGTCTTGAGCAGCTTGTATATCAGCGAAAGCGGCTTGCGCAGCAGGGCGGGGCGCACGCGGTAGCGCCAACGGCCAAAGCGGTACACGGCCATGGCCCACACGCCCTGGCGCCACGGGTCGCACTGGTGGGCGGCATAGTCTTCGCGCAGGAGGTCAAACATGGTGTGGACTCCTCCGTCTCACCAGGGCCGAGGCGGTGCCACACGCCCGCCGAGCGTGTCCTGCCAGGCGCGTGCCAGCAGGCGTCGGTGGGTGGCCGACTCTACCGATTTGTGAGCCTGCCCGGTGAGGCTTGCGCGCCAGCCGCGCAGCGTGTGCCAGCCGCGCTCGAGCCGGTTGATCGCCCAGGTCGATAGCCAGCCGTGGTTCTTTCGGTAGTAGAGCAAACCGCTGCGCGCGCGCCACAGGGTGAGCTGGCTTCCCGAGGACGACACCGTCTCGCCGCTCACCGTGCGCGCCGACTCGCCGCCGATGTGCATCACCCGCAGCGAGGGCCAGTACTGAACCTGCCATCCGGCCGCCTTGATGCGGCGGCACAGATCGACCTCCTCGTAATAGAGGAAGAAGCGCTCGTCGAATCCGCGTATGACTTCGAATAGCGATCGGCGGATCAGGGCGAAGGCGCCCGGGACCCAGTCGACCTCGGCCGGCGCGTCTGGATCGGCCCAGCCTCGGTCCAGCATGCCGAACCAGCGCGAGCGGGGAAAACGTGCTGCCAAGCCTGAGAGCACGAAAAGCTCCTGCATCAGACCGGGGAACATGCGCGCCGACGGCTGCGCCGTACCGTCCACACCCAGCAGGCGCCCCCCAGCCAATCCGACCTGGGGATGTGCGGCCATCAGAGCCATGCCGCGCGCCAGGGTTCCAGGCTCGGGCATGGCGTCGGGGTTAAGCAGCAGCAACAGCTCGCCATTGGCGTGCTTTGCTGCGAGGTTGTTGCCCGCAGCGAAGCCCAGGTTTTGGGCGCTGCGCACCAGACGCACACTGGGGTGGCGCTTGGCGACACGATCTGCCGTGCCGTCGTGCGAAGCGTTGTCCACCAACACGACCTCGGCGTTCAGGCCTGTCAGCTGTTCGGCCAGGCCATCGAGGAGGTGGTCGATCAGACGGCGCGAGTTGTAGGTGACGATCAAAACCGAGAGGTCGGTGCGCAGGCTGGTGGTCGTGCCGGAGGCGGCCGAGTCGGATGGATTGGCAGAGGTCATGGTGTTTGGTTTCTCAGCGTTGGACATTGCAGCGCGTTCGGGCTTACTTGGCTGTGGGGGTTGGTGGGCGGGCTGTGCGCACCCACGCCGCCTGGCGATCGGCCGCGCGCCAGGTGGCGGGTATCAGGCAGAGCTTCCAGCACAGATAGGCAGGCACACCCAGCAAGGCGCGCGCGTGGGCGGCGTTGGCGCGGATCATGCCCAGCGCCAGCGCTACATGCAGCGCCAGGGCGCCCAGGCTGGCGATGGTCAGGACCTGCACCGTGCTGCTGCCCAGCAGCAGGGCCGTCAGCAGCAGCGTGACGTGCCAAGACAGTGGGAGCAGCGCCAGGTCCAGCAGGGGATCGATCAGTCGCCACTGGCCGCGCAGCATCTGGCCCAACATTTGGGGCAAGCGATCGGCGATGAGCCGCAGACGACCGCCTTCCCACCGGGCGCGCTGCTGCACCGCAGCCGCGCCATCGGGCATGTCGCCTCGCACACTGGTGTCGTCGACCCACTGCACGCGCAGCCCAGCCTGCACCAGCAGCTGGTGGTACTCCACGTCTTCAATGATGGAACGGGCGGCATAGGGCACGCGCTGCAGCGTCTGGCGAGACAAGGCGAACCCGTTGCCCAGAATGCCGGCAGACCATCCCAGCGCAGCGCGCCCGCGCGGTCGCACCACGTTCCAGCCACCGAGGGCGACGTCAGCCAGGGTTGCGCGGCGGCTGCTCAGTGGATCGCGCACGCCATAGCGGCATTGCAGTGCGTCAGCGTCGGGCATGGCTCGGCGCATTGAGGACAGAAAGCCGGGCGCCACATCCGTGTCGGCGTCGACCACGATGAACCAATCGGCGTCGCTGCAGGCGTCGAAGCCGAACTGCAGCGCATGGCCTTTGCCGCGGTGATCCGGGTCGTGGCGCTCCAGGACAGCCACGCCGGCGGCACGGGCCACCGAGGCTGTGTCGTCGCTGCAGTTGTCGGCTACGACCACGATGCGTGCCAACGGGTCCCCATCGACTTCACGGCGCAGGCTTTGCAGGGTGCGCAACAGGCCCACCGATTCGTTGTGTGCGGGTACCAGCACCACAATGCGCGTAGGCGTGCCAACGTTTACCGGATCGATCAGGCGTCTGGGCAAGGCTGCGGCGGCGCTCAGGATGGTCAGGTAGGCGCTGCCCGGGAGGGTGAGCGCGAGCGCGCTCGTGGCCAGTGTGTCGAGGACCATGTCAGGCTTTCTGCGGAGTATCAAAAAAATGCCGCAGGCGTTGGGCTTGCAGCTCTTGGCTGGCGGGTTCGCGTGGGTCGGCGCGCGCCGCGAGCAACCCATGCCAGGGCAGTTGCGTGGTCTGCTGTGCGAGTTGCGCATGCAGGTCACGGGTGCGAGCGATGGGTTTGGCCGGCACCCCACCGACCACAGTGCCCGGCAGCACATCACGCGTGACCACCGAGCCGGCAGCCACCACTGCATCTGGGCCAATGGTCACGCCGGGCATCACGATCGCCTGATGCCCGATGAACACGTTGTCTCGGATATCGATACGGCCAACGCGGTCCAATTCGCCGCCATAGGCGTTGCGAAGCATGTTGACCACGCCGTCATGACCGAACAGCGTGCAGCCGGAAAGGCTCACGTTGTGCCCGAGCCGGGTGTAGGCGGGATCGGTGATGACCACATTGGTCTGGATCGCACAGCGCTCGCCCATTGCGTGCAAGCCCCCGTGGCGGCGCAGGTACTCGGCCCATTGCATGCCTGTCGGCGCGGCAAGTCGGCGCCACAGGCCGACGGCGCGACCATGGCGCATGGCCAGCTGTTGGCACAGGGCGCCCAGCAGAGATCGCAGTGCCATGCTCATGCTCCTTGCAAGCGCACTGCTGGCAGGCGCAGCAAGATGTCCGCCAGTGCCGCTACGTTGCGGGCCAGGTGAAAACGCTCCTCGACCTCGGCCCGACCGGCCGTGGCCAGCCGTTGGCGCAGCCCGGTATCACCGATCACTCGACGCAATTGCCGCGCGAGCGCCTCGGCGTCGCCCGGCGTGGCCAGCAGGCCATTTCGCTCGTGCTCGATCAGCTCTGGAATGCCGTTGACCGGACTCGTGACGCAAGGCACGCCACTGGCCATGGCCTCCATGAGCACCACCGGTATCCCCTCGGCCAAGCTGGGCAGCACGAACACATCAGCGCGTGCAAGTTCGGCCAGCACCTCGGTCTGGTTGAGTGCGCCGGTGAAGCGCACCCGCCCTTGCAGATTCTGGCTGCTCACGCCCTCGGTGAGCCGGGCGCGGTCTGGGCCATCGCCCACAACCGTGAGTTCGAAGTCGACGCCTTCGCGCTGCAAGGCAGCGCAAGCATGCACCAGCAGCCACTGCCCTTTGGCCGACGTCAGGCGACCCACGCTGAGCAGGCGTACCGGACCAGGCTCGCGTGCCTTTGCTGCGGGCGTGAAGCGGGTCGGGTCCACGCCCAGCCGGCACAGCTGCAGCTTGTCCCAGTGGGCGGGTGGGGTCAGACGCATGAGCTGACTGCGAGCGAATTGGCTGATGCAGACCACCTGGTCGGCTCGCTCCACCTTGCGCCGCAAGCTCTGGCCCGCGACGTCGTCAAACTCGTCGGGACCGTGGATCGTGAGCGAAAGGCTCGCGCCGCTGAAGGACTTGACCAGCAGGCCGACAGCGGCAGCCTCGTTGCCAAAGTGCACATGCAGGTGGCTCAGGTCGCGTTGGCCCATCCAGCGCGTCACCATGACTGCCTCCACCGCATAGGCCAGCGAATAGATGCGGCGCATGCCGCGCCCCAGGCTCCAGGCTTCGTGCAGCGTGTACGCCAGGCTGAGCGGCCTGGTGAGGAAGGCCCAGACAACGGCGCCGAGCGCGCCGCGCACGCCATGGCGCTTCAGACCGTAGGTCGCCACGGCTTCCTCTTGCTCGTCTGGCGTCATGTGCGCCGCTGCTCGATCAGGTGGGTTGACCGATGCCACCTCGACCCGCAGGCCGAGTGCGCGCAGGCCCCGCACTTCGCGCAGGATGAATGTGTGTGACACGGCCGGGTAGCGGCTGACGAGGTATGCGGTAGCGCCTGAACCTGTCATGGCAGTTGTCGTCAGGGGTTGCGCAAAGCGCAGGTTTGGGATGGGTTTTGACATGCCGCTATTACAGGCGGCATGTCGTTCCTGGTTGTGTCAAGACTGCAAACCTTGGAGTTCGCCTGCGCCCCGCACAGCGTCCGTATAGACGCGCTCGGCCACCGCCATGCGCGCCTGCCAGGTGTGCTGCGCCAGTACGCGCTGGCGTGCACATGCACCGCGTTCTGCGGTGTCTTCAGGATCGTCGTACGCCTCGCGCAGTGCCTGAGTCAGCCCGTCGATAGCTCGGGCTTCATCGGGCATCGCCACACGCCACCCCACCTTCGCGTCGATGATTTCGCCCGGGCCGCCAAAAGCCATCCCGATCACCGCCCGGCCGCAGGCCATGGCTTCCAGCAGCACGGCTCCACCAGATTCACGCACCGATGGCAGGCAGAACAGGTCGCTGTGTCCCATCAACTGCGCCACGGCGTCGGGTCTTAGCGCCCCATGCCAGCGAACCCTTTCTTCCAGCCCGAGCGCCAGGGCTTGGGTGCGCCAGGACTCGGCCATCGGGCCATCGCCCACCACATCAAGGCGGATATCGCGGTCCTCGGCGACAAGTCGAGCCATGGCGTGCAACAGCAGCGGCAGCGCCTTTACCGGTACGAGCCGTCCGACAAAGCTCACACGCAATGTTTCCCCGCGCTGGCGCGTTTGCATGAGCGACGGCGGCGCGAAGCGCTGGGGATCCACTGCGTTCTCCAGCATGGCTGTGCTGCGCGCCTGCACCGCAAGCGGCAGTGCTGCTCGCGTGGCTTCGGTGGCAACCAGCACGGCGTGGCTGGACCGAAGTGAGCCGAGCAGCGCTTCGGCCAGGCGAGGCAGAACGCGCAGTCGCGACAAACCCATGGCGTCGTCGCGCATCAGGCTTTCGAAGCCGGGTGGCACGGGCAAGCCGCTGTTGAGAGGGCCACGCACCACTGGCAGCCCCAGCCGATGCAACCTCGTGGTGGCGGAGACAGAGACCGGGGTTACGAGGTGCAGCACGCGCCAGGGAGCGCCGGCTGCGCGCTCGCGCCGAAGTGTGCGCAACGCTACTGCGTCGAAAACGAACCAGTCGAGCTGCGACAGCAGGAAGACCCCGTGCTCGCTGCGCGGGAACAGGCGCTTGGCCAGTCGGTACAGCGGACCTGCAAACCATTCGGTGTCGATGTAGATCACCCGCGCCGAGGCGGGCCTGTCCGGTGCGGCCTCGATGGCGGCGCGATTGCGTGGGTGGGTGACCAGGCACACCGGGCGCCGCCGCGCCATGCCGGTGAACCATTGCCAGCCAAGTTGCGAGACCGAGCCCAGGCCTGGGCCGCACTGGTACGCCACCATCAGAAGGGGGTCACCCGTGTTGTCCGTGCTCATGGGGTCATTGGCGCACCAATGGGTGCGTGATCAGATGTTCCCGGGGACGATCGCCTTTGCAGCGCGCGCGCCGGGACGCCGCCGACCACCGCGCCTGCGGGAACGTCGCGGGTCACCACTGCGTTGGCTGCCACCACCGCGCCGTCGCCGATACGCACACCCGCCAGCACTGCTGCGCCGCGGCCGATCCAGACTCCGCGGCCGATCACGACGGGCGCCGCCTCGTGCCCAGCATCGCGCAAGGGCCCACAGTTGCGGCGGTGGTTGGCGTCGCGCACGCTGACGTATTCGCCCAGCATGCTTCCCGCGCCGACATGAATCGATGCGAAAGCCACCAGATGGACGCCGCGCGACAGCACCACATCGTCACCAATGTGCAGATGTCCACCCTCCTGCGTTTCCCAGTACTGGTCCGGGTAGACATGCAGCCGCTCGCCCAGCGCGATGCAGCCTGTGCCTTGCAGCTCGACCGGACCCAGCACGACCACCGAGGTCGGTACCGGATTGGCCAGGCGGGCCGACAGCCGTGCGTGGGACCAAAGACGCTGTGCACCCGGCTCCAGCCATTGAAGCAACTTCGCCAACGGCTGCAGTGCAGATGACAGCAAGGCCTTGAGGATCATTTCGCACCCCGATCGATGGATGTGGACTCGTCCTTGTATTCGATGAGATCGGCTGTTTTGCGACCACGCTGAAGCTGCCACCAGCGCCACTGACCAGCCAGGATCGGAAGTTGCTGCAGGTGGGAGTGAACGGCGTATGCGGCTGCCAACGGCAGGTCGCCAGGGCATTTCCAGCGTGCACGCCAGGTCGAACGTGCCAGCACGGTGGCCACGCACAGCAGCATTGCTGCCCCCAGCCAGGGTTGCCAGCCCATTGCTGCCAGCGTCGCCATAGGCAGCGCGAGCAAGGCGATGCCGTGCACCCGGTTGCGGCGCGCCTCGCGCTGCCACAGCGGATCGGTTGTCCCGGCATAGCGCGCCGCCACCTGTGCATAGGCGAGACCGGCGCGCTCGGCCCTCATCCACCAGGCCCGCCAGCGGGTGATCGCCAGATCGTGCAGCGTCATGGGCAGATCCATATGCTCGATTTGCCAGCCTGCCGCACGCAGACGGCGACACAACTCGGGCTCTTCACCGGCCACCAGGGCATCGTCGAATCCGCCAGCGTCGGCGAGCGCATCCCGGCGCACCAGGGCATCGCCGCCAAAGTAATCCACCCGGCCTGGGGCAAAGACCCAGTCGAGGTCGAGCACACGGGTATAGATCGATTGCCCGGGATCTAGCTCGCGCCGATGCCCCCACACCGCCACCACACTGCGCCACGCCTGCAGCACCACAACGGCTTCGAGGACGAAGCCGGCTTGAAGCACCGTATCGCCGTCGAGGAAAAGCACCAGTGGCGCGCGCGCTGCTCGCCACCCGATGTTGCGGCCAGCCGCGGCACTCGGTCGCGCCGTTCCCAGCCCCAGAACGCGCGCGCCCATGCCCAACGCCAACGCCTGGCTCCCATCTATTGAATGCGAATCCACGTAGATCAGTTCCCAGCTCAGGTCGCCCCACTGGGCCTGCTGAACCGATGTCAGGCAGCGTGCCAGGCGCGGCCCCTCGTTACGGCCAATGACGACCACGGATACGTCTGGCCTGCTCATGCGTTTGCTCCATTCAGTTGCAACAGCTGCGCGTAGTGCTGCGCCTGGCTGGTCGGCGCATGTCGGCGCTGCAGGACCTCTCGGCCTCCGGTGGCCATCGCCTCGAGTTGCCAGGAAGGTGCCACCGTCAACATTTGCAGTCGCTGGCCCAACGCCACGGCGTCGTTGGCGCTGAAGTGCCAGCCATTGACACCGTGTTGAACGAGATCCCCGGCGCCGCCGCTGTTGGGCACGAGTACCGGTACACCCGCGGCGAACGCCTCCAGCAACACCAGACCGAAGGGTTCTTCAGGACAGGTGTGCAGCAACAGGTCTGCTTCTGCCAGCGCCGCTGCCGCCTCCGGCACGAAACCGTGGAGCCGGACATTCGGGTGCTGGCGCGCCCGTTCTTCCAGTTTTTTCGCTTCAGCGCCTGATCCATAGATGTCGAACTGCAGCAAGCTCAGGCCGGGCGTGCGCTCGAGTGCATCGAACAGCAGGGCCACGCGCTTGATGGGATCCAGCCGCGAAAGCAGCACCACGCGGCGCACCCCGTCCCTGGCAAAGGGAGGCCTCAAGGCGGTCGGTGCTGCCGGCAGGAAATTGCCGATCACCTCGATGCGCTCGGCTGGCACGCCGTGCGCGATCAAACGCTGGCGCACGAAGTCGGACACAGCCACCAGACGCAAGGGCAACCCTGCGAGCAGGCGCTTGCGACCGTAGCTCAGGCGCTCGTCTGTCCCGCCGTGAACCACATGCAGGTGGGCACCACGGCCACCCAGCAGGCGCTGCAACGCACACACCAGCAGCGATTGCAGTACGCCGGTGGCGACCACGGCCACGTCGCGATGCAGCCACAAGGTCTGCACCAATGCCCGGGTCAAGGCGGCACGGCCGGTCAGCGGGAGGCTGTGCACGCCCCTTGCATGCGCAGCGGCATGCACCGGACCGGGCGGCGCCAGCAGCATGCTTTCGTCTTCGATGCCGAGCGCCTGCAGCGTGGCAAGTGCCATGCGTTCGGTGCCGAACATCTGGCCGCTGTGCAGTATGTAGAGGAGTTTTGGAGTCATGGTGCGGTTGCAGAAGCTGCGAAGACCGCTATTTCACGATGCGCCGGGCAGGCAATCGTGACCAGACCGTGAACACGGTCGACACCGTGCCGTGCAATGTTGCCGCGCCGTCAGGCCCTGGCGCGCCGGCTTTTCAGGCGTACCGTGTTCACGCCACGTGCGTGCACATGCTCGAGCCCGTCGCTTGCCTGCTCCATGATCGACAGCCCGAATCCGCCCTCAGGGAAAGTCGCAAAGTCGGTGTCTGGGGCGTCTCGCACAGGTTCGAACGCTTCCCCGAGCGTGACGATCTCGACCAACACCCGGTCGCCCTCGATGCGCACAACCAGTTCGACCGGCGCACCTTCAGGCCGGTTCACCGTGTGACGCACGGCGTTTGTGTAAGCCTCGACACAGGCGACCGTGAAAAGGCTGGCATCGACTTCATCGAGCCCGGCCTCATGGCAGCTGGCCTCGACCAGAAGACGCACATGCGGCAGATCTTCCATGCCTCTGCCGAACTCCCGCCGGCTGGCCCGTGTGTTCTCGCCGCTCAACATGGCGAGGGCCAGTGTCAGATCGTCCGTGATGCGGGCTCCAGTGGCGACCAGCGCACCACGCAGTGCGTGCAGCACAGCGGCAGGTGTCGACAGTTCACCGAGCAGCTCGGTCAGCAGCGTGATCACCCGATTGCGTCCGAGGCGTGTGCCGTCTGGCAGCAGGGCGTCGGCGGCACCGTCGGACGAGAGGAAGAGCGCATCTCCTGCATGGAAGTGCACGGTGTCCTCGTGGAATTCGGTCTCGTTCAGCACGCCCATGGGCGGATGCTGGTTGGACAGGCTCACGATCTGCCCGTCTGGGCGCAACAGCATAGGCTCCTCGCTGCCACAGCCCACCCATGTGACGGTTGCGGCCCTCGTATCCAGCCGCACATAGCTCAGCGTGACGAAAGCGTCCAGCGCTTGCAGGTTGCTCGTCATCGCGCGATGAACTGCAGCCATGATGCTGGCGGGCGTCGGCAGGTCGCCGCTGTGGTCCGGGCTGGCCAGCAGTTCGGCCACGCAACGGCTGAACTGCATTTTGGTGGCGGCCGCCATCAGCGCAGCGCCCACGCCCTTGCCCATCACATCCCCGACGATGATGTCCAACCCATGGTCGCCGAGCTTGATGAGTTCGACAAAGTCGCCGTCGATGCCTTGCGAGGCCTGGCTGAGGGTGCTCAGCCACAACCCGGGCAATTTCTGGTCGGGGGCGTCCACCAGCAGAGCCTGCTGGATGCGGGCGCCGATGGTCAATTCGCGTTCCCTCGCGAGGGCCAGCTCCTGCTGCGCCCGACGTTGTTCGGTGATGTCCTGGAAGGCGCCCACCATGCGAACCGGCTGGCCGTTCTCATGTTCGGCCTTGCCCACAGCGCGCACCCAGATCCGGCGGCCTCGGGCGGTGATCAGGGGCAGCTCGAGGTCGAAGCCGTCGCCAGTGTCGAGGGCGCTCATCAACGCCTGTGTCATTTTTTCGGCCGCCCCCGGAGCGTAGTAGCCGATCGCCTCCTCCATGCTCTGGGGTTGGTAGCCCGCCGGAAGGTCATGGATGACGGCCGTCTGGTTGGTCCATTGGGGGAGTTTTGCCCCCAGCTCGAGGGTCCAGCCGCCGATGCCGCCGATACGCCCCGTTTTGTCCAGCAGCGCCTGACTCTCCTGCAGCGCGAGCTCGGCTTGGCGTCGCGACGTGATGTCCTCGATGATGCCGATCAGGTAAAGGGGCTGTCCATCCGCATCGCGCGCGAGCGACAGGGTCAGCCGGGTCCAGACCCAGGTGCCATCCCGGTGCCGGTAGCGACGGTCGGTTGAGAAACTCCTGGTCTCCTGGGCCGTCAGCATGCGAACGCCTTCCGACGCTGCTGCAAAGTCGTCCGGGTGAACGATGTCCTCTATGCGCATCGCCAGCAGTTCGTCACGGGTGTAACCCAGCAGCGTGCATACCTTCTGGTTGACGCGCACCACGCGCCCCTTGAAGTCTTGCTGCAGAACCCCGACGGCCGCTTGCTCGAACGTGGCGTTCGCCCTGGCCTCGCTTTCGCGCAGCTCCTTCTGTGCGCGCAGGCTGTTGGTGATGTCTCGCAGCGTGGCGGTGAAGATCTCGCCTTCTGCCGTCGACACCGGAACAATGGTCAGCTCGACCGGGAACAGCGTGCCATCGGCGCGCATGGCCTCAATCTCGATGCGGCGGTTCAGGACGTGGGCCACCCCCGTGGCTCGGTACCGTTTCATGCCCGCCTGGTGAGCCTGACGGTGGTGGGGCGGAACAATCATCTCGTGCATCGGCTGGCCGATCACGTCCTCGGCGGTACGGCCGAACATGCGCTCTGCAGCGGCATTGAATTCGAGAACACGGCCGTCTGCACCGACGGTGACGATGGCGTCCAGCGAACTCTGCAGGATGGCCAGCTTGCGGGCATCGCTGGCCATCGTCTCTTCGTGCGCCCGCCTCAAGTCGCGATCCTGGCGTTGGTCGCGCCGGAAAGACCGGTCCACAACGAGAGAAGTTCCGGCCAGCAGGGCGAGGGCGGCCAAGAGGAAAGACAGGGTCCACGCCAGGATTTCGCGCAGCCCGGTTGGCCAGGTCTCGTGGCGCTGTTCCATCAGAACGACCAATGGCCATTGGCGTGTCACTCGGAAAGCCCCCAACGTGGTGGTGCCGTCCGAGCCCATGCCCACGCCGCTGCCCGACTCGAGTCGTGGCAGGTATTGGGTGAAAACCGGTAGCGCCTGCATCGATGCGCCAGGCACCGAACTGACGCCCGACGAACCGATCAGCAACTCGCCGTCCAGACCGATCAGAAGCGCACGTACGCCACCCTCGCGTCGATTCTCGACGCCGAGCATCCGGTCGAACTGCGTCGCGAAGTGGTCGAGGTTGATCAAGGCGACCAGGGTATCGCCGAGGGCTGGGTCCACCGGCGTCAGAACCGGCAGCGCCAGCAGTCTCGATTGCGCCAGCGGTATCTGGTTGAGATCGGTGAGATCGCGGCCCGAGGCCAGGGACGCCAGTCGGGTCCTGTCGCTTGCGCCCTTCTGTTGCCATGCGGCTGGCACGGTTGCGCCGACATTGGCAGAGTTGGAGCTCGCCTTCACCGTGCCGGCGGAATCCACCAGTGAAAGGCTGCGCAGGTAGGGCAGACCGCGCAGACTGTTGGCGAGCAATTCGTTCATTGCCTCGGTGTCCAGCCCAGGGTCACCGCGAGAAATCGATCCTGCGATGGATCGCTGGATGAGATCGACGGACTCGATGATGCGCGCGGTGTGGTCCTCCAGCACGCGGGCCTGCAGTTCCAGTTCCTTGCGTTGGTTGCTGTGGAACTCGCTCACCTCGAAGCGCAGGAATGCGCCTGCCAATGCCGTCACCAGCAGGCCGAAAACCAGCACGGCCCACCGAAACTGGCGGCGGCGCGGGCTCAACGGGGAGGCGTTTGCGGGCGGGTTCAATCGCGTACGACGATCTCGCCAAGCCCGGCACGCCGCGCAGCGGCTTCCAGGCGGCCATCGCGCTTGATGGCGGCCACGAACTGATCGACGCGTGCCAACCAGTCGTCGTCGCCGGGTTTGACCGCGTAGGCGTAGGGAATCGGGTGGAAAGGCTGCGGCGGAGACACCAGGCGTGCCCAGTCGGCGTTGTCCAGCAACCTGCGGCTGTAGGGATAGTCGGTCATGAACACGTCGACCCGACCAGCCTCCAGCTCCTGCTCGCGCACCTGCGGCGGCCGTATGACCACCATCTCAGCCTTTTTCAGATTGGCTGCCATGACCGGTTCCATGAAGGTCGCGGCCTGGACCGCGACCTTGACGCCGGGTTGATCGATGTCGGCCCATTCGCGCACCACCCGGTTGCTGAGCGTGGTGACGCCGTAGATGCTGCTGCGAAGGTAGGGCTGGGAAAAGCGCAGTGCCTGCTGGCGCTGCGGGGTGATTCCAACTCCGAACATCGCGATGTCGCAACGGTCCTGCAGCAGGTCGTCGATCAATCGCGGGAAAGACGAATTCACGAACTGCAACTGGGCGCCGATCGTGCGGGCGAGTTCGCCGGCGAGATCGATGTCAATGCCACGCAACTGACCGTCACGTGGGCTTCGCAAGCTGATGCCGTAGTAATCGGGCCAGATGCACACCCGCAGCTGACCACTGGCCTTGATGCGGTCGGCCACCGTTCCTGCGCTGGCGGGGTGCAACACGGCCAGCAGCGCCAGGGTGGTCAGGAGCCCGCGGGCAGCGCGGCGCAGGGGTGGGGTCATGGACGATCTCCGGCTGGGTTGCAGCAGCAGTACGGTGTGTGTGAGGTGGGCCCGCACGCAGGCTGGCCAAGGACACCCGGGAAGATAACCGATGGCGGGCAGGCCGAGCGAACTTACCAGGCCCATTGCGCTTCGCTCCAGTTGCGCACCAGCGAGCCCACCGGCTGCAGCGCCCAGTCGCTGCTCAGACGGCCCGCCGAGCCAACGAAGTTGACGAGTTCAGGGTAGGCCAGGCCCATGTCCTTGCGTTCGATCGGAACTTGCCATTCCGTGGGCAGCTTCATCGCAAAGGGATAACCGTCCGATGCCCGGTCTCGCAAGCGCACGGTCTGCCCGGTGTTGCGCACCAGAAGCCATGGGTCGGCCTCATCGGGTGCAGGCGGTACCACAGGCGTGGCCAGGGTGATGGTGAAGCTGGCCTTCGGTCCGCGGTTGAAACTGCCGACTGGCGCCGTGTTGACTGGGCTGGCCGCCACCGAACCGGGAGCAGGAAACGCGGTGACGGTGTCTTTGAAGGCTTCCCATCGCAGGCGTCCATCGCTCAGACCGATGGCACAGGCCAGCGCCTTCCCGGCGGTGTCCACCGTGGTGCAGCTGGATGCAGCGGCTGTGCCGGCAGGCAGCGGCAGGTCCAACGTCCAGTCGTGGCGGTAGTTGGAGCCGCGCGCGACAAGGTAAGCGGTGCCCTCGATGCGCTCGACCATCCCCGCCGCGTTCAAGCCAAGCTGGTAGCGGTAGGCAACCACCAGGTCGTTGAAATCGAAGTCGCCTCGGGCTGGTGCCAGGTCTTCGTAAGCAACGATCTCGTGCCTGCCGGCGGCTGGATGCTGCAACCAGGTGAGTGCCGCAGGTGGGGGGGGCTGCTGCGCATCGGCCAGTGTCTGCTGACCCTCGAGGCTGAGCTCCATCGATGGTGCGTCGCTGCGGAAGAGCGAATTGCTGGGCAAGACGAGGTCAAGGTAGGCCGCGTCCTGCGGCGACAGCAGGGCCAGGTCTTCGAAGCCGGCGGTGAAGTCGTAGAACGCCTCGGGGTCGCCAAGCTTGACATTGGGGTCGAGGAACCGCACGTGCAGCACGGCCGCCACAGCCTGGCCGATGTTGTCGGGCACGGTGATCTTGAGCGTGCTGTCGAAGACCGCCTGGACGCTGCCGTTGGCCGTGATGCGGCTGGAGCCGCTTTCGCCGAGCAAGGTGTAGCGGTGCGATCTCGTGGCCGTACCTGCCGGGGCCAGCAGTGCCTGGGTCTCGGTCCAGAACGCACCGGCGTGGCCGTAGACCCGCTTGCTGCCGTCGGACATGGTCACGTCCAGCCATGCGTCGGCCAGCGCCACGCCCTGGCTGGCTGCCTTCTCGGTGCCGTTGGCCGCCTCGTTCACGTCAACGCCCAGCACCAGGCGGCCGCCATTGGCGGCGCGCAGGGATTCCAGTGTGGAGGCGCTCAGGTCCTTCAGCAGATTGATGTCGCCGGTGCCCTTCACGATGGTGTCCGTCAGGCGGACCGACGAGAGCGACTGCGTGAAGGCGGCGCCCACCACCAGGCACAAGGCCAGCAGCATGGTCATGTAACGTTTCATCGTGTGATCTCCCCGCTGAGTGAATGGGCCGTTCCAAGAGCGTCGTACACCTCATAGCGCACGCTGTGCACGTTTGCCGGCAACTGCAGCACCAGGCCGCCGCGGGCGTCGAGCGCTTGCAGCACTTGCAGATTCAAGAAAGCGAGCTGAAGCCGTACCTCCAGAGGAGCGGGGATCCAGATCGACACGTATGTGCGCGCGGGGTCGCTGAAGTGGGCCGGATCGGGCACCAGTTCGTTGCTGCGCAAGCCGGCAACGGTACGCACCAGAGCGAAGTCGAACCCAGCCGTGGCGCGGTTGTCGGCCAGCGCCGTCGAGCGCGCGGGGACCGCGGCGGGCGTATGATATGCGATTGTATCAAAAAATTAATTCCTGCCTTTA
>JBBQSX010000067.1:0-16722 GCA_038213545.1 Burkholderiales bacterium
GGTCGGGCGCGGCTGTGTGAACGCATGGGGGTGTCGATGCTGGACGCCTCCAACCTTTTCCTGCCTGACGCAGGCGACTTCATTGGCCCCTGGCGCCTGCGAGATTGGCTTCAGCTGCTGAGCTTTGAGCTCGAGTCCGACCGCTATGGCTGCTACCGCCCTGCGATGAAGACCGACAAGTGGTTGCAGCGCACCGCCTGGATGGACCGGGCCGGCGCACGCTGGTGGCCCATTTTTGGCGCGGTTTATTTTGTCGTGGCGGTCAAGCGTGTGCGCGGCATGCGTCTGCTGGGTCCAGCCTGGAAGCCCCGGCGCGCCGGCTCGCCCGCACCGGTGCCGGTGGCGAACCGGCGCTGAATTTTTCATCCAACTGTTTTCTGGAGTGAGCGTTTTGAACCATGTGGTGATCTACACCGACGGCGCCTGCAAGGGCAATCCCGGGCCCGGCGGGTGGGGTGTGTACTTGAAGTCCGAAGGACACGAGAAAGAGCTCTGGGGCGGGGAGCGTGAAACCACCAACAACCGCATGGAGCTGACCGCTGTGATCGAGGCGCTGGTGGCGCTCAAGCGACCGTGCAGGGTATCGCTCTTCCTGGACAGCGAATACGTGCGCAAGGGCATCACCGAATGGATCCACGGCTGGAAGCGCAAGGGCTGGACCACTGCGGCCAAACAACCGGTGAAGAACGCAGACCTCTGGCAGCGGTTGGACGCGCTGGTGCATGGCGGCATCCACCAGATCGAGTGGCACTGGGTGAAAGGCCACGCCGGCGACCCGGGCAACGAGCGCGCGGACTCGCTGGCCAACCGCGGTGTTCCCCCCTGATGAACGTCCGATGCACGTGAGGGGGCGAAGGGAACTTCGCGCCCTGCCGCCCGCTCTGCACTGCTACATTGCGGGATTGTGAGCATGCCATCGATCGTCCGGCACGTGCCTCGCGGACGCTTTGCACGCACCGTGTGAACCTTTACTGAAGAAAACCATGGCCCACAAATCGATTTATGTGCTGGTGGCGGTTGCAGGCCTGGGCGTGGCTTCCGGCGCGGCCTGGTGGCTGCAGAACAGGTCTGCGGCTCCTGCCCCCCAGGCGGCTGCCGCACCGGCCGGTGGGGCGCGCAGTGGGGGCGGCGCGCCCGGTGTCGAGGTGACGAAAGTCAAGACCGTTCGACTGCAGGACGATGCTCAGGCGGTGGGCACGCTGCGCTCGCGACAAAGTGTCACCCTCAAACCCGAGGTCAGTGGCCGCGTGGCCCGTATCGCATTTGCCGATGGTGCGCAGGTCAAGACGGGTCAACTGTTGGTGCAGCTGGACGACACCTTGCAGCGCGCCGAACTCAGCCAGGCACAGGCCCAGTTGTCGATTGCCCGGGCCAACCTCAAGCGCAACCAGGAACTGGTGGCCGAGAACTTCGTGGCCACCCGCGTGGTGGAAGAAAGCCAGGCCAACCTGCAGGTGGCCGAAGCACAGGTGGCGCTGGCCACGGCCCGCATGCAGCGCATGCGCATCACCGCGCCGTTCAATGGCACCGTGGGGCTTCGCAGCATCAACCTCGGTCAGTACGTGGGCGACGGCGATGACCTGGTGAACCTGGAAGACACCACGCTGCTCACAGTGGATTTCCGCCTGCCTGAGCGCTACCAGAGCAGCGTTGCAACGGGGCAGGGCGTGCAGGTGCAGCTTGACGCCGTGCCAGGCAAAACCTTCGAAGCCCAGGTGCTGGCGGTCGATCCGCTGCTGGACGCCAACGGCCGATCCATCTCGGTGCGCGCAGTCATGCCCAGGTTGTCCGGTACCGACCTGCGCCCTGGCATGTTTGCGCGGGTGCTCATTGTGTTTTCAGTGAACAACGCAGCGCTGGTGGTCCCGGAAGAGGCCATGGTGCCGCAGGGCGGCAAGCAGTATGTTTTCCTGCTTGACGAGCAGGGCCAGAGCGACGCGAAGAAACTGGTGTCGCGCCGGGTCGAGGTCCAGACCGGTGTGCGCCGCGGGGCCGAGGTCCAGATCGTCAAGGGTGTGGCCGCAGGCGACACGGTGGTGGTGGCTGGACAGCAGCGACTGCAGCGCGACGGCACCGCCGTGCGCGTGGTCAACATGGCCAGCGCCACCGAGGCCGCCGCGCGAGCGCCCAAGCCCGCCACGCCTTGACACCTTGAGCCGAGAGATACCCTCATGCAATTGCCTGAAATTTCCATCCGGCGTCCGGTCTTTGCGACCGTGTTGTCCCTGCTGATTCTGCTGGTGGGCTTCGTCGCCTTCAACGGACTGACAGTGCGGGAGTACCCGCGCATCGACGAACCCAATGTCACGGTCACCACGACCTTTGGCGGCGCGTCCAGCGAGGTGATTGAAACCCAGGTGACCAAGGTACTGGAGGACTCGCTCGCAGGCATTGAGGGCGTCGACATCATCACGTCCATCAGTCGTCAGGAGCAGAGCCAGATCACGGTGCGCTTCAAGCTCGAACGCGACCCTGACTCGGCCGCTGCCGACGTGCGCGACAAGGTCAGCCGCGTGCGCCAGCGCCTGCCGCAAGACGTGGACGAACCGGTGATTGCCAAAGTCGAGGCGGACGCGCAGCCGGTGATCTGGCTGGCACTCAATTCGGATTCGATGTCGTCGCTGGAGCTCAGCGACCTGGCCAACCGGGTGGTGAAGCCGCGCCTGCAAACCGCACCGGGTGCGGCCGACGTGCGCATCTTCGGTGAGCGGCGCTACTCCATGCGCATCTGGCTCGACGCCGACCGCCTGGCGGCATACAGCCTCACGGTGCAGGACGTGGAAGACGCCCTGCGGCGCTCCAACCTGGAGGTGCCCGCTGGCCGCATCGAGAGCGCGCAGCGCGAATTCAACGTAACCGCTGCGACCGACCTGCAGACGCCCGAACAGTTTCGCGAGATCGGTGTGCGCACCGTCAACGGCCAGACCATCCGCATCGCCGATGTGGCCCGCGTTGAACAGGCCCCCCAGGACGAACGCACTTCGGTGCGATACAACGGACGCGACGCGATCTCGCTCGGCGTGATCCGCCAATCGACCGCCAACCCGCTGGACTTGTCCGCCGGGGTGCAGGAGATGCTGCCGCGCATCCTGGCCGACCTGCCCGAGGGTGTGCGCGTGGAGGTGGCCAACGACAACTCGATCTTCATCGACCGCTCGATCAAGGCCGTGTACACCACCATCGCTGAGGCGGCGGTGCTGGTGGCGCTGGTGATTTTTGTGTTTCTTCGCACGCTGCGCGCGTCCATCATCCCGCTTGTGACGATTCCGGTGAGTCTGATCGGCTGCTTTGCGCTCATGGCCCTGTTTGGCTTCTCGATCAACACTCTCACGCTGCTGGCGCTGGTGCTGGCCATTGGCCTGGTGGTGGATGACGCCATCGTGGTGCTGGAGAACATTTACCGGCACATTGAAGCAGGCATGCAACCGTTCGAGGCAGCGATCAAGGGGGCGCGCGAAATCGGCTTTGCGGTGGTGGCCATGACGCTGACGCTCGCCGCGGTGTATGCACCGCTGGCGTTCACGCCAGGACGCACCGGGCGGCTCTTTGCCGAATTTGCGTTGGCGCTGGCCGGTGCGGTGGTGGTGTCGGGCTTTGTGGCTCTCACGCTCTCGCCCATGATGTGTTCCAAGCTGCTCAAGCACAACCCCACGCCGGGGCGCTTTGACAGCTTCATGGAGCGGCGCCTGACCGCACTCAGCGACGGCTATGCCCGCGTGTTGGGATGGTCGTTGAACGTGCGCTGGTTGGTGGTGGCGGTGATGCTGGCCAGTGCGGCGGGCAGCTGGTTGCTCCTTCAAAGCACACGCCAGGAGCTCGCCCCCATGGAAGACCGTGGCGTGGTGCTGGCTTCGATCAATGGCCCTGACGGCGCCACGCTGGCCTACACCCGCAAGTATGCGGAAGCCATCGAGCGCATGGGCCAGGACATCCCCGAGCTCGACCGCATCTTCACCATCGTGGGCAACCCCTCGGTCGCGCAGGGCAGCGTGATCATGCGCGGCAAATCCTGGGAAGAGCGCGACCGCACGACCATGGACATCGCGCGCGAGCTGTCGCCCAAGATCGCAGCGCTTCCCGGGATCAGCGCGTTCCCCATCACGCCCCCTTCCCTGGGGCAGGGTTTCCGCGAGCGGCCGATCAACTATGTGATCGTGACCGGCGACTCCTACGAAAATCTCGCGCGCGTGGTGCGCCAGTTTCAGGACAAGCTCGCTCAGAACCCGGGGTTCTTGCAGGTGGACACAGATCTGCGCCTGAACAAGCCGGAGGTCCGCATGGACGTGGACCGTGAGCGCGCAGCCGATATGGGTGTGACGGTAGACGTGATTGCTCGCACGGTGGAAACGATGCTCGGCGGACGCACCGTGACGCGCTACAAGCGCGATGGCGAGCAGTACGACGTGGTGGTGCAAATGGTTTCTGCCAACCGCAGCACGCCCGAGGACATCGACCGTCTCTTCGTGCGCGGGCGCGGTGGCGCGATGATCCCTCTGGCCTCGCTGGTGACCACACGCGAGGTGGTGGTGCCCCGCGAGCTCAACCACTTTGGCCAACGCCGCAGCGCTTCCATCACGGCCAACCTCTCGCCCAACTATTCCATGGGTGAAGCGCTGAATTTCATGGATGCCACGGCGGCTGAGCTGCTGCCCGCAGGCTACACCACCGACCTCAACGGCCAGAGCCGCGAGTTCCGCAATTCGTCGGGCTCGCTGGCCATTGTTTTCGGGCTGTCGCTGCTGTTCATCTACCTGGTGTTGGCTGCCCAGTTCGAGAGTTTCGTCGATCCGTTCATCATCATGCTCAGCGTGCCCCTGTCCATGCTGGGCGCCTTGCTCGCGCTCAAGTTCACCGGAGGCACGCTCAACGTGTTCAGCCAGATCGGATTGATCACGCTGGTGGGCCTGATCACCAAACACGGCATCCTGATCGTGGAGTTCGCCAACCAGTTGCGTGAGGAGGGGGTGGACAAGCTGGAAGCTGTCAAGCGCTCGGCTGCACTGCGTTTGCGGCCCATCCTCATGACCACTGGCGCCATGGTGCTCGGTGCGATCCCGCTGGCGCTGGCCAGTGGTGCGGGCGCCGAGAGCCGGCAGCAGATCGGCTGGGTGATCGTGGGTGGCATGAGCGTGGGTACCTTGCTCACCATCTTTGTGGTGCCCACCATGTACACCTTGCTGTCTCGCGCGAACTCTCACAAACCCGTCGGGCCTGTGGATGGGCACGTCGAGGTTGTTCCTGCAAAGTGAAGTTGCCTCAGGTCTCGACCGAGTGCGAACGAGGTTATCGGGGGGGGGAAACTCAGACCACCCCGGAAAACATCATCACGTCAACGCTGTCTCCTACAGCAACGTTGCCTTGCGAATGGTGCAAGACGATGAGTCCGTTGGCCTCCACCATGGAGCTCAAAACCCCCGAGCCCTGGTTGCCAGTGATGCGAACCGAGAGTGAACCGTCGGCCGCGCGGCTGACGATGCCGCGCTGGTACTCCGTGCGGCCTGGCTTCTTGCGCAGCTGCTCCAGGCTCCTGGCCTGCAGCAACACCGGTTCAGCGACGTTGCCGCCCATGAGCCGCTGAAGCGCGGGACGCACGAAAGCAAGGAAGGTGACCATCACCGCCACCGGATTGCCGGGCAGCCCGAACAGCACCGAAGACTTGCCGCCCTCGGTGATGCGGCCCACCGCCATCGGGCGACCAGGCCGCATCGCAATGCGCCAGAACGCCACGTCGCCCAGCTGCTTCATCATGGCCTTGGTGTGGTCGGCCTCGCCCATGCTCACGCCGCCGCTCGTGATGATCGCGTCGGCCTGCGTTGCAGCCGTGCGAAACGCGGCTTCCAGCAAGGCGGGTTCGTCGCGCACCACGCCCATGTCGATCACGTCCACACCCAAACGCTTGAGCAGACCGAACACGGTGTAGCGGTTGCTGTCGAACACCGCGCCTTCGCGGATGGGCTCACCCAGCGTGAGGATCTCGTCGCCGGTGGAGAAGTAGGCCACCTTGATCCGGCGAAACACCGTGGCCTTGGTCAAGCCGAGGCTGGCGATCAGACCCAGCGCGGCGGGCCCGAGCGTTTGTCCTTTGCGCAGCGCAGGTTGGCCTGCCATCAGGTCTTCGCCCAGCAAGCGGCGGTTGTCGCCGGCCGTCACCACGCCGGGCGGAATCTCGACCATGTCGCCGTCAACCTTCACGAACTCCAGCGGCACCACGGTGTCCAGCGCAGGCGGCATGATGGCGCCGGTCATGATTTTCAGGCACTGGTCGGCTTGCAGGGTGCCTGCCCATGCCTTGCCGGCGAAGGCCGTTCCCGCCACGCGCAGCTTCAATGGCCGACCCGGCTGCATCAGTTGGCTGTCGAACGCAAAGCCATCCATGGCCGAGTTGTCGTGAGGCGGCACGCTGATGGGCGAGACCACGTCCTCGGCCAGCACACGGTCCAGTGCGTCGAACACGCCCACGTCCTCAATCGCTGTCACGGGCTCGACCAATCGGGCCAGGAATTCGTTGACGCGGTCAGCGCTCAGCGCCTGCGGGTCGTAGCCTTGCAGCTCGGCCGCGATCTGTTCGATCGTCTTCATGGCGTCAGCTCTTCTCCAGGGCGTGCAACTCGGCCAGTGTGTTGGTGTTGTGGAAGGCGCGCGGGTCGTCGCCGGGCAGGTTGAATGGCACGATGACGGTCTTGTGGGTCGCGGTCCATCGGTCGATCTTGCGGCCACACGCCTGCGTGAAGGCGACCAGGCTTTCCAGCAGATCCACCCGCATCAGGCAGAACACCGGTTGCGGACGCAACTGCCCGTCTTCCTCGGGCGCGGCGGCCATGGCGATCTCGGTGTCTTCGTCTTCAAATGCCTGTGCCAGGCGCTGGGCCAGGTCGAAGGGAAACAGCGGTGTGTCGCAGGGCACGGTGAGCAGGTAGGGGGTCTCGCAACGCTCCAGCCCGGTCATGAAGCCCGCCAGCGGTCCGGCAAAGTCGCTCAGGGTGTCCGGCCACACCGGTGCGCCGAAGGCCTCGTAAGCGGACAGGTTGCGGTTGGCGTTGAGCATGAGCTCGCCCACCAGCCCGCCTTCCTGCATCTGCAGGCGCAAGACCGTGTGAAGCGCCAGCGGCGTGCCGTTGAAGTTCTGCATGCCCTTGTCGAGCCCGCCCATGCGGGAGCCGCGGCCGCCGGCGAGAACCAGGCCTGTGATTTCGTTGGTGTGGATCATTTTTTGTTCAGCCCCCGATGTAGCTCATCTCTACGCGTCTGGTGCCGGTGGAGGATTCCGGAGGCAGACTCGCGCGCAACTCGGAATACCGGTCGCTGCGTCCCTGCCAGATGGCTGCGATCGCGCTGGCCAGTTGTGCGTCGGTGGCACCGCCGCGGATAAGCGGGCGCAGGTCGTGGCCCTGGCTGGCGAACAGGCACAGGTAGAGCTGGCCTTCGGTGGACAGGCGGGCGCGGTTGCAGTCGCTGCAGAAGGCTTGCGTGACGCTGCTGATCACACCGATCTCTCCAGAGCCATCGGCGTAGCCCCAGCGCTCGGCGGACTCACCCGGCGCGGCCGCACCCAGCTGCACCAGCGGCAGCACGCGGTGGATCCGCTCCACCACCTCTGCGCTGGGCAGCACCTCGTCCATGCGCCAGCCGTTGGTGGCGCCCACGTCCATGTACTCGATGAATCGCAGCACGATGCCGGTGCCCTTGAAGTGGCGCGCCATCGGAAGGATTTCGTGGTCGTTGGTACCGCGCTTGACCACCATGTTGACCTTGATGGGCCCCAGCCCGGCGGCCTGCGCAGCCTCGATGCCTTCGAGCACATCGGCCACCGGAAAGTCCACGTCGTTCATGGCGCGGAAGATGGTGTCGTCCAGGCCGTCCAGGCTCACGGTGACGCGCTGCAGACCGGCGGCCTTGAGCGCTGCGGCTTTGCGCTTGAGCAGCGAGCCGTTGGTGGTGAGCGTGATGTCCAGCGGCTGGCCTTCCACCGTGCGCAGCGCAGCGAGCTGCTCAATGAGGATCTCCAGATTTTTTCGCAGCAACGGTTCGCCACCGGTGAGACGGATCTTTTGCACGCCGTGCGCCACGAACTGCGTGGCCACGCGGGTGATTTCTTCGAAGGTCAGCAGCGAGGTGTGCGGCAGGTAGGCGTAGTCCTTGTCGAAGATTTCCTTGGGCATGCAGTAGCTGCAGCGGAAATTGCACCGGTCGGTCACGCTGATGCGCAGATCGCGCAGCGGCCGTCCGAGGGCATCACCCAGCAAGCCAGTGGGCTCCACCGTTGTGGAGGGAATGCGCGCCACGGTGTTGACAAGGCGCTGATCGATCAGGGGGATGACACGTTCGGACATGCGCCGATTATCGGTGACACCCCATGGGGTAGCACCGCAGAAGCGCCCTCAACCCGCCCCGACTCGCGTGTACTGGTCGGCGTTGCTGCTGAGCCAGTTGGCCGAGAGATCGCTCGATTGCTGGTTGGGGTGGAAATCCGGCCGGAAATACGCGCGCCAGGGTTTGAAGCTCGTGCTCAGCAGACCGTCACGTCCGAGCAGGTGGTGGCCCGCGCTGCGCCAGGTGGACCAGCGCCACAACGTGCCGTCGCGGTGCAGGTTGTGTACCGTCTGGCGCAGGGCGTCGGTGAGGAAGAAAACGGTGACACGCCGCATCCACTTGACGCGCCAGCTGTGGCTGCCGCCCAGCGCCTGGTAGAGGTCGAACGCGGTGCACTTGTGCTCGGATTCCTCGGCGCTGTGCCAGAGCCAGAGGTTCTGCAGGCGCGGCTCGGTGTCGTTGAACACCTCGGGGTGCGACAGCATCCATTCGGCGAACAGGGCGGTGAAGTGCTCGTTGGCCGCGGTGATGGCCAGGTGGTGGCGCGCGTCGGTACCAGCCAGCACCTTCATGCGTTCCTCGATGCGCGGGCCCCAGGTGTTCACCAGACCGTGTTTTTCAACCTGTGCATTGAACAGGGCGTGAATGCGACGGTGGGTGGCCTCCTGGCCCACGAAGCCCTGCACCTCGACTTGCCAGCGGGCCTGTTGTTCGGGTGGGAGGGTCTTGGCACCATTGCGCACCGAGTCCAGAAAAAACTGTTCACCCACCGGGAAGCTCATGGACAGGGCGTTGAACCACGCGGTGAGAAAGGCGTCGTTCGCACACCAATGGCGCGCCACGGGTTTTTCCAGATCGATCAGCAGTCGGCGGACGGTGAGGGTGGTCATGTGGTCGAGCTCGGGGGGGTGTGGTTGGTACGAGTCAGTACCAAGTGAGCGATGTTGCGCGCCGCAGTCAGGTCTGTCAAGGCCGAGCGCCTAAGATCGCTTCACATGAAGCCGAAGAACACCCCCGGCGCCGATGACGCCTCGAACGAACACCGCGCGCGCCTGCTGCAGGCCATGGCGCACGTGGCGGCCGCGCAGGGGCTGGCCGCAACTTCCATTGCCGCTGTGGTCGCCGAAGCGGGTGTGTCCAAGCGCACCTTCTACGAGCACTTTGCCGACAAGGACGCGTGTTTCCTCGCGCTGTACCGCGCCGCCAGTGCGTCAGCGCTGCGCACCTTGCGCGAGTCGGTGCAGGCCGGGCGTCCATGGCAGGACCAGGTGGAACACGCACTGGGCGCCTACCTCGCGCACCTCGCGGCAGGGCCGCAACTCATCCGCATGCTGTTCGTGGAAATCCACCAACTCGGGCCCGCTGGCGCCACGGTGCGCCGAGAGGTCATGCAGCACCTGGCCGACTACATGCTGGAGACGATCAACAAACAAGACGTGGTGCTCAGCCCCACCATGGCGATGGCTGCCGTGGGTGGCATCCACGAACTTGTTCTGCAGGCCATCGAACGGGGCGAAGCCGCCCAGCTGGAGCGTCTCACGCTGAGTGCCAGCGCGGTGGTGCGCCTGCTGGCGGCTGCATCGCCTGCGTCCGTCAAAAAGAAAAACGGCCCGCCGAAGCGGGCCGTTTGAACCGTCAGGGATTGATCAGGCCGCCATCGGCAGCAGCGGCACGATCAGCAGCGCGACAATGTTGATGATCTTGATGAGCGGGTTCACAGCCGGGCCAGCGGTGTCCTTGGCGGGGTCGCCCACGGTGTCACCGGTGACGGCAGCCTTGTGCGCCTCGCTGCCTTTGCCACCGTGGTGGCCGTCTTCGATGTACTTCTTGGCGTTGTCCCAGGCACCGCCGCCGGTGCACATGGAGATGGCCACAAACAGGCCGGTCACGATGGTGCCCATGAGCAAGCCGCCCAGCGCCTTGGGGCCCAGGAGCACGCCCACCAGGATCGGCACCACCACGGGCAGCAGCGAGGGGATCACCATTTCCTTGATGGCTGCGGTGGTCAGCATGTCGACTGCGCGGCCGTACTCGGGCTTGGCCGTTCCTTCCATGATGCCGGGGATCTCCTTGAACTGGCGACGCACCTCCACCACCACCGCACCGGCGGCGCGACCCACGGCTTCCATGGCCATGGCGCCGAACAGGTAGGGGATCATGCCGCCGATGAACAGGCCCACGATCACCATCGGGTCGCTGAGGTCGAACTTGATCTGGTGGCCGTAGGTCTCCAGCTTGTGGGTGTAGTCGGCAAACAGAACCAGCGCGGCCAGACCGGCCGAACCGATGGCGTAACCCTTGGTGACCGCCTTGGTGGTGTTGCCCACGGCGTCCAGTGGGTCGGTCACGTCGCGCACGCTGCTGGGCAGTTCGGCCATTTCGGCAATGCCGCCGGCGTTGTCGGTGATGGGGCCGTAGGCGTCGAGGGCGACCACGATGCCGGCCATGCTCAGCATGGCCGTGGCAGCGGTGGCAATGCCGTACAGACCGGCGAGCTGGTACGAAGCCAGGATACCGACGCAGACGAACAGCACGGGCCAGGCGGTGGAGCGCATGGACACGCCCAGGCCGGCAATGATGTTGGTGCCGTGGCCGGTGGTGGAGGCTTGCGCAATGTGCTTGACGGGCGAGTACTGCGTGCCGGTATAGAACTCGGTGATCCAGACCAGCGCGGCGGTGAGCACCAGACCCACGGCGCAGGCGCCGAACAGGCGCATCTGGCTGCCCGTGGAGGTGATGGCGTTGTCCGGCATGATCATCTTCGTCACGAAGAAGAAAGCGATCAGCGAGAGCACGCCCGCGATGGCCAAACCCTTGTACAACGCCGGCATCACGTTCTTCATGCCCGGGCTGGCTTTCACGAAGAAGCAGCCCACGATGGACGCCAGGATGGACACGCCGCCCAGCACCAGTGGGTACAGCACGGCCTGCATGGGCGCGGCGGAGACCATGAGGGCGCCCAGCACCATGGTGGCGATGAGCGTGACCGCGTAGGTCTCGAACAGGTCGGCGGCCATGCCGGCGCAGTCACCCACGTTGTCGCCCACGTTGTCGGCGATCACCGCCGGGTTGCGCGGGTCGTCTTCCGGAATGCCGGCTTCCACCTTGCCCACCAGGTCGGCGCCCACGTCAGCGCCTTTGGTGAAGATGCCTCCTCCCAAGCGCGCAAAGATCGAGATGAGGGAGGAGCCGAAGGCAAAACCGATCAAGGGGTTGAGCAGCTTGGCCAGGTTCTTGTCGGGCGTGAGGTTGCCGTTGCCCACCAGGAACCAGAAGAAACCGGCCACACCCAGCAAACCCAGACCCACCACCAGCATGCCGGTGATGGCGCCGCCGCGGAAAGCCACGTCGAGTGCCGGGCCGATGCCCTTGGTGGCGGCTTGTGCGGTGCGCACGTTGGCACGCACCGAGATGTTCATTCCGATGAAGCCGCACGCGCCCGACAGCACGGCACCGAGCACGAAGCCGATGGCGCTCTGGCCATCAAGGAACACACCGATCAGGATGGCGAGCACCACGCCCACGATCGCGATCGTCTTGTACTGCCGGGCCAGATAGGCCGCAGCGCCGGTTTGAATGGCACCGGCAATTTCCTGCATGCGGGCGTTACCCGGGTCTTGGGAAAGAATCCAGCTGCGCGACCAGAAGCCGTATGCCACAGCCACCAGCCCACAGGCCAACACAAATATCAGCGCAGATTGACCAACCATTGAATCGCTCCTCGTTGTTTCGACTTGGAAGGGGCAACGCCTCCGGGGTGCCCCCGCTGCGTTGCTTCCTCGCTGCCGGTTGCGCTGCGTTGCACAGCGTTGAAACAGGGCGATTGGCCAACGCGTCCAATTTAGCGGCAATTCACGGCCGTGGTGTGAAAGCTGGCGGAGAAGTCAGCTTCGAATCAGTAAAATCAGGGTAAATCCTAGGCGTGCGAACCGCATGAGACACGCCAGTTGCTTCTCCACAAGGCGGCGGGCCTGCACCGGCTGCTTCAGTTTTCAACCAACCTTCTCCAACAACATGTCCCTCGACAACGTCACCGCTGGCAAGAACGTGCCCGAATCCTTCAACGTGATCATCGAAATTCCGATGAACGCCGATCCGATCAAGTACGAAGTGGACAAGGAAACTGGAGCGATCTTCGTGGACCGTTTCATGAGCACGGCCATGCACTACCCGACCAACTACGGCTACGTGCCCCGCACCATTTCCGGTGACGGTGACCCGGTCGATGTGCTGGTCATCACGCCTGTGCCGCTGATCCCCGGTGTGGTGGTGCCTTGCCGCGCGATAGGTATTTTGAAGATGCAGGACGAAGCCGGCGAAGACGGCAAGGTGCTGGCGGTGCCGATCGACAAGATCCTGTCGATCTACACCCAGTGGCAAAAACCGGAAGACCTGAACCCGATGCGCCTGAACACCATCCAGCACTTCTTCGAGCACTACAAAGACCTGGAGCCAGGCAAGTGGGTCAAGGTGATTGGCTGGGAAGGCAAGGATGCTGCCCACAAGGAAATCGTCGACGGCATGGCCGCCTACGAAGCGCAGAAGGGCTGATCAGCCAGCGGTGGGGTCGGGCAACACGTCGTTCAATACCGGCAGGTTGTCCCCAAGCCCCAGGGTTTTGAACGGGCCCAGCAAGCTGGCCCCTTCGTAGAGCTGCATACGCCGCGCCGAGAGCGAACCGGTTGATACCCCGCTTCTGGCCACGTAAGCCATGCCCTGACATTCGAGGCTGGTCTCCACCGCGCTGCCGCCGGCAGCGCCCAGGTGGCCAAACAGGTAGAGATCACCCAGCACGCGGATGCGTCCGCGCACCACAGCGCCGGTCCAGATGATCAGTGGGCCATTGACGCGGATGTGGCCCGAAACTTCACCCTGCACCAGCAGTCCGCCGTTGAACTCCAGTTCGCCGTGCAGTTTGCCGCCTGCGGCCACACGGTTGACGACGTTCATGGCCACCGGGTCGATGGTCAGCGTGTCCTGCGGTGTTTTCAGTTCCATGGCCAGCGCTCCATCCAGGTGGCCGGCAACCAGCCGGAGGTCGGGAGCCACGCGAAGGCCCAGAACACCGCGCTGCCCAGCACCATCAACAGTCCCGTCAGCGCGATGGCCAGCGCGTGGCGCTCCAGCCAGCGGCGCAGGCGTTTGGGCCGGCGCCGGGGTGTTCCGGCAGGGGTGTCGAGGTGGTCCAGCACGGCCCAGCTTCGCCAGCCTTCGCTCAAACCTGTGTCACCCCTCGCGAGCGACACCTGCAACCCCTGCGTTGAGCTGGCAGGAGGGCTTTGCCGGCGCCCCAACAGCACCGAAAAGGGCGCGCCCACGATGCTGTGGGTGAAGAATGCGTCGGTTTCATCCATGGCAGCCGAGTTTAGCGAAGCACTTGCGCTGCCATTTCACAACTCCGTGATGGGCGGAGCCATGTCCCGCACCGCCAGACCGGGCTTGAGCGGGTTCCGCTGTGCTAGGTGTTCCATGTACTCTCCGATGCCCTGGCTCTCGCGCTCCAGGAAGCGCTGAACCGCATCCGCAAACGAAGGGTGGGCCAGCCAGTGTGCGCTGGTGGTTTTGACCGGGAGCAGGGCGCGTGCCATTTTGTGTTCTCCTTGTGCGCCACCCTCGAAGCGTTGGAACCTGTGCTCGATGCACCAGGCCAGTGGTGCGTAGTAACACGCCTCGAAGTGCAGGCAGTCCACCCGCTCCAGCGCCCCCCAGTAGCGCCCATAGGCCACGCGTTGGCTTTCGTCGATGCCGATCAGGCTGCAGGCAATGGCCTGTCCTTCGCGTTCTGCCACAAACAGCAGCCAGTGCTGCGGCATGGTCTGCGCCATGCGGCGGAAGAAGTCGCGGTTGAGGTAGGGCGCGTTGCCGTGTTCGAGGTAGGTGCGTTCATAGCAACGGTAGAAGAAGTCCCAGTCCGGCTCGGCAATGTCGGCGCCTCGTGACCAGCGAAACGTGACACCGGCGTCGGCGACCTTGCGCCTCTCCTGGCGGATCTTCTTGCGTTTTTCCTGCTGCAGGCTGCTCAGGAAGTGGTCGAAGCTGGTGAACAGCGCGCCAGAGGTTTCGCCGCCGGGCCGCCCCAAGGCGAAACCCGCCCCCTCGGGGGGCAGCGAACCCAACGAAGTGGGGAGCGTGGGGGCCACGTTCTTCCAATGAAACTGCACCGTGTGGCGCAGCATCATGCCGGCGTCTTCGCAAGCTTTCACGTCTTGAGGTTGTGCGAACAGCAGGTGGACCGAGGACAGGTCTTCGTCACGAACCCGCTGGATCAAAGCTGTTACCAAGGCGGTGCGGGCCGCTGCATCGCGCGCGAGCAGCCGGGCCCCGGGCACGGGTGTGAACGGCACCGCCACCCGCGCCTTGGGGTAGTAGTCCAGCCCGTGCTGCCCGTACGCGTTGGCCCATGCCCAGTCGAACACGTACTCGCCGTACGAGTTGTTCTTGAGGTACATCGGGCAAGCGGCCTGCAATTCGTCGCCGCGCCACAGCGTCACGAACTGCGCTTGCCACCCCGCTCGGGGTTGCGCGCAGCCGCTCTCGTGCATGGCGACCAGGTATTCGTGGCGCATGAACGGGCTGGGGTCGGACTCCCGCGCCAGCAGGGCGTTCCATGCGGACTCTGCGATCTGCGACGGGGACGAAAAGACCCGGGTGACATAATCGATTTCACCCACCTGCGGCTCCGTCAAACAGCGAGCCCAAGGCCCATTTCGCAACGTTTTCAGACCCCATGACTCTTTCCATTTGCGTGGCCCAGCTCAACTTTGTGGTGGGCGACATGGCGGGCAACGCCCGGAAGATGATCGATGCCGCCGAGAAGGCCCACGCCCGCGGCGTGAACCTGCTGCTCACACCCGAACTCGCCCTGTGTGGCTACGCCGCTGAAGACCTGTACCTGCGTCCCGCGTTCATCGATGCCTGTGATGATGCCCTCAAAGTGGTGGCGGCCGGTACCGCCCACCTCAAAGGCCTGCACATCGTGGTGGGACATCCGGCCCGTCCCGTGGTGGCCGCTGGCCAGAGGCGCGAACGCAGCGTGTCGGTGGCCCACCTGCACAACGCCGCCAGCGTGCTGCACGCCGGCGCCGTGACCCACACCTACGCCAAACGCGAGTTGCCCAACTACCAGGTGTTCGACGAGCGCCGTTACTTCGTGCCGGGACATGACACCTGCGTGTTCGACGTGACCGACAACGACGGCCAGCGCGTGCGCGTGGGCCTGCTGATCTGCGAAGACGCCTGGTTCGACGCACCCGCCGCCGACGCGAAAGCGGCCGGTGCCGAGCTGTTGGCGGTCATCAACGCGTCACCGTTTCACGCCGGCAAGGGCGGCGACCGGGAGTCCGCCATGCGCGTGCGCTGCCAGGCCACCGGCTTGCCACTGGTGTACGCGCACCTCGTGGGCGGGCAGGACGAGATTGTGTTCGAGGGCCGCAGTTTCGTGCTGGCGGCCGATGGCTCGCTGGCCGGGAGGGCGGTGAGTTTTGAAGAGACGCTTTTCGATTCGGCTCTCACGCGCCAGGGTGCGGGCTGGCAGATCACCGCCGAGACCGACCGTGCGCACAGCCCCGAGGCCGACCTGTGGCACGCGCTGGTGCTGGGTGTTCGCGACTACCTGGGCAAGAACGGGTTTCCTGGCGCCATCCTCGGCCTGTCGGGAGGCATCGACTCCGCCTTGGTGCTGGCGATCGCGGTGGATGCGTTGGGCAAGGACCGTGTGCGCACGGTGATGATGCCCTCGCCCTACACGGCCGACATCTCCTGGATCGACGCGCGCGACATGGCCGCGCGCTTGGGCGTGCGCTACGACGAGATCGGCATTGCGCCACAGTTCGAGGCTTTCAAGGCCAGCCTGGCCAGCGAATTCGCCGGCCTGCCCGAGGACACGACCGAAGAAAACCTGCAGGCCCGCATCCGCGGCACGGTCCTCATGACGATCTCCAACAAGCTCGGCTGGATGGTTCTGACCACCGGCAACAAGAGCGAGACCGCCACCGGCTACTCGACGCTGTACGGCGACATGGCCGGCGGATTCGCGGTGATCAAGGACGTCCCGAAGACCCTCGTCTACGCGCTCTGTCGCGACCGCAACGAGCGCGCCGGCCGCCCGCTGATCCCCGAGTCGGCGATCACCAAGCCGCCGAGCGCGGAGCTCCGCCCCGATCAGCTCGACAGCGACTCCTTGCCCGACTACGAGGAGCTGGACCCGGTGATCGAGGGGTACGTCGAGCTCGACCGCTCGATCGCCGACCTCGTCGCGGAGGGCCACGACCCCGAGATCGTGCGCCGTGTGGCCCGGTTGGTCGACCTCAACGAGTACAAGCGCCGCCAGGGTGCTCCGGGCGTGCGAGTGTCGCCCAAGGCGTTCGGGAAGGATCGGCGGCTGCCGATCACCAACTGCTGGCCGGGGTAGGG
>JBBQSX010000068.1:0-16631 GCA_038213545.1 Burkholderiales bacterium
GGGCCCTGTTGCCAGAGCCCGCTTCTTGAATGTTGGTGGTGATAGGTGGACTTGAACCACCGACATCAGCATTATGAATGCTGCGCTCTAACCAACTGAGCTATATCACCAACGAGGCGGGATTGTAGCTCAAATCAAAGCGCGTCCCGGGCGTTGCCGGGCGCGAAACCGTTGGATCAGGTGGTCTTCTTGACCCAGGAAGAACACCAGCCAGCGGCCGCAACCTGCTTGCCTGCAAACAGCGGGCATGGGCCTGCTTCGGCGCCCGCCGTGCCCTGGTACAGGGCGCAGCTGCCACAGTTGCTGCCGGCCACGAAGTTGGGGTACTTGGCCTTGTCGTGGTTGGCCGCCACGGCCACATAGCCCAAGGCCACGGCGGTCGGATCGCTTGCTTCCACCATCGGGCCGGCTGCCATGGGGGCTGCGGGCGGTGCGGCTGGCGCTGCAGCGGCGGGGGGAGCGGCCGGTGCGGGAGCGGGGGCTGGTGCAGGCGCAGCGGCAGTGGGCTCTTCCTTCTTGGAGCAAGCGGCTGCGAGCACGGCGCCGCTCACGGGCACCATCATCAAAAAGCGTCGGCGTGTGGTCATGGGGGATTTCCTGATTTATGAAGGGGAAGCAAGCCGGTGGCCCGCCTGTGCAGCCCCGAATTGTTGCCTTTCGGTGTACTGCACCGGGCCGTTATACGCCCGCGCTGGGCGTCTGCGTGTTACAGCCTGTGCATCCCCCACCCCCGCGCTGCGCCATTACTGGTGCTTGAACTCGGGCTTGCGCTTGTTGACGAAAGCGTCCATGCCTTCCTTCTGGTCGGCGGTGGCGAACAGCGCGTGGAAGATGCGGCGCTCGAACATCACGCCATCGGACAACGAACCCTCGAACGCGCGGTTGACCGATTCCTTGGCCGCCATCACGCTGGGCAGGGAGAAGCCGCAGATGATGAGCGCGGCGCCCAGGGCTTCGTCCATCAGCTTGTCCAGTGGCACCACGCGGCTCACCAGGCCCGCGCGCTCGGCCTCGGTGGCGTCCATCATGCGAGCGGTGAGCACCATGTCCATGGCCTTGGACTTGCCGATGGCGCGCGGCAGGCGCTGCGTGCCTCCTGCGCCGGGAATCACGCCGAGCTTGATCTCTGGCTGGCCGAATTTCGCGTTGTCGGCGGCGATGATGAAGTCGCACATCATGGCCAGCTCGCAGCCCCCACCCAGCGCGAAGCCGCTGACCGCGCCGATCACAGGTTTGCGGATGCTGCGGATGGTTTCCCAGTTGCGGGTGATGTAGTCGCCCTTGTAGACGTCGGCAAAGGTGTAGCCGGCCATGGCGCCGATGTCGGCGCCGGCGGCAAAGGCCTTTTCGCTGCCGGTGATGATCATGCAACCGATGTCTTCATCGGCGTCGAAAGCCTTCAAGGCAGCGCCGAGCTCGTCCATCAGTTGCTCGTTGAGCGCGTTGAGCTGTTTGGGGCGGTTGAGCGTGACGATGCCCACCCGACCCTCGGTGCGGACGGTGATGCATTCGGGTGTGGCGGCGTTGGTCATGGGGTCTCCTCGGGTGTCGGTGTCGGTTGAAAGCCGTTCACTATAGCGGCCGGTACCGAGGGAAAACATTAACCGACCGATTGGTTGGTCAATGGTAAATTGCATCGCCAAGCCAGCAACCAACAACACCGCACGCCGAGGAGACCCACCGCCATGTCTGAAGCCACCGTCTTGTACGAAGAGCGCGGGGCCGTGGCCCTGGTGACGCTCAACCGGCCCGATGCGCTCAACAGTTTCAACCGGCAGATGCACCGGGACTTGTGGACGGCGCTGGACCGGGCCGAGGCCAATCCGGTGGTGCGCGCGCTGGTGGTCACCGGCGCCGGGCGCGGCTTTTGCGCTGGGGCCGATTTGGCGGAGTTTGACTTTGAACCCGGTCCCGACCTGGTGAAACGTGCCGACCCCGGTCCGGTGATCGAGCAGGCGTTCAATCCCACTGCTCGGCGCCTGCAGGGCCTGCGCATGCCCACCATCGCGGCGGTGAACGGCGTGGCAGCGGGCGCTGGCGCTTCGCTGGCCATGTGCTGCGACATCACGATCGCGGCCACCGGTGCCAGTTTCATCCAGGCCTTCAGCAAGATCGGTCTTGTGCCCGATGCGGGTGGCAGCTGGCTGCTGGTGGAGCGCCTGGGCCTGGCGCGCGCGATGGCGCTGGCCATGACCGGCGACAAGTTGCCGGCCGCACAGGCGAAAGAGTGGGGAATGATCTGGGACGTGAGCGACGACTGCGTGGGCGCTTCGCTGGCCATGGCCAGCAAACTTGCCGCCATGCCGACCCAGGCATTGGTGGCCACGCGCGCCCTGCTGCGTGATGCGTCCACGCGCACCCTGAGTCAGCAGCTGGATGTGGAGCGCGACACGCAGTCGGCGCTGGGCAAAACGCACGACTACATCGAGGGCGTGATGGCGTTTCGCGAAAAGCGCCCGGCGCAGTTCAAGGGCGAATGATGTCTCCCCACGAAAGAGCGAAAAAGGTCGGCGAAACGATGTTCGCGGTCGACACCGCGAGCAAGGACACCATGGGCATGGAGTTGCTGGTCTGTGAGCCGGGCCGCGCCAGCATCCGCATGGTGGTGCAGCCGCTGCACCTCAACGGCCACCAGATCTGCCACGGTGGCTTCATCTTCACGCTGGCCGACTCCACCTTTGCGTTCGCCTGCAACAGCCACAACAAAAACACCGTGGCTGCGGGTTGCAGCATCGAGTTCCTGCGCCCTGCGCACGCGGGCGATGTACTCACCTGCGAGGGTCTGGAGCAGACCCTGAGTGGCCGCCACGGCATCTACGACATGCGGGTGAGCAACCAGCGCGGCGAGGTGGTGGCGATGTTTCGCGGCAAGAGCGCTCAGATTCCCGGAACGGTGTTCCCCGAAGAAGGACAGCCATGAAAGCCTTTGCCCTGGAGCCGATTGAAAAGGCCAGCATCGACGAGCTGCGTGGCTTGCAGCTCAAGCGCCTGCAGGCCACGCTGCGCCACGCTTACGCGAATTCGCCCGTCTACCGCGCCAAGTTCGACGCGGCCGGCGTGCACCCCGACGATTGCCGCAGCCTCGCGGACCTCGCGAAGTTTCCCTTCACCACCAAGAAGGACCTGCGCGACAGCTACCCCTTCGGCATGTTCGCCGTACCGCGCGAGCAATGCGCGCGCATCCACGCCAGCAGCGGCACCACGGGGAAACCCACGGTGGTCGGCTACACGTTGAAAGACATCGACACCTGGGCCACGGTGGTGGCGCGCAGCATCCGCGCCAGCGGTGCCCGCCCGGGTGACCTGGTGCACGTGAGCTACGGCTACGGCCTGTTCACCGGCGGCCTGGGCGCGCACTGCGGCGCCGAGAAACTGGGCCTCACCGTGGTGCCTTTTGGCGGGGGCCAGACCGAGCGCCAGGTGCAGCTGATCCAGGACTTCAGGCCCGACATCATCATGGTCACACCCAGCTACATGCTGGCCATCGCTGATGAGTTCGAGCGGCAAGGCATCGACCCGCGCGCGAGCAGCATGCGCATCGGCATCTTCGGCGCCGAGCCCTGGACCAACGACATGCGCGTGGCGATCGAGGCGCGCATGAACATCGACGCGGTGGACATCTACGGGCTGTCAGAGGTGATGGGCCCGGGTGTGGCCAACGAATGTGTGGAAACCAAGGACGGCCCGACCATCTGGGAGGACCACTTCTATCCAGAGATCATCGACCCCGAAACCGGCGAGCCGGTGGCCGACGGTGAGATGGGCGAACTGGTGTTCACCAGCCTGACGAAGGAAGCCCTGCCCATCATCCGTTACCGTACGCGAGACCTCACGCGCCTGCTGCCCGGTATCGCGCGCACCATGCGCCGCATGGAAAAGATCACCGGTCGCAGCGACGACATGATGATCGTGCGCGGCGTCAACGTGTTCCCCACGCAGATCGAAGAGCTGATCCTCAAACGCCCCGAACTCAGCGCGCATTACCAGTGCGTGCTCACGCGCGAAGGGCCGATGGACAACCTCACCGTGGTGGTGGAAACACGCGCAGGCCTCTCGCCCGAGAGCATCGAGGCGCGCGCTGCCGCAAAGCAGCTGCAGCACGAGGTGAAGGTGTATGTGGGCAGCAGCGTGGCGGTGGAGCTCAAGCCCGAAGGCGGCGTGGAGCGCAGCCAGGGCAAGGCCAAACGCGTGGTGGACCTGCGCTCGCGTTCGGCTTGAGTGTTGCGAATGCCCAATGGGCAGCGCCTCTGCGCGTCAAATCGCATGCTTGCGGATGAAAACCCCTAGCCTTGTCGGGGTCGGGTGTCCTACATTACCCCCCACAGTTGGGAGAAGACATGGACAAAAACACACTGTTTGGCAAGACCGCGGCCGGGCGCGAAGCGCTGACTTCCCGGCCCGCCAGGCTCGTGCCGCGCCTGCGCTCGCTGTTGATCATGGTGGATGGCAAACGCAACCTGGCCGAGTTCGAAAAACTCACGGGTTCGCTGGAGCAGGCCACCCAGTCGCTGAGCGAGCTGATGTCCGAAGGCTGGGTCGAAATCGTCGGTGCCGATGGTTTGCCGAAGGTGTTGGCTGTGCCCATGGCGGCGGTGCCTGCGCCCGCTGTGTTCCAGCCCGAGGTGTCCCAGCCGGTGCAACTGTCGCCAGTCCCTCAGGCACCTGCGGACGCGCCCACGGGCACGCTGCCGTTCAGCGAAGCCCGCCGCCAGGTGGTGCGCTACATCAACGACCAGCTCGGCCCCATGGGCGAGACGCTGGCCATTCGCGCCGAAAGCTGCAAGACCCCGGCCGATCTCCAGGCGGCGTTGCCCCGCATCCGCGACGGACTCAAGAGCTTCAAGGGCGCGGCGGCGCTGCAGCAGTTTGAAGACGAGCTGGCGGGCCGCCTGCCCAAGGTCTGAGGCGCAGCGCGCTCAGTCGGACAACCAGGTGGCCAGGCGCGCCGCGTCGGCCACACCCAGTTTCACAGCCTGGCTTTCGGTCGGCCAGTCCAGCTGGCATTTGAGCAGGCGGTTGTCGCGCGAGACCAGCGCGGTGATGCGCGTGCGCTGACCCCGCAGCATCTGCACATCGTCGAGTTTGTGGATGCGCCAGGCTTCGGCGGACCCTCCGCGGCGCACCGCCGCCAGCTCCACGCCCAGCCACTCATCGCCTGCAGCCATGCCGGCTGCCTCGGCCGCGCCGCCGCGCAGCACGGTCTTGATCTGCACACTGCCACCCGATTCGGCCACACGCAGACCCAGCTGCTGGGCCAGTGGCGCCTTGTCATGTGTGAGCTTGGCGCCCTGGCCTTGCAGAAGATCGATCAGTGGCAGATCGGCCGTGCTGTGCACCCAGGCCGTGATTTCGCCCTCGAAGCTGCGCTTGCCCAGGCGCTTGAGCGCGCGCAACAGATCGGTCTGTCGCATCGGGCCACCCTCGCAGCGCTGCCAGAGTTCGCGCATCACCGCGTCCAGCGTGGTGTGGCCTTCAGCGCGCAGGGTGAGGTCCAGGCACAAGGCCACCAGAGAACCCTTGGTGTAGTAGCTCACCGTCGCGTTCGGCGTGTTCTCGTGCATGCGGTAGTACTTCACCCACGCGTCAAAGCTGGCCTGTGCCACGCTCTGCAAGTGGCGCCCGGGCGTCTGCTGCACCTGGTTGATGGTCTTGGCCACCAGTTGCAGGTAGGCCGTGTCGTCGATGAGGCCGGTGCGGCGCAGGATCAGGTCGTCGTAATAGCTGGTGAAGCCTTCGAAGAACCACAACAGTTCGGTGTAGTTTTCGGCCGCGTAGTCGTAGCGCTTGAACTCGATGGGGCGCAGGCGCTTCACGTTCCAGGTGTGGAAGTACTCGTGGCTGATCAATCCCAGCAGCGTGGTGTACCCGTCGGTGGCCTTGAGCGCTGCGGGTGCGTCGCTGGCGGACGGGCGCAGACGCGGCAGGTCGGCGCGCTGGCAGATGAGCGCGGTGGAGTTGCGGTGCTCCAGCCCGCCGTAGCCCTCGCCACTGGCGTGCAGCATGAAGACGTAGCTGGAAAACGGCGGCGCTCCGTCGCCATGCCAGAACGCGATCTGCGCTTCGCAGATGCGGCGCGTGTCCTCGATCAAGCGTTCACCATCGAGCCAGGCCCCGGCGCCGCTGATCACGAAGCGGTGATCCACGCCGCCGGCGGTGAACTGGCCGTTCCAGAACCGGCCCATGTCCACCGGGCAATCCGCCAGTTCGTCGTAGTCGGCCGCGCGGTAGTGGCCGAAGCCCACAGCGTCCACGCTGTGCGCGGGCAGACCAGTGACGACGTTCCAGCCCTGCGTCGCGGCGCCCGGCACGATCTCCAGCGACTGGGGCTGGTCTTCCTGACCGGCCACGCGCAGGCACAGGCTGGTGGCGTTGAAGAAGCCGCGCGTGCTGTCGAGAAAGGCGGTGCGCACCGAGGCGTCAAATGCGTACACCTCGTATTGCAATTCCAGTGGTTGGCTTGCTGCTGCATTGGCCTGCCACTGGTGCTTGTCAAGCTGGCGGATCGTCACGGGCTGGCCGTCTTGCCAGGCTCGCAGGTTCTGCAGATGTTGTGAAAATTCGCGCACCAGGTAGCTGCCCGGAATCCACACCGGCAGGCTCACGCGCTGGTTCCAGGCGGGCTGCTCGATGTGCAAGGTGACGGCGAAGAGGTGGGCGTTGGCGTCGTGGACCGAAACAGTGAAGCGAACGCCGCAAGGAGAGGCAGGACGTTTGGGCATCAGAGGGCTCCTGCACCGATGAAACAACTCAGCGCCGCAACGGCCGAAAGACGGAAACGCAATGTGAGCCAGGCTCCGAGCCCGGCCTGGGCATAGAGCCGACGGTCCACGAGATAACACACGACCAGCACCATGCCCAGCCACGCCAGACCTGCGTAGGGCGGCATCACCAGGCCAGGCCAGGCCAGCAACGAGGGCACAACCCCCCAAACGAAGTGCACCTGGCTCTCGTGCGTGCGGGCCAGCCTGCTCCAGCCGATGCCCCAATGGATGCCACCGAGAAAGGAGGCGATGAGCGCTGCGTAGGCGGCCAGTGCCAGCGCCACCCAGGCCTGCAAATCGGGCTTCACCAACCAGACCAGCAGCGCCAGACCCACCAGCGGGATCAGGCCGGCGTAGCCCAGGTTGTGGATGAGGGGCTGTTCGCTCGGCTCGCTGCCGGCTTCAATCAAAGGCATGGGCAGCCGCATCAGTTGAGCATGGTTTCGATGCGGTCGGCCGTGATGAAGCCCGGCACCCGGGTGTCGTTGGTGAAGATCATGGTGGGCGTGCCCTTGATGCCGTGTTTGCTGGCCAGGCGGCTGTTGCGCTCGATGGCGGCGGTGTCGCAGGCGGCGGCGGGGGGTGGCTGGTTGTTGGTCATCCAGTCGCTGTAGGTCTTGGCCTTGTCTTTGGCGCACCAGATGCGACGCGCTTTCTCCACCGAGTCTGGTCCAAGCACGGGTATGAGGAACACATGCACCGTCACGTTGTCCAGATCGGCGAACTCCTGGTGCAGCTTTTTGCAGTAGCCGCAGTTGGGGTCTTCAAACACAGCCATCTTGCGTTTGCCGTTGCCGCGCACCAGGGTGAAGGCGTCTTTCAGCGGCAGGTCTTTGAAGGCGATCGCTGTGAGCTTGTTCAGGCGTTGTTCGGTCAGGTCCACACGCGCCCGGGTGTCGATCATCGAGCCCTGGATCAGGTAGTTGCCTTCGGCGTCGGTGTAGAAGATGTCGCTCTGGTTGATGCGCACTTCAAAGATGCCCGGCATCGGCGTCTTGCTGACCTCATCGATGGTGGGCAACTTGGGCAGGCGCTCGGCGAGGTTCTTGCGAATGGTGGCTTCCTGCGCCAGTGCGCCCAGGGACAAGGCGGTCAGCGCCAGCAGCAACAGGGACTTGAGGAGTTTCATCGTGGGGGCGCTCTGTGGCGATCGGGGGAAAAAGGGATTCAGGCCGGCTGGCCCATGGCCTGGCGCGCCAGCCAGCGCTTGACCGGGCCGCTGCGGTTGAAGCCGTTCAGACCCCAGTTGCGCAGCGCCTGCACGCGGCTGTCTTCGTGAGAAAACAGCCCGAACAAACCGTCGGTGACCCAGCCCATGGCGCCCACGTCGGCGGCGCGCGCGCGCTCGTAGCGCCGCAGCAGCTTGAGGTCACAAAGCTCGCGCCAGTATTCGCGCTCGTGCAGCACGCGGGCGAGCTCGGCCACATCGGCGAGGCCCACGTTGAGCCCTTGGCCCGCGAGCGGGTGCATCGCGTGCGCTGCGTCGCCTGCCAGCGCCACGCTGCTGGTGGCTGTGCGGGTGATCCAGCGCTGCGCGCGCGCGAGTTCAAGGGGCCAGGCTTGGGCGGGGCTGTCCATGTGCAGGGCACCCAGGGTGTTGGCGCTGCGCGCCTGCACCGCCTGGGCCAGGGTGGAGGGATCGGATTGCAGCCAGGCGTCGGCCTGTGCTGCAGGAACAGACCACACCAGAGCCACGGAGTTCCCTTGGGCACCCCCCAGCGGCAGAAGGGCCATCACCTCGCCCTTGGCAAACCACTGGCGTGCCACGCCGCCGTGCGGCAGCTCACTGGTCAGCCGCGCCGCCACCGCTTTGTGGGCGTAGGGCCGCACGTCAAACGCCAGGCCGAGTTGCTCGCGGGTCTGGCTTCGCTTGCCTTCGCAGACCACGGTGAGGGCTGCGGCCGGGGTCTCTGTCACGCGTTCGATGCTGCCTTGAAAGCCCACGGCATCGCTCAGGCGTTGCTCCAGCGCCGGCACGTCCACGATCCAGGTGAGAGCGTCGCTGTCCTGTTCACTGGCGGAGAAGCTCAGTTCACCACCGTCGTCGCCCCATACCTGCATCGCTCTCACCGGAGTGATGGCGTTTGGTTGCAAGCTGTTGACGTCGGTCTCGGGCCAGGCACGCACAGAGCGCAGCAACTCGCGGGAGGCGCTGTTGAGGGCGTACGCCCGCACATCGGGGGTGTCGGCGCTGCGCGGGTGGCCGACCAGTGCCACGCGCAGCCGGTCTCTCGCCAGCAGAAGGGCCAGGGTCTGGCCCACCACACCCGCTCCCTGCACGGCGACGTCATAACGCCGGGGGGTACCAGCTCGCGGGGGTGTTGCATTCATGTAGGGATTTTAGGAGCAGGGCACAATCCGGCCCTTCTGCGGCCCAAACCCCTGCGGGCCGCCCCGGCTTTCCCCTCCCGATCCTGCTGCACCCCGCCATGAACCCAGCCCCCGCTCCTGGTACCCCCGCCGCCGACGTTCAGGCCACCATTGAAGAACTCTGGGTCTACCCGGTGAAGTCCTGCGCCGGTATCCAGCTGCGCGAGTCCGAACTGACCGACACCGGTCTGCTCTACGACCGGGCCTGGATGGTGGTGGACTCCGAGGGCGAATTCGTCAGCCAGCGCGAGCTGCCGCGCATGGCGCTGATCCAGCCGTCGTTCAAGATGGGCCAGCTGATGCTGCGCGCGCCGGGCATGTTGTCGCTGCACCTGGGGCTGGACGTGGCCGAAGGCCCGCTCAAGGTGCGGGTGTGGGACGACGCCGTGGACGCTTGCGACATGGGCGATGTGGCGGCCCAGTGGTTCAGCGACTTTCTCGGGCCGGACGCACCGGCCCATCTGAAGCGGCTGCGGCTGGCGCGTTTCGACCCCGAGGTGAAGCGCCCCTGCGATCCCGCCTGGACCGGTGGACGCGAGGCCTCTACCCAGTTCGCCGACGGCTTCGGTTTGCTGGTGGCCAGCAACGCCTCGCTGGCCGACCTCAACGCACGCCTGGATGCCGCGGGCCACGAGCCCGTGGACATGCGCCGTTTCCGGCCCAACATCGTGTTGGGTGGCTTGGAATCGCACGACGAAGACCGCGTGGGCGCGATGCGCATCACCACTGGCGACGGCGCGGCGGTCATAGAGCCCGTCAAGCCCTGCGGCCGCTGTCCCATCCCCAACATCGACCCCACCACCGCCATTCCAGGCCCGGCGGTGGGCGACACGCTGCAAACCTACCGGCAGGACCCGCAGCTGAATGGCGCGATCACCTTCGGCATGAACGCCATCGTCATCGAGGGTGACGGGCAGACCTTGCGCGTGGGGCAATCGGTGCGCGCTGACTGGCGTTTCTGAAGAGAACAACCCCCGCCCGTAAAATCGCGGGTTCCCCCGACGATCCGAAAGTTTTCCATGAGCCTCCAATGCGGCATCGTGGGCCTGCCCAACGTGGGCAAGTCCACCCTTTTCAACGCGCTGACCAAAGCCGGCATCGCGGCCGAGAACTACCCCTTCTGCACCATCGAGCCCAACACGGGTGTGGTCGAAGTGCCCGATCCGCGCCTGGCGAAGCTGGCGGCGATCGTCGAGCCCGAGCGTGTGGTGCCGGCCATCGTGGAGTTTGTCGACATTGCGGGCCTGGTGGCGGGTGCCAGCACCGGTGAAGGCCTGGGCAACAAGTTTCTGGCGCACATCCGCGAGACCGACGCCATCGTCAACGTGGTGCGGTGCTTCGAAGACGACAACGTCATCCACGTGGCCAACAAAGTCGACCCGATCGCCGACATCGAGGTCATCCTCACGGAACTCTGCCTGGCCGACCTGGCCGCCGTGGAGAAAGCCCTGCACCGCGTGAGCAAGACCGCGCGCTCGGGCGACAAGGAGTCGGTCAAGCAGGTGGCGATTCTGGAGAAATGCCAGGCCGCCCTCAACAACACCCAGCCGGTGCGCACCATCGACTTCAGCAAGGAAGAGCAGGCGCAGCTCAAGCAGTTTTTCCTGATCACGGCCAAGCCCGCGATGTTCGTGGCCAATGTGTCGGAAGACGGCTTCGAGAACAACCCGTTCCTGGACCGCCTGCGCGAATTCGCAGCGAAGCAGAACGCGCCGGTGGTCGCCATCTGCGCCAAGATCGAAGCCGAGCTCTCCGAAATGGACGATGCCGACCGGCTGGAGTTTCTGAAGGAGCTGGGTCAGGACGAACCCGGTCTGAACCGGCTGATCCGCGCGGCTTATCAGCTGTTGGGCCTGCAGACTTACTTCACCGCCGGCGTCAAGGAAGTGCGTGCCTGGACCATCCATGTGGGCGACACCGGCCCGCAGGCGGCCGGCGTGATCCACACCGATTTCGAGAAGGGCTACATCCGCGCCCAGACCATCGCCTTTGACGACTTCATCAACTTCAAGGGCGAGCAGGGCGCCAAGGACGCGGGCAAGATGCGCGCCGAAGGCAAGGAGTACGTCGTCAAGGATGGCGACGTGATGAACTTCCTGTTCAGCAGCTGAACGCCGCCATGACCCAACCCGGCCAGCCCGAACCGCAGCGCCTGGCCAAGCGCCTGGCGGCGCAACTGCCGTGCTCTCGCAGCGACGCCGAAAACTACATTGCTGGTGGCTGGGTGCGGGTGGACGGTGTGGTGGTGGAAGAGCCCATGGAGCGCGTGCGCGACCAGCAGACCGTGCAGCTCGACCCCAAGGCCAAACTGGAACCGCTGGAGTCCATGACGCTGATCTGGCACAAGCCGGCCAACCGGGTGCTGCCCGACGAGCCGCTGCTGCCCGACGCGCTCGCCGCCAAGTGGTTCACCGGCAGCAACCGTTTCAAGGGCGACCGCTCCGGCGTGCGCCCGCTCAAGGCGCACCTGCACAAACTGCTGCCGGTGTCGCCGCTGGGGACCAAGGCCAGCGGCCTGATGGTCTTCACGCAGAACCCGAGCGTGGCGCGCAAGATGACCGACGACGCGGGACAGCTCGAACACGAGTGGCTGGCCGAGGTGACGGCCGATCCCGTGCTGGAAGATGAAGCCCGGCGCGAGGCTGTGCTCAAGTCCTTGGGCAAGGCGTTGTTTTTTGACGGCTGGGCTGTGCCCTCGGCGCGCGCGAGCTGGCAGAGCGAACTGCGCGTGCGCTTGGCCATCAAGGGCAACCGACCGGGTCAGGTGGCGCACCTGTGTGAACGCGCCGGCCTTCAGCTCACCGCCTTGCGCCGGCTGCGGCTCGGCCGCATTTCCCTGGCTGGGCTGCCGGTCGGCGAGTGGCGCTACTTGTTGCCTTACGAACGCTTCTGATCGGGCGATCCCGTGTGCGCACGGGCAGCCCACACACTCAAGGCCATGGCGAACGCCAGCACCACCAGGCCCACCTCATTGAGACTGAGCATTCGGCCCTGAGCAATCATCAGCCCACCCAAGGCCGCGCCCATGGCCTGACCACCGTACATGGCCGAGGTGTTGAGCGCCACTGTGGCGGGTGCCAGCGCCGGTGAGATGTGCACCAGCCGCGCCTGCTGCGCCGAGTTCACCGCGAAGCAGCCCAGCGCCCACGGCACCAGCACCAGTGCCTGTTGCCACACACCGCCCTGGCCCAGCGGCCAGATCAGCAGGCTGAGCACGATCAAGCCCAGCGAGATGAACGCGGCGCGTGGCGCACCGATGCGGTCGATCCAGCGCGACATGCCCACGTTGCCCGCCAGACCAAAAGCGCCGAACCACAGGAACATGAGCGACAGCGCACCGCCCCCCAGCCCCAGTGTCTGAAAGAAGTAGGGCGCGAAATACGAGAACAGCGTGAATTGCCCAAACGCCGAGAGCAGTGTCACGCCCACGGCCAGCATCAGCGGCGCAGAGCCCAGGGTGGCCTGCCAGGCCTGTCGCGACAAGGCCGCGGGTTTGATGCCATTGGGCATCTCGCGCCAGACCCAGGCTGCGCTGGCCACCGACATCACGGCCACCAGGCCGAACGCCCAGCGCCAGCCCAGCGTGCCGCCGATCCAGGCTGACAGCGGCATCCCCATGACCGAGGCTACCGACCAGCCGAGAAACACGAAGGTGATGGCGCGTCCGCGCTGATCGGGCCGCACCAGCAGACCCACGCAGGCTGCGGCCTGCGGCGTGAACACGGCCGGCGAGATGACGGCCAGCACGCGCAGCGGCAGCAGAGTGGTGTAGCTCGGCGCCAGCGCACAGGTGGCGGTGAGCAGGCCGTACCAGAGCAACGACAGCGTGAGCAAACGGCGACGGTCCCAGCCCGCGACCAGGCTGGCAAAGGCGGGCGCTCCGACCCCCATGAGGATGGCCGCGGCGGTGATGAGCTGGCCTGCCTGCGGGATGGAAACCCCCAACGACTGGCTGATGTCGTTCAGCGTGCCGGGCACCACCATCACGCCGGTGCCGATCACGAAGTTGCCGACCATCAGGGCCCAGAGGGCGCGCGGCAAAGGCGATGCGAGGGTGCTCATCCGTGGTAAACGCCGGGAAAGAACCACAGCAGCGCCGACGTCATGGTGAGGTAGCGGGCGAACTTGCCGATGGCCATGTAGGCCAGGCAGGGCCAGAAGGGAAACTTCATCCAGCCTGCCACCGCGCACAGCGGATCGCCCACCACCGGCAGCCAGGACATCAGGCACGCCTTGGGGCCGAAGCGCTCCAGCCAGGCCAGCGCACGAACATCAACATGGTGCCCGCGCGCACGGTCCACCGCTTTGTGCGTGCCCAGGCCCATGGCCCAGCTCAAGGCGCCGCCCAGTGTGTTGCCTGCGGTGGCCACTAGGATGGCTGGCCAGAACAGCTCGGGGTTGAGCTTGATCAGGCCGAACACCGCAGGTTCCGAACCCATGGGCAGCAGCGTGGCCGAGACGAAGGCCACCACGAACACAGTGCTCAACCCGTATTCGGGCAGCGCCAGGAGTTGCATCAGGTGGTTGAACCAGTCGGGCATGCGTAGCAGAAAAAAACGCCCATCGTCGGCGTTGGGGGTGGCTTGGTGCGTGGTGTTGTGTGAAATGCGAAAGCAAGGGTCCGGATATCGCCTGCTGAAAAAACAGGCAGGTAGAATCGCGCTCCTTCGTACCCTGCATTGGCCGGGCCTGCGAAGACCACGTTCAACCAGCCCATTCTCCCACCGCCATGCAACTCGGGGCCTTCACCCTGCCCAATGCCCTGTTCGTCGCGCCCATGGCGGGGGTGACGGACCGGCCGTTCCGCAAGCTCTGCAAACGGCTCGGCGCGGGTTATGCGGTCAGCGAGATGGTGACCTCGCGTCCCGACCTGCAAGACAGTCTGAAGACCTCGCGCCGCGCCAACCACGAGGGTGAGGCCGCGCCGATAGCGGTCCAGATCGCCGGCACCGACGCGCAGATGATGTCCGACGCTGCGCGCTACAACATCGACCGCGGCGCCCAGATCATCGACATCAACATGGGCTGCCCGGCCAAGAAGGTCTGCAACAAATGGGCCGGCTCCGCGCTCATGCAGGACGAAGCCCTGGCCATGGAAATCGTTCAGGCTGTGGTGGCCGCGTGCGAGCCGCACGGTGTGCCCGTGACGCTCAAGATGCGCACCGGCTGGTGCGCGAGTGTGCGCAACGCGCCCACGCTCGCACTCGCGGCAGAGTCCGCCGGCGTGCAGATGCTCACCGTGCATGGCCGCACGCGCGAACAGGGCTACAAGGGCCAGGCCGAGCACGACACCGTGGCCCACATCAAGAGCCGCGTGCGCATTCCGGTCGTGGCCAACGGCGACATCAACAGCCCCGAGCAGGCGCGCGAGGTGCTGCGCCGAACGGGTGCCGACGCCATCATGATCGGCCGCGCCGCGCAAGGCCGGCCCTGGATCTTTCGCGAGATCGCACACTTTCTCGCCACCGGTGAGCACCTGCCGCCGCCCGATCTGGCCGATGTGCGTGTGTGGCTGCTGGACCACCTGCACGACCACTACGACCTCTACGGCGAATTCACCGGCGTGCGCAGCGCACGCAAACACCTGGGGTGGTACGCGCAGTCGCTGCCGTTGCCTGCGGATGCTGCAGCGGTGTTTCGCGCCCGTGTCAACACCACCACCACGGTGGACGAACAACTGCGCTGCGTGAGCGACAGCCTGGACGCCTGGTCCAGCCCAAGAACAACAACTTCGACAGACGACTGGAAACTGGCCGCATGAAACAGAACAAATTGCACGAGTGTGTGCGTGCCAGCATGGAAGAATTCTTCCACGACCTCAACGGCACCGACCCGGCCAACCTGCACGACATGCTGGTCAAGGCGGTCGAAAAACCGCTGCTGGAGGTGGTGATGGAACAGGCGCAACACAACCAGTCGCGTGCGGCGCAATGGCTGGGGCTGAACCGCAACACGCTGCGCAAGAAGTTGCTTGAACACAAGTTGATCGACTGAGCCCGTCCCCTTTCAAAAACCACCAAGACCCTGTTCATGCGCGCACTCATTTCCGTTTCCGACAAGACCGGCATCGTCGAACTCGCCCAGGCCCTGCACAGTTTGGGCGTGTCCCTCATCTCCACCGGCGGCACCGCCAAACTGCTCGCCGAGCAAGGCCTGCCCGTGACCGAGGTGGCCGAGGTCACCAACTTTCCTGAAATGCTGGACGGCCGCGTGAAGACGCTGCACCCCAAGGTGCACGGTGGCCTGCTGGCCCGGCGCGATGTGCCTGAGCACATGGCTGCGCTCAAGACCCACGGCATCGACACCATCGACCTGCTGATCGTCAACCTCTACCCTTTCGAAGCCACCGTGGCCAAGCCTGGCTGCACACTGGACGACGCCATCGAAAACATCGACATCGGCGGCCCGGCCATGGTGCGCAGCGCGGCCAAGAACTGGAAAGACGTGGCGGTGCTGACCGACGCATCGCAGTACGCCGGCGTGATCGACGAACTCAAGACCAGCGGCAAAGTCAGCGATGCGACACGCTTCGCCCTGTCGGTCGCCGCGTTCAACCGCATCAGCAACTACGACGGCGCCATCAGCGATTACCTCTCCAGCATCACGTTCGACGCCGCAGCTGCTGTGCCCACACGCAGCGAATACCCCGCTCAGGCCAACGGCCGCTTCGTGAAACTGCAAGACCTCCGTTACGGCGAGAACCCGCACCAGACCGCCGCGTTCTATCGCGATCTGCACCCTGCGCCCGGCTCGCTGGTGACCGGGAAGCAGCTGCAGGGCAAGGAACTCAGCTACAACAACATCGCCGACGCTGACGCGGCGTGGGAATGTGTGAAGAGCTTCGATGTGCCCGCTTGCGTGATCGTCAAACACGCCAACCCCTGTGGCGTGGCCGTGGGCAAGGACGCGCTCGAGGCCTACAGCAAGGCCTTCCAGACCGACCCCACCAGTGCCTTCGGCGGCATCATCGCGCTCAACCGCGTGCTCGATGGCGCGGGCGCGCTGGCCATCAGCAAGCAATTCGTTGAAGTGCTGATGGCGCCGGGTTACACGCCCGAGGCTCTCGAAGTTCTCAAGGCCAAAGCCAATGTGCGCGTGCTCGAAATCGCGCTGCCGCCTGGCGGCTCCACCGCCTGGGACCAAGGCCTGAACCTCACCGACATCAAACGCGTCGGCTCGGGCTTGCTCATGCAGTCGGCCGACAACCACGTGCTCAAGCGTGCCGACCTCAAGGTCGTGACGAAACTGCAGCCCACCGAGCAGCAGCTCGACGACCTCATGTTCGCCTGGACTGTGGCCAAGTTCGTCAAGTCCAACGCCATCGTGTTCTGCAAGGACGGCATGACCATGGGTGTGGGTGCGGGCCAGATGAGCCGGCTCGACTCGGCCCGCATCGCGAGCATCAAGGCAGGCCATGCCAAGCTCTCCCTGCAGGGCACGGCGGTGGCCAGCGACGCCTTCTTCCCGTTCCGCGACGGACTGGACGTGGTGGTGGACGCC